>CAJEYI010000016.1 GCA_903994795.1 uncultured bacterium
CAACCCAAGTCGCGTCATGGGTGCATGTACTGGCGTAGCTGTTCAGGTTGTGGGATTCGTTAATCCTGCACATATTCCTTCAACACAGGCAGCACTTGCCAAGCTTGTAAACGGTGGAAAGCAGATTGCTTCAGCACAGTTTTAGTTATAATAGGTGCATTCTATGACCAAAACAGGAAAATATGTACCAGGGGGATTTATTTTAAAAGTGAAACGTTCTAGCGCAGGTCTCGGACTTTTCGCAGGCGAAGCAATTCCAAAAGAGAAATGCCTTATTGAATACGTGGGCAGGGTTATTTCTAAAGAGGAAGAAATGAAGAGCAAAAGTCAGTACTTGTTTGAAATTAGTAAAAATAAGACGATAGATGGTGCTGCTCGTACAAACACAGCTCGCTACATAAACCACTCACATCGCCCAAATTGCGAAGTTGAAATATATAAAGGTCGTGTGTTTATCTTTTCAAAACGAAACATAAAAGAGGGAGAAGAGCTTTCGTATGACTATGGTAAGGAATTCGTAGACGTGCACATTGTCCCCAAGGGTTGTAAGTGCGTACGTTGTGCACCAGTAAAAGGTGCTTAAGGCCTTTAGATTCCGAGCGTTTACTTACGGGGCAACGTGACTATTTCTGGGTCGCCTTTTCCTTGTTCGCAAATTTTCTTGAGACTTTCCATGCGTTCTTTCCAGTACGTATCTTGAGTTTTAAAGAATGGAGTTTTATTTTTCCAGTTCTCATACACAATCGAGAATGTGCTGTTGTGGGATGAATTGAGTGAGGCCTTAAGAGTAAGAGACGCTCCAATGGCTTCCTTACCATCTGCAAAGTTTGAAGAAAGTGCAGTAAGTGTAATAAAAGAATTCTTCTTCATGCCACTGACTGAAAAAACGATATGGCGATCCATACCGAACTGTTGTGTGAGCTCGCCGTTTTTATCGGGATTGCCACTGATGGCATTAGTCCACCAGCTTCGAATACCTCCAAGTGAGGAAAACGCCTCAAATACTTCTGAGGGCGGTTTGGCAATTGATGTGGTGTGAGTGATAGTTTCCATGGTTTTCTATGTGCGGCGTAACGTAAGGTGCGGTGTCTCCAGCTTTTTTGATAAGAAAAAAGCGCGCTTTAAGGGCGCGCGTTTTTCTTGAACATTTAAGCTCGGTAAACGTTGATAGCGTTTGGTCCCTTAGGGCCTTCGCCAACTTCAAACGTTACCTTATCTCCCTGGCGGAGCTCGTCGAACTGTACGTTCTTAAGCTCGTTCATGTGGAAGAAGAGGTCTTTGTCCATTCCTTCGCGTCGGATAAATCCGAAGCCTTTGTCAGTTAGGCCAACAATGACTCCTTCTTCTTGCCCAGCTACTTTTGTTTCGTCCATAATGTAATAGAAAACGCACGTTATTAACTATCAAGACAGGAGGCGGTTAGCGAAACGACTTTCGTGCTTCTCTTAGGCGTTCTGCAATGATAGAGTAAATCTACCATACTCGAAAAGCGATGTCAAGGATTGCAAGAGTCTCACCGGCTAACGAATAGATTTGTATCCGCCGGAAACACCAGTGGGCGATAGTACGACTTGCCAGAGTTGTGGTTCTCGAGCTCGAAACGATCCGGCGCAAGAAAGTAAGTAGAAGCGCCACATGCGATAAAATCGTTCATCATACTTACCAGTTGCCTTAAGTGTTGGCCAAACTGTATTGAAATTTTCGTACCATGCACTAAGTGTGCGGTCATAGTCGGGTCCAAAATTATGCCAATCTTCAATGACAAATGTGTCGCGGGTAGCCTGTATGATTTCCTCCATTCGGGGTAAATAACCGCCTGGGAATATGTACTTGTTAAACCACGGGTCTGCGCCGCCGCCGCCAATTGTATGAAGCAGGAAGAGGCCTGCAGGTTTGAGTACCTTAGACAGTGTCTTCATGTAAACTCCGTAGTTTTTAGGGCCGACATGCTCAAACATTCCTATTGAGACAATATGATCAAATGGTTCAGGAAATTCTTTTTGCACATCGCGATAATCAAGGAATCGTAGGTCTACTGGTAAGCCCTTACAAAGTTCTTTTCCAAGTGTGAGTTGTTCGTTTGATATGGTGATTCCAACGACCGAGACGCCATACTGTTCTGCTGCGTATTTTGCAAATGAACCCCAGCCACATCCGACACCTAGGATTCGTTGCCCGGGCTTAAGTGAAAGCTTTTCGCAAATCAATCGGAGCTTGTCTTCTTGTGCTTCATCTAGAGTCTTTGCATTTCGCCAGTAACCGCATGTGTATACAAGACGCTTATCAAGCATTGCTGCATATAGATCATTCCCAATATCATAGTGTTTTTCACCAACCTCGGTAGCCTTTTCTATGCTCTGCAGATTGAATGCTTTCTGGGTGAGGGAAAGTACTTTGTCCGGAAAATTTTGTGCATGCTTTATGGTGCCAGCCCTCATTACTCGTGCAGTAAGCCCTGCCATATCTTCACAGGTCCACCAGCCATCCATATACGCTTCACCAAAACCAAGCGTGCCATGGAGAAATACTCGTACATACACACGCTCATCTAGCACATGAATATCATATGGCTGTGTGCCATTTACGGTGATACCAGCCTTCTTGAGTTCCTCGGTAAAGAGTTTCTTGATAAGTGTCATACGTTCCTATTGTCTCGCACTTTACTACTGTGCAATTATTTGTCAAACGTTGCAGTTATCTTACAAACACTACAAGCACAAGCAGTAGTATTCCAACAACAAAACTAATTGTTCCTACGTTCTTAAGGTACTTTCCGTGTATCTTATGAGAGAGTTTCATTAGGTGGTGTGGAACCACCATCATGGCTACACCTTTTAGGAGGGTAAGCCAGCCTGCAATTGTGACAATTACATACCAACTCGGCGACCATACGCTATATAGAGCAAGAGTGAAGAATCCAATGACAAAAGTAATTAAACCACTGATCCACATAAGGCTCATTGAGTGAGACATTTCTTTGAATAGTGTCTCTAGATTTTTCTGGAACGAAGTAATGCCTATAAATATAAGAACCCATGCGTATAATTCTGCAAGTATTATTGGTGTGGTCATATCTAAATTTTAGCACTGCTTTTATTAAAATGCTGCCAGTCTTTGCGTTCGCGGTGGCCAAGCCATCTCCAACCACGATCGGCAAATAGTTTCACTACTGGACTTTCGGGAGTGAGTGTTCCGGGCACACTCGGGTCGTACGTGCCATTTGCTGGCTGAAGCGTGCCGTCGATTGCAGTGCATGGATTAAGTCGAGTATTTATATCGATAGCTAGACCTTTGGAATGATTTGAGACCTGGTCCGTGCCGTAGACAACTCGATAATTGAAAACCGAAGTATTATTAGAGCGCATGGATTTCTCGTCATCCCAGTCGTATACAGACATTGGAATTGCGTGCTCGATAGGGAAGCGTAGTTTTAGAATTTCTTGAAAGATTTCCTGAACCTCGTCTGCAATATCTACATGAAGCACAAGTTGACCTTGATGAAGTTTGTCGTCAAAGGATATATACGGAATGTCTATAATTGTAAGCTCGTCACGTATGTCTGGCGGAATGACTATTCCCATAAGTGCCTCCTGAAGACTTAGCGCACTGTCTATGATTGGCACTTCGGTATTCATGCGCGCTGTTTACTGAATTCGCCCCATTCTCGGAGGAAATCTGAACTACTCCAGTCTTTGTTAAGGCCGACTTGAAAAATGACTTTTATGCCGTTTGCCTGGCACACATCCCATTCTGGAATCGTGTATTGATCTTTTCTATCTCCGCCTTTTGTGAAAATGTGGGGTTTCAGTTTCTCTAATGCAACGCATACAGAGTGATCATTTTCTATCTCAAAAGGAATAACATAATCAACTCCACGTATATAAGAAACAATCATACAGCGAGTCTTCAGGTCCATAAATGCTTTGCCTTTTTTCCGAACAAGGAAATCGTCACCGTTCACTATTACAACCAACGTGTCTCCATATTGTTTGGAGTCGTGGATGCACGACATGTGCCCTGGGTGTATTGGATCGAAAGGGCCTGACGTGCACACAATTGTACCCAGTGTGTCACGAATAAGATTAAACTCGTCAAATGAGATAATTTGAGCAGGTTTCATTGAGACTAAGTATACGATATACTCGATAGATATGAATGCAAAATACACAGAAAAAAAGCGAGGACAGTTAGACGGGCAAAATTCTTCAGCACGTCAGAACTGGCTTCGTGCGGCAGTGCTGGGAGCAGATGACGGTATTGTCTCGGTCGCTGCGCTAGTGGTTGGAGTTGCAGGTGCAAACAGCTCTTCCGGCTCAGTCTTTATGGTCGGTATTGCGGGTCTCGTGGCCGGAGCGCTTTCAATGTCAGTAGGTGAGTATGTGTCGGTAAGCAGCCAGAAAGATTCTGAGAAAGCACTGCTCGACCAGGAGCGATTTGAACTCGAGAACTTTCCTGAGCAGGAGCTCGAAGAATTAGTGGTGATCTATGAAAAGAAAGGGCTAAAGCGAGGTACCGCAGAGATTGTTGCGCGTGAGCTTACAGAGAAAGATGCATTTGCAGCTCATGCAGATGCTGAGCTTGGTATTAACCCAAACGAACTCACAAATCCTGGTCATGCAGCACTTGCCTCAGCAGTGTCATTTGCCGTGGGCGCACTCATTCCGCTTCTTGCCATTACACTTCCACCAGTTGGAATTCGTATACCGATTGCTTTCGCCTCAGTGCTTCTTGCGCTCTTCCTTACAGGAATTTTTAGCGCTCACATTAGTGGTGCAAGCAGAAGCCGTGCAGCTATTCGAGTTGTCATAGGAGGTACGCTCGCAATGGTAATTACGTACGGAGTTGGAATGATCTTTGGAGTTGCGGGCATTTAGTCTTGCGGACGGCAGACATCAGGTCAGTGCAACTTTCTAAGGATTTCCAAGTTCTATACTTTATACAATCCTGACTCATGACGCATATCGTAACCATTGGCGGGGGCACCGGGCATGCTCAAGTGCTTAAAGCATTGAAAGAAATCCCAGACATACAAATTACGGGAGTGTGTCCAAGTACTGATTCTGGTGGTTCTACAGGCGTATTGCAGAAAGAATATGACGGAAGTGGTTATACAGGAGATTTAACTAAGTGCATTGTCGCACTTTGCAATGATGAAGCAGTACGTGATGCGCTTTCTTATCGGTACGGACAAGGATCGCTCGATAGTCACTCCGTAAAGAACCTACTCTTTCATGCGCTTGAGAAAGTAAGCAGTCCGGAAAAAGCGCTCGAAATGATGTGGCACATGTGTGAGCTTGGAGAACACAAAATATACCCAGTTACGAACGAGAAGACCGAACTCTGTGCAACCCTCCGAATCGGTGACACTATCTCTGGGGAAACAAATATTGATACCATTGCGAAGAATCCTCTGTGGCGTCCAGATCTCCACAGTATTTCAGATATATATTTGAAGCCGGTAGTACGAGCATCTGCTCCAGTACTTACAGCTATTCAGAGTGCGGACTACATAGTTATCTCTCCTGGTGATTTGTACTCAAGCATTATCCCGGTATTACTTCCTCATGGTATGAAGGAGTCACTGCATCATTCAGATGCAAAAATCGTGCTTGTGGTAAATATTATGACCAAAAGAGGGGAGACAGATAATTATACTGCGACCGACTTTGTTCAGAAGATTGAAAGTTTCTTGGGTCGTCCCGCGGAGTTCATTTTATATAATGATGCACCAATCGCACCAGATGTCTTACTCAAATATGCGCTCGAGCAAAAAGTAGAGCTTGGTACATTAAAGCCGTCTGGAACATCAAAACTAATACCACTGCCACTTGCTCAGGTTGCAAAAGATGGGAAGGTGCTAAGTAGTCCCGTTGTGCTACGGAAAGCTTTGTACGAAATCATTGAGGGTAATTTGGTATAGTGCATATATGAAGACTGTATACTTAATTCGCCATGGTCAAAGTGAGGGGAACTTAGGACTCGTCCGTCAAGGACCCACGACCCCTCTTACAGAATTAGGAATACAGCAAGCGCATGTAATGGCAGAGCGTTGCTCGAAACTTCCAATAGAGTTACTGGTCTCAAGTACCATGAAGCGTGCGCGTGATACAGCTGAAATTATTGGGAAAAGGATCGGGACAGATGTGATTGAATCTGAGTTATTTGCTGAAAGGCGAAGGCCGTCAGTTCTCATTGGAAAAGATGCCAAGAGTGCAGAGGTCAAAGAAATAGAAGCACTCATAATTAAAAACTTTTCTGTCCCAGGATTTAGATATTCAGATGAAGAGAACTTTGATGATTTTAAAGTGCGGGCAAAAAGAGCTTTAGATTTTCTAGATGAACGCGGAGAAGAACATATTGCAATTGTGACGCATTCATACTTTTTAAAAGTATTCGCGTCGTACGTAGTATTTGGAGAATCACTTACTGCAGATATGTGTCATGCATTTATTCGAGGCTACACGATGGAAAATACTGGCCTCACAGTATTAAAGAAAGGAGAGTTCGATACGGGTTTTGGTTGGAAAGTGTGGGTGTGGAATGACCACGCGCATCTGGGGTAATTACCCATCCTTCTAAAATGACGAAGAGGAACTTAAACAAAACGGCCGCCCCTTTGACAAGAGACGACCGAGAGATTTCGCTACATATGAGCCACGCAGCTACCGCCACGAGGCAAGCGACCAGGAGCAGAAGGGCTGCCCATCCCAGCCACCGCATAGGTGTGACTTCAGAATCGTCTTCATCTTCTGTGCGCATTTCCGCCTCCCTTGTTGCGTAGGATTACTATACTTGTATTTATATATTTGTCACGAATCTCGAAGTCATAGTATACTTCTCATACAACTCCATACGTTTATCAAGAGTGGTGGTAGAGTCTTGGCTCAGTGACCTCCCGGCAACCCTGCACAAAATGCAGAAGGTGCTACATCCAGCCCGAAAGGGAAAGATACCGTCTTCTTAATAGAGACTCTTTCCTAAACGGAAGGAGTTTTTATTATTTATTTTATTTTAGTCATGATACGAACAGCAGAATCAGTTTCCATTGGTCACCCAGATAAAGTGTGCGATCAGATATCAGATGCAATTCTTGACGCATGCCTTACGCAAGATCCGAACTCTCGCGTTGCGATAGAGGTGCTCGGTGGTCATGGCATTATAAATGTCACCGGCGAACTCACCACAAAGGCATATGTAAACATCAGAGAAATTGCAAAGAATGTATATAAGGATTGCGGATACAAAGAAGAAATAGGTGTGACGGTAAACGTCGTTGAACAAAGTCCGGAAATTGGTTCTGGCGTTGATAATGATGGGGCAGGTGATCAAGGAATTATGGTTGGATACGCGACAAGCGAAACAAAGGAATTTCTTCCACTCGAAATGGTACTTGCTCGCAAGCTCACGAAAGCGATGGGAGCACGCGATGGAAAGGCACAGGTGACTGTCGAGGATGGAAAAGTTATCTCAGTGCTCACATCTGTGTGTAACGGCGACTATAGTGAAAAGTCTGAACTCACAAAGATTGTGAAGAAAGAAATTGTACCGTTGCTAAAGTCGGGACTCACCCTTAAAAAGGCTTGGCTTCAGAATCCAAACGGGAAGTGGACTATTGGAGGATTTGCAGCAGACACTGGACTCACCGGACGAAAGCTCGCTGTCGATAACTACGGTCCAAATATCCCACTTGGTGGAGGATGCTTCTCAGGAAAAGATGCTACAAAGGTAGACCGAAGTGCGGCATATATGGCACGACGTATCGCAGTGGACTACCTCAAGAAACGAAAAGCACAGGAAGTATACGTGCACATCGCATACGCAATTGGTCTCGCTGAGCCTCTTATGGCGGTAGTTACTATTGATGGTGTGCAGGAGGCAATTAAGGGGTATGACCTCAAGCCGCAGTCAATCATCAAGACCCTTAAGCTCAAGAAGCCGCAATTCCGAGAGACTGCAAAGTATGGTCACTTTGGAAATGGCTTTACGTGGGACTCGTAGATTGTTGAGGTATACTGTATGCATATGAGTGGAGATAAAATGCCAGAACCATGGAAACCAAGAGTTATTCAAGTGGGACTAGCTAATGAGGTTCCGAAAACTCAAGCGCCTAATCCAGAAATGGCTCCAGTGTCTCTCAGGGAAATCAGACGGGTTAAATTAGAAAATATGAGACTTATGACTGCTCGGCATACAGATACTCATTTGCAGAAACCTACACAAAATGCGGAAGATTTGTTGGTGCACATGGAGCCTGAAGACTTGATTAGAATCCTTGATGAGAGTAGTCAGGCAGAGTGGGAAGCAAGGCCCGATTTCTACAGCGCTTTGGGAAGAAAAATGTTTGGCCTGGATTTAACGAGTGAGTAACAAAAAGAAAAGCAAAAGCGCGCGCCATTTGGCGCGCGCTCTTGCTTTTCCATATCTCAAATCAGAACACTATCCAACAAGTGCCTTAAGCACAGGCTCAACTGCTGCCTTCGCTTCTTCACCAGTAGGTGCGCCGTCCATACCAATTGTCTTCATAAAGAAGAGGCTTGCTGTTTCTGGCACAACAGCGGCCTTAAGATGTTTTGTACTCTCTACAACATTTGCGATACCGTGTACTGCACCGCTCCATCCATAGCCGATAACTGCAACTGGTTTTTCAACCCATTCAGCTGCGAGCCAATCGATGGCATTCTTGAGAATTCCTGATGTGCCGTGATTATATTCAGGAGTTAGAAGCACAACACCGTCACTTTCTACAACCATCTTCTGCCAGGCGAGTGCGCTTGGTTCTGTGATGGTGTAGTTTTCAGCTGCAGGTGATACGGGATTGTTAAAGAACGGCATGTCGATCTGGTGGAGGTCAGCGATTACGGGTTCTGCACCCAGGGCTGTTAGCTCATCTGTCACTAGCTCTGCGACCTTGTCTGCTGCACGACCTTCACGAGCACTTCCTATAACGACGAGTATTTTTTTCATGGTAATTGCGTAATTAAATAATGGCGGTTTTTGGTACTCTTTGAGCCTATACCTATCATGGCACAGTGTAAAATTTGGGTAGGTGTTGATAACTCACGACCGCATGACTTTCTTGTGAATCTCTTCAGTTAACTCAGTGTTTTGATCTTAATAAGTCGATGCATTTCGTCTTGTATTTGTAGAAGAGCTTCAGCATCTTTGTATGTCTGGAGAGCCTGCTTGTCAGATGCTCGTGCGGCAATCATTTGTCCTACAATGATAATCGGCAGAAGTACAAGCTGGAGAAAGTTGGATGAAAGCCAGTTGATAAAGACCGTAAACGAGTGCGCGCCTATTGCTTGGGGAAGTGCGATAAATGCAATAAGTGTAAAGACGTATGCGCAGTACATAGTACCCACGATGTTTGTAATAAACATCGCAACTCGTCCATTGAAACCAATCTGCTCGTGTTCTGTGAGGTGAGGTCCATATTCTGCGCGCTCAGTTATTCGAGGATTTTGTGTGTGTTCAGACATGTATATATCATAGCAAATAGGAAAACATTTCTTCGTTAAGGATCAGTGAATACAAAAGAGAAAAGCCGGGACCCATGGGTCTCGGCTCTCTGGTGCTTGGCGCGAACGCGCGGAGCACCTTACCCCGACGACGGCTCCGTGCCGGGTTTGAATCGGTGTCGACCTGTGTGTATCTCCGACACCAGGATCAGCTGAACAACAAGGTTGTTCAGTCTCGTGAGCGCAACCCCTGGGATTTGGGACTGAACGACCCACTTCTTCCCTTGTTGGCTTTCTGCATTGACACGGGACCATATCTCATGGTCCGATGCCTCCGTCATATACGCTCTATCTGTCATGGATCTTTCTCCGTCTTTGTTTCGGCGCACACGAGTACTGTATCCTGCCAGCCTTAAATGCACAACGCCCGGCTGGATATTGGGAATTTAAAAGCGTAAGGTATTATGTAAATACTTATTCAAGTCGTTTGAAAAGCGAGGACTATCATTTTGAACAGGGAAATCTCATATACCACGATACGTATTTTGGTGGAAAAGACTTTATTGGTGGAGAGATTGTATACAAAGATGAAATGCCACCTATTCGAGGTCCAAAGGAATTCAGGGAAGGTGAGTGGAAGTACACAAATACTATTCAATGAGGACTCGACCGTTTCACAGCAACCGAAGCAATGTACCAAAACGACCAGCTAGTCTATCGCGCGGACTATCACGGAGGAGGTATTAGTTAATATGCGTGAATATACACTTACTCCATGTGTTGGTTCCTAAAAACAAGATAGCACTAGCTAAAGACTTTCTGTGCGATTTCATCAAAATTGTAACTAGGAGGGAAATACTCTTCAAAAAGCTGCATAATAGGTTCTCCTGTATATTCCTTTCGTGCTGACGCAAGATGCATTGCAAGAATCATTTCTTCGGGCTCACCAACACAGTCAAGCGGTTTGAACCCTTCAATTCCAAGAATGCGTTTAAATAGTCGTGAGAGACGCTTTCTTTTGTAGAGGTCAGCACCAAAGATACTCAGCATTTCTTCCTTTGGAAGAAATGCTGAAAAACATGCAAAGAGAAATATACACTTTGGACATTCTTTGCACCAATACGGTGTGCGAAGGAAACGTTGCTCAAAGCGTGAGAATCCAAAGTAGCAATTGCAGCTTGTTACGAAGTGAAGATATTGCGGGTACTGCACAAATCTCCTCACAATTTCGAGTTCGCTGAATTCTCGAAGAAGGGAGGTTGTGGAGATGCCAGTGGTTATGTAACGTTGGATGTAGTCATTAGTTAGTTTCTCTGCTTCGGACGACTTGCACCACTGGTGGTTTACTTCAAGACCGAGATAGGTGAGATTCCCGAAATCTGCACTGCGTTCATTCGAAAAGATTATTGAGGTATAGCCAAGAAGTTCCGAGAGAAGCACGGCAATGAATGTGAATGTGGATACCGAAGGGTATGCCGTTGATATGCCGAATAGTGATCCGATTGTTTTAACGCGCTGATCTCTGCGTCGATATGCTTTAATAGTTTTCGCACCAACAAGTTCAGCGATGCGCTCATGTGCTAGTGTTGGACTAAATGCGAAGAAGTCGAATGGTGTACCAGAGGCTTTTAGCATCTCAGCAGAAAGTACTGAATCTTTTCCAGCGCCATTCAAAAGAAGTGCTCGTTCTGGCGTACTGACTTTGTAACTGGTTTGCGTAGACAGAGGTGCAGTAGCAGACGCGTCAAAAGGGAAAGAGATAAGATTACGGAAATCCATCTTCATATAATAAAAATATTCTCCTAGACCGTTTACATAAAGCGAGGTCCAGAATTCTGCCTGTTCGCGAGTGAGTGTGAAGCCTTCGATACGAATGTCGCTTGTCGGGAAGATCGTCCAGTAGTTGATACCTATCACGAGGAGAAGTGCTTGGAGTGTTGGTTCAAGGATAGTCTGGGGTACTTTCTCCCAAAGTTCAGGTGCTACATCTTCCAAAAAAAGCTGATCAGTATAGGTCTTGATTTTCCCACTCCGGAATTCAACATGGTATGTGAAAGATACTATGGAGAGGGCAGGGTCGACTTTGTATGTACCAAAGGTAAACGATGTGGCGCGCGGCATATTTTATCAGTTACGTGTTTTAGTGAACTTCTTGTGAATCAAAGTCAAAATTCTCCTCATCGATCAATCGAAGTTTTGAGATGGTTAACTTGTACCACGAATTATTTCCAAGGATGTCATCTGTTTCAAGTGGAGCGCGGCGCCCCCGTTTCGTAAAATGCTTTATGGCTAGATCATACCTAGGGCCTTCAATCTTTTCTGCGACTCCGGAGAACTGGATACCAAAGTTTGGTTCCTTGCTTTTTGTGCTTACAGTAATAGTCCCAGCTACGGATTCATTTTCCATGATGGCCTTTGAGTGTCTGCTTTCAGGGTCGAATATCCAGTATAGGGTGCGTTTGTCGTCATAAATAAAGATTACATCAGACACCCAAACACCTCCAGCATCTTGCGTTGCAAGACTCATAAGGTGTGTTTTTTCTAGTACTTCTAGTGTTCGTCGAGTTAGGTTCATACACCAAAGTATTTTTGTAATACAGGAAGGTATCCAGGAATAAATTCATACTGAGATATATTCCATGGACGTCTCATTATGTCGATAACATGCTCTATTTTTACCTTGAATGCTTCACCAAGTTCTTCTCGTATTTCTCGTTGCAAAATATCTTCTAAGGAAATGTTTTCTTCTCCATTTGCAATCTTTCCACCTGGCAATTCCCATTTGCCTCCTCCTACGAAGAATGTCGGCTCTTGAGTAATTAGCACCTTACCAGCATTATTTCGGATAAGGCCCTTAACACCGATGTAGGATATTTTATTTGTGTCCATGTTTTTTAGTATTATAACACTGCTGATTTACTTCAGTATAAAGATAGGTGGTGCTAACGCCCTTTAGGAACGAGCCTTCAGTTACTGCAATACTTGACTGTGATATTCTTAAGACATGAATGCTCGAACATACCAAGCAATTACAGAACTCTTCGATGCGCATGGGATCTCGTACACTCCCATAACTCACACACCATGCAAGTCAAGTGAGGAATCTGCAGCAGCTCGAGCCACAGCAGGGTATCCTGGGGTCATTGGTGCGAAAGCTTTACTCGCTAAACTTTATTTTAAAACAGGGGAACAGTTTGCAACGATAGTCTTGCCGGGAACTCATATTCTCGATAAAGAAAAACTTATTCATGGAATACCAGAGCTTAAGAAAATACGCTTTGCTACTCCAGAAGAAATGATGGAACTTGCGGGGGTTATGCCAGGATGCATGCCGCCATTTGCTCAGCCGATCTTTCCCGACATACCACTTCTGATTGTCGCTCGTGCCTTGCAGGAGTTTGATCAAATTGGTTTCAACGCTGCCTATTTTGAGAAGAGTATTATCTTGTCACCGAAGGATTACCTGTCCGTAGTTAAGCCATCTTTTATTGTAGACTGCTCAGATCCAAAAAGCTCCGAATCACATTAGCTACCAAGCGTCGCGTCTGTTGGAGGAGGTTAGAATGTATTCTCGATAGATACACAACATCGTTATGTACTTAAATGAAGCATGGTGCATTTTGTGCATATAAAGAAAGCCGCCCCTCGCCGAAACGAAAGAGCTGAGCTCCCGTTCCGTCGAGCTGGCGGCTAGACCGACAACCGTCTGAATTTGAGGTTGTATACTGGCTCCATGCTGATCAAGGTGCAAGCAGCCTCAATGGCCGCCTCAGACCCCTCCAATGTTAAGGTGCCTGAGAGTTTATATCTTCCTCCTCGCCGAGTTTAAAAGTTGCAGTATCAAGACCTGCCGCAAGAACTACTGTGCGTACTCCTTCACGGATTGGCCTTGGTGTGTACTTGAATTCGAACACTGCTCGCATTCCTGGGTTCCTCTTGGTTACCGGTATGTGTGCAACCATAACACATTAAGCTTGAATTAGCATGTTTATGACTTCATGTGTGAACCTATGCATAAAAAGAAAAGCCACCCTCATAACTGAGGGTGGCTTTTCACAGGTCTTCCTATTGAGACATCATCGGCATTGTCTGTGGAGGCACCCATCCAAGCATTGTCGGATTAAGCATTCCGAATATCATAGCCACGTGTGCAACAACAAGAAAGATCGCAACAAATATCGCATGAAGCTTTAGCTTCTCCTCCGTCGCGCTATTTCTTTTTAGTACACCAATCCCAAGTAGTGCGAGACCACCAAGTGGTACCACGCCAGCTAGATAGAATCCTACAGCAATTAGGTCTCCTATACCACGCCATCCTCCGGTCGCAGTTAGCGGAATAACCGCGGTTGAAAGTAGGTAGAAGAATACTCCTAGGAAGTAAATCCCTGCGATAATTCCTGCGGCAGTGTTAAGCTTCTTCACTCCTCCCGTGAGATTTCTGGTAAAGAGAATGTAGAGCTCGGTAACAGCAATTGTCTCGGCAAGAATCACGGGAATTGCCATAAAGAGAATTAAATTCCATGGCTGATTCGTAGCCAAAAGCTGCATATAATGCTTCATTTCCATACATATTTAGTTAGAACGAATAAAGCGAACCTATATGTAAGAAAGGGGAGGGGATCGTAGGCTGAAAAGTATTCGTTCTAGTTTCTTTCGATAGAGTGAGGCAAGGAAAGTGGTGAGCGAAAAAGATATTTTTAATGTTATAAGAGTTCCTAGAAGAAGTAGTGCAAAAACAAAAAACGTTGTTGCTAAATGTAGTACTGCTGGTGTTGGTACGGTAGCGAGTGTAAGTAGTTGAATGTGAGTCGAATGCTCTTGAAATGGAACTGTATTATGGTGCATTGATCCCATCTCAGAGTGCCCAAATGACAGGCATGCAATTACAGAAAATAACACTGAAAAAATAAGTATTCCAATGGAGACGCTGATGGAGACTTTCTTCATAAAGGTACTATACCACTCACTAAATTACATAGTCAGTGATTTAATTAGTGTTCGTGTTTTCTGGCCAAAATAACCACTTGCCGGCGCGATGTTATTGGACTTCTGCCATTCAATGAGAGCTGTCTTTGTTGCGTGTCCAAAGAAATTCGTTGTGTCGCTATTCTTTAGTATACGGGCTGCTGGACCTTTGTCTTGATTGATTAAGAATTGTTGAAGAATTCTTACGTCCCCATCTTTCATTCCAAATTTCAGATTTTTAGTTACTTTATGGATTTCTGAAATTGTCGGCATTGTAGGGGAGGTTGTTTCTGTGGGTGGCGCATCTGAAACTACGACTTTAGGGTATACACAGAGTGACGGATTGCTAGCTGAGAAATAATTGTAATTTGTAGCTTTTGGATCTTTGCAACCGTAGACTGGCGTTTCGCTTGAGTGAGATGACGAAGTGATTATGGGTGTTGGTGCAACTGGCGGAGTAATTATGTATGCAAAGCTGCTCGTTGAATAATTGAATCCAAGATTACAGGCTCGAACATACAGTGTTTGCGAACTCGCAACTGAGATAGGTCCCGAATACAGTGCTCCACTTGAACAATCAGATGGATCCACTGAGGTTGAATATCGTATGGAATAACTTCCAGTTGAAGATAGTGTGACCGACTGAGTAGAGGTAAATGTTCCAGCGGCAGGGGAGGCAATTGGTGAAGCTGGAACAGTGTCTTGTACACCAGACAGATATGGGTATCCAGAATTAAGTAGGGGATCAATTTTCCACGTACTTATAAAGTCCCAACTCGTATAGGTGCCTTGTGTAAGCATCTGATCTGTTGACTTCGGTGTTCCTTTTCCTGATGAGCCAACACTTCCGGTGGTGCTGTCATAAAAGTCATTAGTGAAGACGTTTGCAGAAGTAACACTGCCTGGTAGTAGCGGATCAAAATACGTATTTGAATTTGCTCCAATCATTCCTTTTCCAAAATCTGATGTCACCGTTCCTCCTGAGTACACGTTCGTGAGGGAAGATCCTCCCTGTAGAAGTCCCACAAAAGAACCACCGTATCCACCTGTGGTTACGTTAACTAACGAATATGAATTACTTACAGCTACCTGAGAACCTAAGCCAATCATACCGCCACCATATGCCCCTGCGCTGACAGTTCCAGGATACGATTAATTTGTTCATAAACGCAAAACAGCCAGAGGGCATCTGACTGCTTGTGCTTGCTCCGCCTGTTGGAGAAGGTTAGAACCTTTACGGTAGAATCGTAACTATTTTAAAACGTTCACAATAGACCTCCATATCGGGTCCATATTGCCCATTACGAGTAAAATAATTTATATGTGCCGTACGATAATACTCAAGAGTTTGATCGCCTTCACCCTCGTCATACGCAATCGATCCATCAACCTCTTTAAAAAGAAGCTTTGTTAATTCAGTCGTTTCTAACACAACACGATCTTTTCCTGTGCCGTCTTTTGCAATCCATCGTTTTCCTACTACTGTTCCTTTTAAGCCTTCAATTGCTGCCCATGTAGTAGCAGTCTTCTTGCCGTTAAGCACAAGTGCAAGAAGTTCGTTTGCGAGCTCTGGACTATCACCAAAAGGGAAACTTTCCATAAATTTAATTATACATTTTTTACTGAGCTACTCAAAAAATCTTGATCCGCCTGTTGGAGGAGGTTAGAACGTATCGATAAAATAACATATTCTAACAGAAAGGCGTATAATATATTTATGTCCGATGGTAAAACCATAGAAGAACGCGCCAAGGAGTACGACGAGATTCGCAGGAATGCTGAGGAACTTTACGCTACTTTCAAGCCCGTTAAATGTCTCGCTCTTGGTGACGAAATTGTGCATTTCACTTCAGAAGGTTTTAATCACCTTGTTTATAACAAGCCCAAGAAGATGCGAGATATACGTGCTCAAATATTGAGATTCGATATGTTGGAAAGAGCTAAATTCGTTATTGAGACTTCAACTACTTATCAAGAATATGATGAAGAAATACGGTATAAGAAAGTGAATAGACATGGGAAGCATGTTGAGATGCCTGTTGTGGTACGTAGTTGGGGATTAGTAGCCATAGTCAGGAATTTTCGCGTAAAAGTCGTCATTAAACAAGAGGGTAATGGCAAGAAAGAGTTTTATAGTGTTATACCCGCCTGGTTCACAAAGCAGTACCGAAATATAAAAATGATTCAAAGTTCGACAGGGAAGGGTCTGCTCTCAGAAGATGATGATGAGGTACTAAAAAACGCCACACGAGGTGGCGCTCTTTAGTGTGCCTGTCTCCGGCTCAGAAATTGGCCAGATAGGACTGACGTCCCGCAGACACTCCATTAGTATATACATACGACATATATTTGACAACTTTTCCACATGTTAGTTCAACAAGTAATTGCACCACTCCGCTAATATAGCGGATATGGCA
>CAJEYI010000017.1 GCA_903994795.1 uncultured bacterium
TCCGTATCAGATATTTATGAAGAAGTGAGTGGTGCAATTAGAGTGAGAATTCAAGCGTGCGCCCGTACCGATTAAATTAGAGAGTCTGTTTTTCCCAGAGTTCGTGGAATCTTCCTTTTCGAGCATACAGATCATCAAAAGATCCTTCTTCGAGAATCTTCCCTCCTTCAATCACAATAATTCTATCCATCTCTCGAATGGTCGTGAGTCTGTGCGCAATGACCACCGCGGTAACTGTTTGAAAGAATTCGTGAAGTGAGTTACGGATTTTTTCTTCCGATTCAATATCGAGATGCGACGTCGCCTCATCCATAAGCAGAAGTTGTGGATCTTTATTAAATACTGCACGAGCGATTCCGATACGCTGGCGCTCTCCCCCAGACAGTCGAATTCCCTTTTCTCCAATCATCGTATCGATTCCACTTGGGAGTCTGCGTAAGAAATCCTGCACGTGCGCGACATCAATTGCACGCTTGAAGAGCTCAACATTTTCTGATTCAGCACTATTTGCAAGGACCACGTTATCTTTCAAACTCAGATTAAAGACCTCGGTATCCTGCAATACCACCGCTGAATAATTGAAGTAGTCCTGCTTATTAATTTCCGTAAGTGGAATTTCATCTATAAGAATCTCACCCGAATACGACTCGTGCTCCTTAAGAAGTAATTTAAATATCGTAGACTTCCCGGCACCTGACAAACCAATGATCCCCACTTTTTCTCCTCGATGAATGTCGAACGATATGTCATGTAAAACTTGATTGTCTCCGTATCCAAATGACACATTCTTGAAAGAGATCTTCTTCCAATCGCTCGGAAAAGGCACCTTTCCGACAGTCGAATCGATATTGACTGGTACATTTAGAATTTCAAACATTCGCCCAATACTAAGCCGTGCAATGACGAAGTCTTGAGTTACATCAGCAAGCTCTCCTACTGACTGCAACAAGCTTCCGAAATAGGTCCAAAATAGAACAAGAAAACCAACCTGATACTGTCCACGTACAATGCCCCACACAATAAAGCCGAGCACCGCGAGTTGAAATACTTGCGCATAAAAACCTCGCGAGTACCCTCCAACCTGAAACCAGAAGACTCGCGTTATAACTTTTTTGTACAACTCTTCTGATGTGCGAGAAATGACCTCCTTTAAAGCTCCCGCCATTCCAAGTACTTTTACGCTTCGAATATTATTCAAGGACTCAAAAAGTATTCCTTCGAGATCCTCCTCTTGTTTGTTTACAATCGCAGCAACACTTGTCGCCTTCTTTCGGAGAGTATGGGCAAGCGCATAGTACGTTGCAAGGAAGGCGCACGTAAGTGCGGAAATAGTCAGATCGAAGCGCGCAATCACAATTGTAATACCCACGAAACTCACTGCGATTGGAAGGATGTTATTAATCCAAATACGCAGTATGCGATCAATGCTGTCTGACCCACGCATAATTTTCTTAAGTTTATTTCCCGTGTTTTCCTGTTCGTGCCACGCAATGTCGAGATCAAACATGTGCCCCATTACCAACATCTGAGAATCAATATCCATGCGCTCACTGATCGTAAACATGTGCATTTTTGCGAGATACCCGCCGCCAAAACGCACAATTGTCACGAGGAAGAAAATGCCAAATATTACCCAAACAGGATGCAGGGAATCTCCTTGGTGATAAGTCGCTAAGAAGTTAATGAGCGAGGCTAACGCATAGGCTGGATACAACCACGCGACATCTCCAATAATTCGGATCGCTGTACCAAGGGCAAAGCGCCACGTATGTGGTTTTAGGAATATATATAAATCTTTTATAAGTGCCCAATTTGAGTATTCTTTTTCCATTTATGAAATTTTACCACAGCTAGATTTTAGCTAAGATTGCTCATACGGTTAGAATAGAGACATGAACCTCTGGTTGCTTATAATCCTCACACTCACCCTTCAAGAAGGCCTTTCGGTAATAGCAGTACTTGTGAAGGCGTATCAGCTTCACTACTCTCTGTGGATTATTCACCTGATATGGTTTGTAGTGACAGTGGCACAAATAGGCATTGGGTATGTGTTTGGGAAATGGCTAAAGAAAAGATACACGGGGATGAAATTTGAACGATGGATTGACAGGCAGGCAAAGAAACTGGAAGCATCCATACACTCAAGCGGAGAAAATGTCGCATTGATGTTTCTTTCTTCAATAATCTCGCCGTTCTTTGCTGCATTTCTTGCTGCATGGCTCGACATAACATTCCTCAATGTATTCATGTTTTCACTTCTTGGTGACTTCTTCTGGTATGTATCCACGTGGGCCTACGTGCTTGGAGCAACTGCAATTCTAGCAAAGGCAAAGTATGGGTTGCTTATCGTACTTGCGCTGGCGCTAGTGCTGGTGATTATTTCACACTACAGAAAATCCAAAACACTCTAGTGCGATGGTATGATGTGTATATATGGCACAGCCTCCCATCTTTGAATGGCACGGGAAGGAATATGCATCCGAAGAAAAAACAGCTGACTGGTACTGGGCTATTGGCATTGCTGCGGTAGCAATTATGATTGCGTGCATACTTTTCGATAACTTCCTTCTAGCTCTGCTTGTGCTTGTGATGACGATAACGACATTCATTCAAGTGGCGAAGCGCCCGCGCATCCATCGATTCACAATAACTGAGCGCGGAATTGGTATCGATACTCACTTCTATCAGTTTCAAGACATGCTTCACTTCTCAGTTCTTGAGTATCTCGATGAAACACTTCCTCCGGCCCTCTCTATTAAAACAAAGCACTTACTAGCACCCCACTTACTCATTCCAATTGTTGGCTACGAACCACTTGATGTCTATGACTACATTGCTGGACACCTTCCCGAAGGAAAACATGATGAGTCGATTATGGATCGGTTAGTTGATTTGATGCAGTTGTAAAATTGATATTTGAGCAAAGGTGTGTAAGACTCCCTGAGGTAGAAACAGCTGGCAGCAGGAGACTGTGATGTTTTTTGATGGAAAATATTTTTGTTCGCTGTGTGGTCATGGAGATACGGATCGGAGAGTGTTGCTCCGTCTCGGTGAGACGGAAGTGACTGTTTGTAACGAGTGTCTTCGACCCGCAGATGAAATCATAGCGAGGGAGCAAGAACGCCGTGCGGTTCCTCCCACCTGCATCTTAGTGGGAGGCAATGAAAGGGTGATAGCGTTCTTTGCCCGGAAGCCTGTGCCTGCACCGACTTCGGGCGTGACTGCACCTTCTTCTGCCTAGGCGGAAGAAGGTGCGCTTCGTATAAACCAAGAACACTCACCAACATTTCGTAACTCATAACTTGCTAATACGTTATAAAAACGGTACAGTCACACGTACTGGGTCCAGTGATTAAGATAAATAATCACAACACATAAGCTCTCGTCGGTCAATGGATAGGCCTTCAGCTTGCGGTGCTGATAATGCAGGTTCGATTCCTGCCGAGAGCACAACTATTCGATTACGTGTTTTAAATAAACCTAAACTAGCTGCGCAGTCTTTTGTGTTGAGAATTCCAAGTATTCGTTTTTCACAATCCATTTGTAGAGAACCGGGCTAAGCACAAGCGCAAAGAAGACTGTCCCAAGTAAGTGCATTGCAGTGAATGGAATTTGGCCAATAAGTGCAGTCATAAATGCCTCATGAAAAGCGAGTGGACCAATGGTAAGGCCTGTGACCGCATCATAGAATAGTGTCCCGAGCACACCGTACAGTACGAAGTTTTTCCGCGTAGCTTCGCGTTTTTTAAAGAAAAGATGTGCACCAACTCCAAGCGCGCCATATGCCGCAGCAGTTACGACTGTCCACATTCCAATGCCTGACGTCACTGAATCAAAAAGTACGATTCCAAAGAAGCCGAACACGAAGCTTCCGATGACTCCGAAACGTTTTGAAAATGGCATGACTGTTGCCAGCATTGGCTCGAAGTTTGGCGGACGAAACGGGATAAGTCGCACAAGAAACACTGCTCCCCACCCAAGTACGTATTTAAGCCATGAGGTTTCAATAGAGAAATTGGTTAGGGAATTTGTGTGAGGAGTTTTCATAAAATGAGTTCGGTAAGTGATGGAGGTTTATTTTAGCCCGCCCGTGCCGGGCGGGCAACTATTATAACTGCATGATATTGTTTTGATGGGTGGCCTGCGACATAAGATGTCTTACGTCGACACCTCAACGGAGGAGCTTGCCATGGTACTCAGACGAATTATTTTATGGGGGCTAGTGGCAGTAATCGTCACGGGAGGCCTGTTCGCGTTCTACAACGAATGTGTTCTCCAAATCGGTTACGCCATGACCCCTATGGCATGAACGTTCCGCTCAGGGCGCCGAGGATTCTACCCCCTCGGCGCCGTCGCTTTTTATAAACTTGCACTCTCCCCTCCCCTCGCATAAAATGCTCGTAGTTAATTGCCGAGAGAAATCTCGGGTTCGCGAAAGCGAATTGGAAGTGGGGTTCGATTCCCCTACTGTGCCGCAACGGTAACGTCCGCTCAAGTTGAGCCGGAACGAGTCCGGCCTTCAACTAACTACTCTTCCCGAGCAGGAACGTGCGCACATAGTGCTTCAACAACTCTGCTCGGAATGGCAGATTTTTGCGTTTATGGCGAAAATCACACGGCTTTATTTCTGTGCTTGTAAAAACAACGTATGCCATCCCGCACCAAAATTATCATTTCAGTCCTGGTCGTAATTCTGGCGATCTGCGCCATTGTCGGAATTTCTCCGAGCTTTTCAAACCGCGCACATGTTTCGAGCACCATAGCAACCAGTACACCTGCAACAACCCAGAATTACACGACAAATTCTAGCGACACTCCCGTTACCAAACATCTCCCCATAAAAGACATAACGTTGGAGCAAGATGAAACATCTGCAGTATCTGCAAATTTTATACACGCAACACTTATAGTTGCGAGCACGAGCTACTCAATAAGCGTCCCTTCTGGAAGTACTTTGGCCTATGGAATGCGGCAACTCGTCGCACAGTCAGCATCACTACCTCAACCATTTACATATACCAAAAAAGAATACCCGGGCATGGGTGAGCTTGTAGAGTCCATCAATGGAATTCCAAACGACACACATACCTTTTGGATTGTATACGTAAACAACTCTGAAGCACCAACCGGTATATCAAATATCATTGTTCATCCTGGCGACACTGTTGAGTGGCGATACGAGAAAGAATCACATTTTTAATTACTTACCAAAACCACCATGACCCTGCGCACAAAACTCAGCCCGATTCTCTATGGAGCGCTCTTTGTCTTTATTGGAGTCATTTTTCTCTCATACGCAAACATCACTAGGGCGGATGATGACATATCCAGCACAGACGTTTCCGTTACGCCGAGTACCACACAAGAAGAAGATTCCATAAGTACTGACATCACTAATACCGCCAGTACTTCCGAGGAAACAATCCCACAGCCACTGGAATCAAGCAGTGCTCCTGTGGACGCTTCGAGTACAACAGACCTTTCGGAAGAAGCATCGAGCACGTCACCATTACCGGTCACTGGTACAGCAACAATCACCGTGCGTGATGGATCAGTACTTGCATGGACAGGAACTGTTTCCTTTCCTATTGGGACAAGTACGTCATCCGTAAGACCTACAAATAGTTCTAGCGACGTGCCAGTGCTTGATCAAAGCCTCCTAGGCACATTGCTTCGTCTGGAAAATTCAGAAACTAATTTCACTATTTCTGATCTTGCGTACTACCCATCGTTCGGAGAATTCTTAGTTAATTGCGTTACCATTCCAACCACTGGAAATACTCCCGATTGCTATAGCTGGCAGTACCAAGTAAACGGAACATATCCTTATTCTGGAATTGACCAGTACGTACTGCAGAACGGAGACAATGTATATTTCTATTTCGGAAATCCTCGTGAGGTTGTTACGGCAACAAGTACTGTCGCCACGGGTGAAAGTTTTGTGGCAACAGCTGAATCATACGACCCAGCCACGAACGCATATGTGCCACTTACAAACTATACGATCGGGGTAACGCAACCGAATCCCAATGATCCGTACTCACCAACTGAAATTGCAACTTCTTCCGTTGACTCATCTGGACATGCGACTTTTACCATCTTAACTCCGGGCACATACAATCTCGGACTTTCAGAAGACTACTACTCAACACTGACGCCAATCATCATTGCATCCACAACAACAAGCACGAGTAGTTCAGTAAACTCAAACACTTCAACTGGAACATCTAGCGCTGGAGCCGGAGGGAATACTGCTCCATCACATGGAAATGTTGCGGCTGCATTTACATTCCTTGCGTCCCAACAGGGCGCAGATGGATCTTTTGCAAGTAGCGACTCTGGCATAACAGACTGGATCGCGCTCGCGCTCGCACTGCCTGATGCTCCACAAGGTGCGCGAACAAAACTAGCATCGTACCTCTCAACAACCAGAGCATCACTTTCGAGCACGCTCGACTACGAGCGCCATGCCCTCGCACTGGAAGCTCTCAAAATCAATCCGTACTCAGGAAGCCCAGTAAATGCTATTGCCCCGATTGTAAGCGTATTTAGTGGTCCTACAGCCTCCGCCCAGAGCGCAAACACAACCATGTTTGCACTCATTACACTTACACACGCAGGATACTCTGCGGCAAATCCACTTATTCAAAAGATTAGTGCACAGCTTGTGGGTCAACAATCTTCAAATGGATCATGGTTTGGTGGCGACACTGATTTAACCGCAGCTGCTATTCAGGCACTTGCCCCGCTCCAGGGAACCTCCGGTTCAGTATCTAAAGCGGAAGGCTTTCTTCGTTCGCAACAAAACTCCACAGGAGGATTTAGAAATAGCGACTCCACGAGTTGGGTATTAAACGCCCTTGCTGCCTTAGGCGAGACACCAACAGGCTGGTCACTGGGTTCTTCAACACCACTTACAGCACTTGCTGCATACCAGCAGACAGACGGCAGTAACAGAAACCCGAGCGATACGAATCAAGCATCGTGGACCTGGTCTACGGCGTATGCACTCACCGCATACGAAGGTCGCTCTTGGTCTTCCCTTCTTGGAAACTTTTCGATCCCACTCGAAACCGCAACAACATCACTACCCGGTGTTGCTTCTGGAAACAGCACAGCATCGAGTACTGAGGCAACCTCAACGCTTATGACCATTGCCACATCGACTCCTTTTCAAATCTCGACAACTACCCTACCCGCGCTTCCATTCAAAATATTGCCAGCCACCGAGAAGAAGACTTCTGTAGTTCTGAGACCAACGAACAAGGCCTTGGTTGTTCAATCAAGAATATTGCCTGGGAATCTCACCGCAGGCACAGCGAACGCACCCATAGCCGACTCCTTCTGGAAAATGCTACGAGGAATCTTTGCCACCTTAGGAAACTTTTTCAAACACTTACTCTAACTAGAAACTAACACATTCAGCGCGCTACCCCTTTTAAAAAGACCCCACATGCTTGATACTATTGGTATGGACTCACACAAAGCGACTGCTGCAAAAAAGCGCACCTACCACATCACCTACGGCATTGCGATTATCATCCTCACACTTGTATTAAATGACATGGCACTTTTTATGATAACTGGCCGCTCAATTGTACCTATTACCTTTAACATACCCGTCTCCAATGCTCCAGATGCAGGCATGACCTTTACTTCTGAGATCCCTGTAGTGACAAAAACTGCAACAACTACGGCGTCTACGACTCCAAAGAAATCTCTTCCTAAGTAGGATTCTTCTAGGAAAAAGAAACACAAAAGCGCACCTTTCGGTGCGCTTTTGTGTTTCTTGGTTTTAAAATTCCTTATGCACCAATCTTTGCTACTGCTTTTGCAAGGCGAGACTTCTTTCGAGATGCTGTGTTCTTCTTAATAACACCTGTCTTTGCGGCCTTATCAAGAGCCTTAAAAGCTGCTGAAAGTGATGTATTTGCTTCAGTTTTTGAGCCTGCGGTAATAAGCTTTCGAACGTCCTTTGTGGTGCTGGTAAGCACACGCTTGCGACGTACGTTAAATACGTGCTTTTTAAGGGATGCGCGGTGCGCCTTCTTTGCATTTGCGGTAATTGCCATGTGTTCTAAATCCTATACTAAACCACGAATATTCGCAAGAAAGCCCCTCAAATAATTACTTAAGGCCATTCCCTGGATTGAGAGTGGCCTACATGAAAGAGCTTTGCGGCAAGGCGTACATTTTGTCCACCACTAGGACAAACTACTGTAACACGAAGTTCATAATAATCAAATTATGACGGGTGGATTCTGTTTTGAGATACTTTTGCGGTAGAATTGGGGTATGAAAAAGGGCATCGATTTCACTGGTATCACCGTTGTATTTGCTTGCCATGATGGTGCTGGTAATTTCTTGATGGCCAAACGAAGTAACCAAACACGTGATGAGCAAGGCACGTGGGATCCAGGCGGGGGTGGTTTGGAATACGGAGACTTAATTGAAGAAACACTCCGTAAAGAAATCATGGAGGAGTATTGTGCTGAAGTTCTTGATTTCGAACTTATGGGATTTAGAGAGGTACGTCGCGAGCAGGATGGTGTAAAAAGTCATTGGTTAGCCTTTGACTACAAGGTTTTAATAGATCCTGCACAGGTGCAAAATGGTGAACCGCACAAAGCAGATGAGATTGCGTGGTACAAACTCGAAAACCTTCCTTTTCCTATGCATTCTCAGTGGCCTATTTATTATGAGAAGTACAAAGACAAACTAAATGAGCCATATATAAAGGAGGGTGATACGATAGAGTAATGATTAAGCAGATACGTGGCACGATTCTTTCGGTTGAGACAAATGGCGTAGTAGTGGATGTGAATGGATGGGGCGTATTTGTGTATATGTCCGTCCCCCCACTTGAGGCCGAGAGCACACCGATCACACTTCTCACTCACCTCTGCGTAAAGCAAGATGGCATGGACCTCTATGGATTCACAGATAGAAAAGACCTGGCACTCTTCACCCTTCTCCTTTCTGTTTCAGGCGTTGGCCCAAAGACCGCACTCTCAATTCTAACCAAAGCTCCACGGATTGCGCTTGAGCAAGCAATTGCAACTCGTGACACGACATACCTCACACGTGTAGCAGGTATGAGCAAGAAGGCCGCAGAGAAGCTGGGTGTGGAACTTTCAGAAAAGATTGAGGTGACAGGATCTACACACCAAGGACATGACGCAGAAGTTTTTGATACACTTGTGGCGCTTGGATATACTGACCGTGAGGCTCGCAAGGCACTTGCTGCAATCCCTCTACACATAGAAGGAACTGACGCACGACTGAAAGCCGCGCTCGCAGGCGGTCGGTCGTAGCAATCATAAAATAACAATCCTATGAACTCGCTCAAAGAATTCGCCCAATCACTCCTCCCCCGCTCACTCTACCGGTCTTTGCTGGTTCCCTATCACGCAGGATGGTCATTTGTTTCTGCAGCGCGATATGGATTTCCTGCAAACAAGCTGGTGGTGATTGGGGTTACTGGCACTAAAGGAAAATCATCTGTCACCGAGATGATCACCTCAGTGCTCGAAGAGGCTGGACACACGGTTGTAGTATCGAGCACTATTCATTTCAAGGTCGGTACAGAGACTCGACCAAACTTATACAAGATGACACTTCCTGGTCGAGGATTCATTCAGAAGCTTTTGCATGAGGGTGTGACAAAAGGCGCAACACACGCAGTCATTGAGCTTACCTCTGAGTCTGCACTTCAGTATCGTCATCTCTTCCTGTCACTAAATGCACTTGTGTTCACAAACCTCGAAAAGGAGCACATTGAGTCCCACGGCAGTATGGAGAAATATTTTGCAGCGAAGTTTAGACTTGGGAAGGCGCTCGCGAGGTCGTCAAAACGACCTCGCGCAATAGTCGCAAATGCCGAGAGTGAATACGGGAAGCGCTTCCTAGCGCTTCCCGTCGAGTCACAAATTCCATTTGCACTTTCTGACGCGCTCGATGCGGTGCATTCAGAAAACCAAGTTGCATTTGTATACAAAGATACTCCCTTTCAAATACCTCAACCAGGAAATTTCAGCATCCGCAATGCACTTGCCACCATTAAACTTGGAGAGTTCCTCGATATTTCACCAAAAGTTAGCGCCGCAGCACTTACTAAACTCGACAGAATTCCAGGTCGCGCTGAACGAATTGAGGCAGGACAAGAGTTCCTTGCAATCGTTGATTACGCCCACACACCGGACTCACTCAAAGCCCTCTATGACGCGTATTCTTCAAAAAGAAAGATTTGTGTACTCGGAAACACAGGAGGCGGTCGTGACACGTGGAAGCGTCCGGAGATGGGCGCGATTGCAGATGAACTTTGTGCTGAGGTGATTCTCACAAACGAAGATCCGTACGACGAAAGTCCTGAAAAGATTGTGAACGAAATGGCCGCAGGCATGAATCGTGAACCACGAATTATTATGAATCGTCGCGAAGCAATTGCCGAAGCACTTCGTCTTGCAAAAAAGGGTGATGCGGTTCTTATTACAGGAAAAGGCACTGATCCGTACATCATGGAAGCACACGGAAAGAAAACTCCTTGGAGCGACGCACAAGTTGTACGAGAAGAATTACACAAACTCCCATAAAGATATACGCCGCGCCTCTGCTATCATGTACTCATGAGCGACGGAATGTTTTTTGTAGGAATTCTCGGATTCTTTTTTGTGCTTTGGTTTATTGGCGGCGGACCATCACGCCCTATTTCCTTTGCAGGTCCATTCATCACACCAATTACAAATGCCGGGCAGTCGCAAACTGGCTATGGTAAAAAGATTGCTGGAAGTGTTTCTGTTGGCGGCTCAACAATTAGCACAGGGACGCAGTCCGGACCAAGTACCCCAACGACAAAAATCCTGAACACTTCTCCGTACACAGGGAAGATATTTCTCGATCATTATGTAAACAATGCGCCAGTACCAGACCCAAACCAAGAATATTTAGGTTTGC
Organism: uncultured bacterium; assembly: GCA_903994795.1. Lineage (GTDB taxonomy): Bacteria > Patescibacteriota > Minisyncoccia > Phycocordibacterales > Phycocordibacteraceae > C7867-001. The sequence continues at coordinate 10,954 of CAJEYI010000017.1, forward strand.
AAGTTTTAAATACCGTTACACAAGGCATAGATATTACCGGGTGGACGATTCGCAGCACGGTCACAGGAAATAGCGTCTCTATTCCCCAGGGCGCGACAATGCTCACCATTGGCAGAGTGCAGATTGCACCAATTATCTTACAAGCGAGCAACATCGCATCCATCACAACTGGTTTTTCACCCGTAAATGTCTCGTATGAACGAAATACTTGCACGAATTTCCTAAGCATTCAATCGCAGTACGCAGAATGTTTTGCCGCACGCTCAGCAAGACCAGGATTCCTTAGTGGCAATTGGCAGATATATCTAAATAGAGGCTCGAGGCTTTGGCTCAATACCGGCGACACAATTGAACTTCTAGACGCGAACGGAAAAGTGGTAGATAGCTTTTCGAACTAGTCTCTGTTCGGTGCAGGATTTTGATGTACACTTGCTTTATATGATTACCTTCATCAAGGAAGAAGCTGTATTTGTGATGGCAACAGTCATTCTAATACTGTCGGGAATTGGTATTTCAAATTTAAATCACGGCCCTGAGGAAGAAGACCCCATCAATACAACAGCGACTGCACAACAAACCGCCCCATCGCTGACGACACAGAGCAGCGCTCCCGCACCTACACCAGCCGTGCCCACACAAACAGTTCCAGCTGCGAGTATTACTCAATCACCAACCCCCACTACACCAGCACCAGCACATACGACCCGTTACACACAACATTCACGTGAAGGTGGCCAGAATGAAAGTGATGATTAGTTGCATATGAAACAGGCTTTGTATTTACAGATGCCGAAAAACTGCGACAAAACCTTTGTGATATTGAAGATTCGTAACCCCATAGGATTTACCTCCTTCCTGTGTTTCTTGGTATAAAGAAGTATTTTTTATATCGTTGTCTCCATTTTTCAGCCTCTTTTTTTGAACGAATAAAGACCATGCGAGCAGAATCTTTTCGGTTACAAAGCCTCTCTAGCTCCTCTTTACTTTCGTTTGTAACCTTAGGGTACTTTTCAAAAAAAGCCTCGAGATCTTCACTAAATTTCTTACTCATTGAAACCTGAATAATGAAATCTCCAAGCACATTAATATATTCAGTTTTCTTAAGCCCTAAATCTATACCTACACCGATTTGTCTGAATTCGCTTTCCCATTCTTTTTTAAATGCCTTATCTAAGGATGTACTGCCTCTAATGGAAAGGAGCACTAGTTTCTTGTCTTCATCGAAACGATTGAGGAAAAACGACTCGGACTTGGCTCTCGTGTGGATAAACCATTCATGCGGATGAGAGATAAGAATTGGCGCATTCGAATCAAGTTCATCATAAATCAAATCATACATGTGTGCCCAATAAATACTAAGTAAATTTGGCGTTCTGAATTTATAACTAATTTTATCGCCTTCCTGGAAAGCGTTAATGTTGTCTTTCCCTACTCCGTGATTCTTGTATATATATTTTTTACTAAACTGGTATACGCGCTGCAACCAACGAAGATTGAGTTGGTATAACGTATCTTGCTTAGTTATCACTTCTTCAGCAATTAGTTTTCGTACTATTCGATAAAATGTTTCTTTTGTTGTGCCTGGGTCAAATTCTTGTACGATTGTCAAAAGCTTTGGCCCGGTCACTCCTTTTTCGTGGAGTTTTGAGACAATTAAGTCTTCTAATTTCCCTGGTCCATTTTGTGCCAACAACATACGTGAAGAATAACATTAGTGTCATATTTTGACACTAACAAGTAAACAGGCTCTGTTTCCTTTCTATTTGTAAGCACAAAGGTATTGTCTTGTACCATGTACACACTAACAAAAGATTTAGGTCACAAACAAAGCGCCGAACTCTTCAATCAACAGGTATTTAAAGAGGGCTGGGAAATGGATATTTTGTCTGAACCAAAATCTGCAGTCTTTTGTAGAGGTTTTGAGTACCTGGAAACAAAACAAGACCTGTTACTTGCACTATGCCTTAATAACAGCTATTTCAAACGTGAAAATATCTATCGGTTATTAAAATTTGCACTTGCGTTTTCAGATAGCGTGCAGATATTTACAACGGATGGACCTGCAAAGCATAACTATCGAGCATTCGGGAGACCCGAGAGCGAAGTCACGCGAGAGACACGCCTTGAACGAAACCATTTACGTAATTTAATTCGCGATGCTTTGAGCATAATAAACTCGCAACTTTCACCTGACCAGCAAAAGACAGTCTCATTTCTTGATTGGGAAGCTATTTATGCTGATCCAGCATACCAATCGTCAGTACATGAGTTGCGAAGATTATACGAAACAAGCATAGAGTTTAGAAAAGATGTAAATGATGCAACTACAAAAGTCCTCCTAAGTAGAACTGGCATTAAGAAAAGCACCAAAGCAATACTTTCTGAGGGCGTTCAGTATGTCTTCGAAGAAGTTGGGTTTATTTTATCGTATACAAAATTGCTACCCACCGCAAAACCAATCCCCGAACATGGCGTAAGAGGATTTAACTACATCTATCACGAATCATGGCCAATCCTAGAGAAGTTGGTTCATGGAGCGTATGGCAACAAACCCGAAGACAGTATTGGGTTTGTGATCGCAAAAATCGAATCTTAAGTGGTAGACTCTGCTCAACAGGCAGAGTTTCGGTATTTATATACGTAAACGATATACTTAAGGAATGACAAGTCACGAACAGGGCGAGATTTCCGATGGATATCACACCTTTAACGATCTCTACGCTCACAGGAGAGAGTTGTTCTTTGCGCTTTGCAGAAGTATCTCCCCCGCTCAACTCGTGTGGAGAAGCAAGTTACACAATGAGGCAGATAGTAAAATGCATGACGGGATGTTTATTATGGGAATTAATACAGAACCTGCAAAGCAAATTACCTATCATTTTGATTTACAGTATTGGAACGAAGCTAATTTTGCCAAAACATTTGAAAAAGCACCGAAGTGGGACGGACACACAGCAGAAGATGTTCTACTCAGGATCAAGCTGCTTAAAATTTTGTATTAGGTAATTTTCTATGGATTCTCAATCGCTAAAATTAGCCCGCCAATTCTTACACAAAGAAGTTGAAGTAACCATAGACCGCCCACTTGGCTCCTTGCATCCGCGACACGGCTTTCTGTATGAAGTTAATTATGGATTCATTGCGGGAGTTAAAGCCCCTGATGGAGAAGACTTAGATGCGTATTACTTGGGCACAGACAAACCCTTAGCGATTGCTAAGGGTATTTGTGTGGCAATTGTGCACCGAAAGAATGATGATGACGATAAGCTTGTTGTCGTTCCAAGCGGAATTTCAATTACTGATGAAGAAATACTTAAGCAGGTGCATTTTCAGGAACAGTTTTTTGATAGCGTGGTTTTGAGAAAATAAGTTCCGGAACTAATTAAATTACAAAAACCAATTCCCTTACCATTAGCCCCCCGAGCTTGAGGTTATTATAATCATCCTCTCAGAGCGTAATTGTGTTGAAAAGATGGCTCATCAGTTGAGTTTTATGCGGATGCTGGAGAAAGCTGAGTTTGCTCCAAAAGTTTCTGAATTGAGTGGGAAATGGAGTTTGGACGAGTACATGAGCTTATTATACAAAATTCAACAGCTGATATAATAAGGCAATCTAACTTTATGAGCAAAAAGCTGATTGTCTTTACATTCCTCACAATTATTCTTTTTGGTGGTGGATATTGGGTTCTGCAAAGTCAGCCCACTTCAAACAAAAACGCAGAATCTCTGAGTGCCCATTCAGAGGAAACGGCACAGCAGTTTACCGAACGCGTTGCACCCTCAGGCCCATATGCTCCAGTCTCTGCAACTGCGGCTCATGCAACAACCATTACATACGGCAAACCCAAGCTTGATGGCACTCCAATTGCCACTGAATGGAATTCAGAGCACGTGATTATCGCGTTTTATCGGTATACAGTCACCTTGTCTTATGCAGACGCGCCAAACGATCCTTCTACAAATGATCAACTGGATGGATATGTGTACGTTCCTGATAAAATCGGCACGGGGTATCAGCGCATTTACATAGGAACATTTGAACCAGATGGAGGGAATCCACATATTGATTCAGTGTTTTTCTCAAATGCGGATAAGGATCCTCAAACAGAATTGGTCGTCCTTGTTTCGTGGCCGCAAATTCACCCACCTTATTATGGCGCTTTCTATACAGTAGCTATATACGACAACCTTTCATCCCTAAACCAAGGGAAGCTTACACATCTCTCTGAAGCGAGCAAAAAAGTGAATGAATGGATTGATACCAAAGGTGATAACGCTATTAAGGCTGAGAACGTGCAAGAAGAACTTCACAGATTAGGATACTAATAAAAATTACAAGAATCTAGGCTTCCCTGATAATGTGACAGCTCCAAACACAACCCTGCTATAATTTACCCCATGAAGATGTTTATAATCCTTATCCTGATAGTGGGCTTGCTAATTTTAATTAGTTTTCTTCCTCTTTGGTCAAAACCAGGCAAAGGCGGACATATATACAAGGTAAACACATGGACAAAGTTTCAACTTGTACGTGGGGAGATCTTTCTTGATTAACCTAATTGGGAGTTGAGTGATTGGACGTTTCTGCTAACAGCAAGCGCTGCTTTGCGTGGACTCAAATAAGAGTCTGGATGTTTTATACCTTCACCACCTTATTATTAGTCCCCCGAGCTTGAGGTTATTATAACCATCCTCTCAGACCGTGGTTGTGTTGAAAAAATGGCTCATCAGTTGAGTTTTATGAGGATGCTGGAGAAAGTTGAGTTTGCGCAGAAAGTTTGAGAATTGAGTGGGAAATGAGATTTCGACGAGCGCATGAGCTTATTATACAAAGTTCAACATCTGGTTTGCCTATATTATTAACTCGGTAGACTATAATATCTCTATGAATTCAAATATCCCTGCAAGCTTTGTAAGCAATCTGGAGAAAGCCCGTGAAGAACTAAGGACGGCACTCGCCCAAGTAATGGGTGATAGAGTGATCGAGGTATATTCCGAAACCCATTCTCAATATGACGAGGTGCCGACATGGATACTTATATCTCCAGGAGCAGATATTAAGGAACTTCTTTCAATTTTTATACAGGAGAGTGCATTGATTCGGAAAGAATATCCCAGCATGTCTTTTTCAGTATCCTTTAGTCAAATAGACAATGAAAGAAATCGAGAAATCCATTTAGAATTTATTGATGGCAGGGATCTAGAAGATAGACTTAACAACCCTTTCCCTGATCCTTTTGCAGAAAAGCCTCGACGTTCAGCATTTGAAAACTCTGTATTTCAGTCCGTTCGATCTAGGATTAAGACCAGTAGATAGGTTGATTGAAACATTGCACCACAAAGTTAACTTATCATTTGTGCTCGTATAATAAGCCCCACCTCGGGTCTAATTGGTCCGCCCACCTGGGCTCGAACCAGGGACCTTATCCTTAAAAGGGATCTGCTCTACCAGCTGAGCTATGGGCGGTCGTGTCTATCGATACTAGCAGATATGCGGAAAAATCTAAAGAGTCAGCGCGAATCTCTCAAGTGCGAGACCTAATTCAAGACTTCCATTTCGA
>CAJEYI010000018.1 GCA_903994795.1 uncultured bacterium
TGTGCCATATCCGCTATATTAGCGGAGTGGTGCAATTACTTGTTGAACTAACAAAGTGGTTTAATTTGTACCACACAAAACTCAGTCGCCCTAAGGAGGGGCAAGATCATGAACGCTCTTCAATACCTTGGCGTTGTCGCGGTTGGGCTATCGTCTATCCTTGTGGCGGCCTGGAGTGTAGTTTGCGCCCTAGATGCGCACGAACCACCGAAGGTGATTGTGACCGAACCTGGTATCGCTCTTATTGTGGAGAGCGAACCCATCCAGAATGGCATACCAGTGAAAGTTAATGTCGCTCGCTATGTGATGACGAAGACTGCCAGTGCCGATATCCGCTTCTGCTCAGTAGAGCACACACTCACGTGTCGTTATGCTACTACTGCGTTCGACATGAATGCAATAGGGGTGTTGCAAGAGGTGAGTCTCACCGACCCACACTTCAGTTCCTGATAAAAAAGCTTCTTCGGCGAGACAAGGGAATTACCCCTTCGTCTCGTGCGGAGGAGTTTTTCTTTTATTAAAGATTTTAAAATAACATGAAGAAACAACTTTACATCATTCCTGGGATCTCTGGTGCCGTAGGCAATGCGCTCCTTGCGCAGGTTCTCCAGGATCCACATGCTGTTGTATATGGAGTTAGTAGGGAAGCAAAGGCTTATACTGGATTTATTAATCCAGAAACAGAATTTCTATACCCGAAAACCTTTATATGCTCGCTGGGAAGTATTCAAGATGCTCAAATTAAAGATTTTGTAACAAGTATTGATTTTAGTAGCTTTAATAAAGTCATGTGTGTGCATGCGCTAGGTCACTTTCCATTCGAGATAAATAAAAAAGGGGAGCACGTGGTTAACCATGATTATGATGGTGATGGCATTAATGACATCACGCTTGATCTCTCATGTCGAATTTTTAAGTCATTCACTACAGAAATAAGAAAAGTAACTAATAAAGAAAAAAAGCCGTTTGCGAGCGTACTTTTTGGAAGCATTGTAGATCAGTATCGACTAAAGGAGCATGAATCATGGTGGAAAGTCATGAAAATGACGAAGAAATATATGCATAAAGCCGCGGGTAAACATTCGGCGATGCATCTTGTGAACATTTCTTCCATATTGTGCTCGCACGAAATAGCCACTCGCCCGTTTGTATTTATAGATACAGATGCTGACCCAGCATATTGGCTCGCTCCTGCGGAGCTCGCCACATATTTAGAAAAAGAAATGAAAAAGCGCAACTTTTTCAGCGGATTTCACGAACATGTAGTATATAAAAAGAGACCCGACATAACGCACGGATATTTTTCGGCAAAAGTGTTTAAAGAAAGAAAGATGAGCGAGTTGTTTGGGAAATCGTAAAACAAAGGACTTTATTTCTACATAGAAGAAGAGCGATGCCAGCCAGTGACATCGCCCTTGCTCCACATTCCGATATTAGGCCTCAGGTAGCGTATTCTTGCCGGTCGTTCCTTCCGCCAAAGTATATGCCGTCCTCGATCATTATTGTATGAGGATCTGCTATCGAAAGGTGCAGAGTGTTTGGCGGAATGATGATGCGGTCGCCAGTGAATAGTCGGTGTTCACCATCTTTGTCAAGTAACCGACCACGGCCTGCCGTAATTAGCACGTTAGTCCATCCCGCATGGCGATGCAGATCCACTTCGGTATGTGTTACTTCAATGTGGATTTGGTGTGCTGTAAGTTCATCACCCTGATCCGCAAGTGACAATGCGAATCTCCCGAGAAGAATAGGTGGAAACTGAAAGCAGCTTGATTTTTCGTTTCCCACGTAGTGATTAATAAACTCGTGGGGCCGGATAATTGTGCATCTATTCACTTCTAACATTTGATTCCTCCTGTCAGCCTCGAACTCATTTCGGGGCTGAGTAGGAGGGGTGACTTACGTCACCCCGTTATCCCCTTTCCCTTCACGATGAAGGAGTAGGATTTTCGAGACGCCGTCCAATGTAAGCGGTCCGAAGAGGTCGATAGCTTTGGAAAGCAACTCGAGTTCTTCTTTCCCGATTCGAAAGGCATGTGCCGAGTTCCTAATAACATTAGGAACTACAGGAAGCCCGCAAGCGTTGAGGCATGATTCCAGGTCAAGCTCAAGAGCCGCACATATTCGAGCTATAGAGCCCACTTTGCCATCAACGAATTTTTTTACGGCACCAGGTCTTTCGCTCACAGGGTTTCCCAGATCCCCCCTTCCTATTTTGTACAGTAGATCAGGAGAAACTCGGAACGCTTGAGCAGCTTCACGCAGAGTCTTAAATCCTCTGGCGGAAATCTCCTCTGAAACAAGCTCGCAAAACGACTGCACTGTAGTTTCAGCTGGTTTTTTGATGATGGTCTCTCCAAAGATCATGTATGCGACTCCATAACGGTGAGGCATTGGTTGACATCAAATAGTAGTATGTCATAGAAACTTTATAAGTCAAAAGATGTCGAACAAATGTTGACAAATTAGTGACAACAAAGTACTTTGTGATTATGGATGAGAAATTACTTGAATCACTAGGGTTAAACCCAAAAGAAATAAAGCTTTTTAAAGCAATACTTAAGGCAAAGCAACTGGCTCCTGCGGATCTTGCTAAAGCCATTAGTATAAAGCGCACCACTGCATACAGCATGGCTCGCGGTTTGGTTGAAAAAGGATTACTTGTCGAGGATGCAACGAAACGACCAAGAGTGTTCATGCTTGCAACACCTAAAGACATCGAGAGACTCATATTTTCAGAGCAAGAGCGCATGAAGTCAAAAGAAAGAAATCTAAAAGACCTTGCGAGTAGGCTATCGCAGCTCATCACTACCGATACGTATCCAGTACCACAAATCAGGTTCATAGAAGAGGAAAAAATTGGGCAGTTTATGAAGGACGCAACCGCGGAGTGGGAAAAGAGTACGATTGAGAAAGATGCTACGTGGTGGGGATTCCAAGATCACACGTTTGTAGAAAATTATGCAGATTATATTAATTGGTTCTGGATACGCTCTCCTGAAAAACTAGAACTAAAGCTTCTGAGTAATCGCTCAGGTACGGAGGCGAGTTTAAAAGGGAAGTACCCAAATAGACACATAAAGTTCTGGGGCGAAGCAACGAGTTTCATCTCTACTACGTGGATTATGGGTGATTACGTCGTGATGATAAACACGCGCCAGAAACCTTTCTATCTTGTGCAAATCCATAGTGCTTTACTTGCGCACGACCAGCGGGAGGTGTTTAAGAATCTCTGGTCATTAGTATAGAAAGTTGCTAGCGTCTTGTTTTTATGTATATACATGTGAAAATACAAGCACTAGCGTTAATTAGTAAATAATCCAACCTATGATAAATCCTTTTGAAAAAATCAATAAAACTGCAAAAGAGGCTTATGAGCCTGATCCAGAAGTATTGGAACTAGTAATGAAGGACGCAAGAAAAATTGCTCCAGAATCGTCTACTGAAGATATTAGAGGAGCCTCAGTTCGAGCAATGAGAGCTGCTGAGCGGGCTGGAACTCCAATAACTATGGATACATTTGCTTTTAATTCAATAGAATTAGAAACAGATCTACTAAAAGAAGCACTAGGTGTTCAAATGGATAAGGTTTCTTCAGGTGTAGTAGTTGAAGGCGGAACAGGTCAAGTCTTAGGAAGTGCAGCCAATATGGATGAAGCGAAGAGGGTTGCTCAAAATCCTACTTAGCCATTTGTATTCTTTAGTAAATAAATTGAGGGCGCACGCAGTGTTTCGCGTGCGCCCATCGATTTCCCCACTTAGCTAGAATGTTCAGATTTATTGGCGGCGGAATCTTGTGTATTTTTCCATCAGTCCTAGAAAGATTCGAGTCTGATCTGCAGCGCTCTTATCCGTGAGCGCGGTAGTTCGAATTCCTCGGAGCTCTTGCTCGATTGCTTCGGTAAGTGACACGGGGACGCCACTTATCGGTTTTTTGACATGGGCATCCATATCTTTTTCCTCCAATGGCGTCTCGCTACAGTAACATAAGTATATAAAATAGCAAACGCAAAATACCTTTGAGCTTACGCTCAAAGGTATTTTGCGTTTCAGTGCGAACTAATTTTTCTGAAAACTACTTAACTGCGTCCTTAAGTGCCTTTGCTGGGCGGAACTTAGGAGTTCGAGTTGCCTTGATCTGGATTGTCTCACCAGTTCGTGGGTTTCGGCCTGTACGAGCTGGGCGAGCCTTTGCTGTAAAGATACCAAGACCTGCGATTGAAACTTCGTCACCTGACTGTAGGCCGCTTGTGATGCATGCGATAAACGCTTCAACTGCGCGGTCTGCGTCTGCTTTTGTTCCACCAAGTACTTCCTGTACCTTGTCGACAATGTTTGCTTTGTTCATAGGAATGAATAAGGGTTATTTAGGGCTAAATCCTCCCGAAGGGAAGGCTGTTCAGAAAGTATAGGAAATGAGCCATATTATGCAAGCCCTTCAGAAAAAATGAGGGGATAGCTAAAAGTTGACTTATAAGTATACTTTAAAGTATACTACAAATATGAACAAGATACTCGGCATAAAAGAACTGCAATTAAACCTTAAGCGCGTTGCAGACGCAGCTCAAAAAGGAGAGTCTTTCACAATAGTTCGCGACTCTAAGCCCGTATTTACCATTCAACCAATCAAAGATGAGGGCAGAACTGGCACCTGGGACGACTTCAGAAAAGCAGTGAGTTTCAAGGGGGGTAAAGATTTATCACAAAACATTGATGAAATAGTGTATGGAAACAACTAAACAGAGCGCAATTGTAGATACGAGTGTTTTTGTGGCTGCTTTTAACGAAGAGGACGCGCTACATAAGCGAGCGGTAAAAGTTATGGATGATTGCCCTAAACCTTTTTTTCTCCATGAATATGTTGTGCTTGAAACGGCGACAGTGCTTATGAGTCGTATTAATAAGCAGGCCGCAGATGACTTTCTAGATATGACACTTACAAATGCAGACTTAAGGGTCTTACATAGTTCAGCTTATTTATTCTTAAAAACTATAGATTCCTTCAACGAATCCAAGAACAAACAATTATCATTTGTTGATTCAGCATTACTTTCACTTTCAGGCGAGTACACGGTGCTTACATTTGACGATGCGCTCAATCGAGCAATTAAGAAGAGGGCACAAACTTAGTTTTAGAAGCTTAATTTTCTGAGGATTCGATTTTTTTAGCTTCGGCAAATGCTAATTCGAATATCTTTTTCATTGCGTGAGCTATTTCTGCGCTTTCAATGATGATTCCTAGTTTGTCTCTCCAGGAAGCGATCATCACTTTGTTGTCATATATCTCAATATCAGGAGTGATATCAAATAGTTTCTTCGGTATTATTGCGATATCACGCTTTTCATCAGTATTATGTGCTGCTCGCTCAAATGACGCTGGTGTCCCAGGAACAATCCCACGGATAGAGATACCCTTCTTTGCTCGACGAGAGTAGTAGCTAGGGAAATAGTCACCAAGCGTTGCGTGCATGTCTTCATATGCTGCGTATGCCACAATGGGCTCGGTAGATGTGAGTGTGTCTTCATATACTTGCTTTAAGCCTTCAATTCCTTCGTAGAATTTTATCTGTGGCCGAGTCTCTACTTTGTGTATAAGTTTCAGTTTTGGGATAAATTCTTTTGATTTAAGGAGATGGTTTTGGTCTTCTTGAATTCTTTTTTCTAAGAGTCTAGCAATGCTTTCTGGAGGTTCTGCAACAAATTCCTGTTTCGGTTCTTTTCCTGATACTCGCACTAGGCCTTGATGTGTAAGAGAGTCGAGAATGTCGTACCCGGTTGTACGATTAATACCGGCTTTTCTTGAGATTTGAGTAACGGTTCCTCGTCCAAGCTCTAATATCGCTATGTACACAGAAGCTTCTTTTTCAGAAAGGCCAATAGATTTAAGGGTAAGTTTTATTTCAGCGAGGTTTGTATTCATACATAAAAGTATATAATAAAACATCAATTTGTGTCAGTATCTTTCCACAAGATATATAGAATAGCATAAAACATTATAAATAGAAGTTTTAATTATTAAAATCTGACGATACATATTGACAAGTTAAATATAATGGTGTAGTATTGAAATTGGAGGTTCAGGAGCGTTCCTGAACACAACATTGAATGGAGGTGTATCGTGGTTATAAAAATCTATAAAGCGCTTTTCCTTGCAATAATTGGAACGTTTCTTAACTTCTTTCCAAACATCATTGCGATTGGGTTGTTGGTTATATCGTCTAATACGTGCAGTACATTGTTAATAAATAATAAAGAATTTGTGGAAAAGAGTCGAATACTCCGAACCTCACTCGCTTGTCTCAGAAAGGATATTGAAGATGCGGAATCCAGGATCCAAAAATGGCCTGAGGAAGTTGCTGTATACAAGTCTAAAAATCGAAAGATCTTAGAATGGCGCTTACCCTTATCTTTTGATTTTCATGATGAGCGCGAGCTTAACAAGCTCCGTTCTCACCGAGAAGCAATAGACTTCTTAGAAAACACTGAACCTGCACTGAAAAAAAGAGTGCGGGAGTTAAATGAAAATAAAGAAGCACTGCTGCTTTCTTTCTACTTGCATTTAGTGAATCCATTCTAGTACAACCACATGCATAGAATGCAAAGCAAAACAGCCACGCCCGCGTGGCTGTTTTCCCATGCGCTCAAGAATCCTTTATCTAATTTAGAAAAGATTAGCGTGCGAATTCTACGACCCTATTCTCACGAATTACATTCACTTTGATCTCTCCGGGATATTTAAGTTCGCCTTGTACACGGAGTGCGATTTCTCGTGCGAGTTTGTGCATTGCGAGGTCAGAAATCTTTCCTGGATTCACAAAGATGCGAATTTCACGTCCTGCCTGTATCGCATATACCTTCTCTACACCCTCAAATCCCGCTGCTATACGCTCTAGATCACCAAGTCTCTCTAGATATCGCTCCACAGTGTCTTTTCGAGCTCCTGGACGGCCTGCGGATAGTGCATCTGCGACCTGAACGATGATTGCTTCGGGTGTTTCATATGGATATTCCTCGTGGTGAGCTTGCATTGCTTGAATGATTCGATTGTCGACACCAAACTTCTCAAGGATGCGCTTTCCTATTTCTACATGAGTTCCTTGTACTTCATGATCGACTGCCTTTCCGATGTCATGGAGAAGTGCACCTGCGCGAGCAACGTCTTGATCTGCATGAAGCTCTGTTGCAAGCATTCCTGCGAGGTGTGACATCTCTACTGAGTGCTGAAGTACATTCTGGCCATAGCTCGTGCGGAAGTGAAGACGACCAAGAAGTGTGATAAGTCGAGGATCGAGGCCGACAACTCCAGCTTCATATGCAGCCTCTTCTCCTTTCTGCTTAATCATTTCCTCAACCTCATCCTTTGTCTTTTGAATAGTTTCTTCGATCTTTGCTGGTTGAATACGCCCATCTGCAATGAGTTTCTCGAGCGCAATCTTCGCAATGTGTCGGCGGAGCGGATCAAACGATGAGAGTGTGATTTTATCAGGTGCTTCATCAATGATGACGTCTACACCGGTTGCACGCTCAAATGCTTTAATGTTGCGACCTTCTTTTCCGATAATCTTTCCTTTGATCTCTTCGTTCGGAAGTGTGACGGAGAGTGTCATAAGCTCACTATTTACGGAATTTCCTAGGCGGTGAATTGCAGCAAGTAGGATGTTTTGTGCACGTGCTTCGAGCTGCTTGCGGCCATGTGCCTCAAGTTTCTGAAGTCGTGCAAGAAGTGCGTTCTCTTGGGTCTTTTCAAGTTGTTCGAGAAGTCGCTTCTTTGCTTCGTCTTCTGTGAGGTTGGCGACCTTTTCTAGCTGAGCTCTTTCTTCAAGAATGAGTTTGTCTGTTTCTTTGCGCAGGTTAGCTACTTCGTTTTCACGAATTCGTACTAGCTCTGACTGTTCACTCAGTTTGCGAGCGCTTTCATCCAGAAATTCTTCACGACGAAGAACGCGCTCTTCGATTTTTTCGAGGCGCTCTTCTTTTTCTTGCATTGGGCCTTGGTGCTCTGCAGCTACGGTCTCAGCCTTTTCCTCAGCTTCTTTGATGATTCTATTGGCACGCTCACGTGCTTCGAGAAGCCGCTGCTTCACTTCGAGCTCCAAAGACCCTCGTTGGCCTAAGGCTATGAGGAGTCGGAGCACATATCCAAGTGCAATGCCGGCTAGGCCAGACAGCGCAAGGAGGCTTAATACAAGCTTTATAGACATATATATGATGGCTTAGGTCTGCCTACGGTATCACAAACCGCACTTTTTAACTATTTTCCTACTTTGATTTATAAACAGTATCTACAAGTCCGTATTTCTTTGCATCATCTGCCATCATGAAGTAGTCGCGATCGACGTCCTTGCTAATTTTTTCAAGTGTCTGGCCAGTTGCCTTTGCAAGAATTTTGTTGAGACGATCGCGTGTGAGGAGAATGTGCTTTGCAGTTATTTCAATATCTGATGCCTGCCCTTGTGCACCACCCCATGGCTGGTGAATCATGACTTCTGCATTTGGGAGTGCAAAACGCTTGCCTTTCTCGCCACATGCAAGAATTACAGCTGCTGCTGAAGCGGCAAGACCCACACAAACTGTCGCAACATCAGGCTTCACGTGGTTCATGGTGTCGAGAATTGCGAGACCAGCGGTCACAGACCCACCTGGCGAGTTTACATATAGGAAGATATCTTTCTTTGGGTCCTCAGACTCTAGGAAGAGTAGCTGTGCAATGATGAGGTTTGCACTGTCATCATTTACTTCGCCCGTAAGAAACACAATACGATCCTTGAGAAGTCGTGAGTATATGTCATATCCTCGTTCACCAAACTGTGATTTCTCAATCACCATCGGTACGAGCATAGATTTGGAAGGTTGATTTTGTTTCATGTGAGTATGTACTAGTACTAATTTGTTGATTGAATTTGCGCTTGAACTGCTCTCTGTTCTGTAATTCGTTTGCCCCATGAGTAGAACGCACCAACTATCACCATAGTGAGGATGATCGCAATTGAAATAATTGCCCCCCATGAACCGTTTCGGTGAACGCTTGCGTGCGTGGTGTGTGAATGTGAAGTATTTACGCCCTGTACTTCAGGAACAAAGCTTTTTGATTCAGGCGCTTCTTTTGTCATTGCTATAAGTATAGCAGAGACTTATTTCTTTGCCTGATAGAGCTCGATTCCTCGTGCGAAGGCAGCTTCTGCAGCTTCTTTTCCTTGCCACTCACCAACGGTGACTTCTTTATTTTGTAGCTGTTTGTATGTGAGGAAGAAGTGAGAGATCTCCTTTAGTGTGTGAGGATTTACATCAGCGATGTCTTTGTATTGAGCAAAGCGTGGATCACTTACTGGTACAGCAAGTACTTTCTCATCCTTATCTCCACCATCTACCATAGGAAGAATGCCTATTGGTCGTGCGTGCACGAGAATGCCAGGAAGAAGTGGTTGTGTTGTGAGTACTATTACGTCAAGAGCGTCACCATCATCCCACAGTGTCTGCGGCACAAATCCATAGTCGAAAGGGTATATCTGCGCAGTGTGAAGTACACGATCAAGCGCAATGATGCCTGTCTCCTTATCTATCTCGTACTTGTTTTTAGAATCTTTTGGAATCTCGATGATAACGTTCATCTTTTCTGAAGATCCAGGTGCGATATCGTGTAGCAAGTTCATAGAATTTGTGTGGTTATGCTTCGTCACGTGCTTCTTCAGCATCAATAACTGAGCCTTCGTCTGTAATAGTCAATTCCTCTTCCGCGGTAAGTGTGCCGTTTTCTGAGCCAGCTGCATCTCCATCTACAACAGCATTCTGTTCAGTGATGCCTTCTGCTCCGTCAACTTCTGCTGCGTCATCAACCATGGTTACGTCAGCAAGCGCCTGTGCGAGCTCAACAGAACCTTCGTCAATTTGCTCGTCTAGTTTTTCGTCAGGAGTTGTGTCCATAGGTGTGTTGTTAGTTGCTGCCTCTTCTGTCTCAACGGTCTTTCCGCCAATAGAATTAATGTCGATGTTCCATCCTGTGAGCTTTGCAGCAAGGCGTACATTTTGTCCGCCACGTCCGATAGCTAGTGACTGCTGGTCTTCTGTAACCGTGACAGTTGCGCGATGACCTTCTTCATCAAGCACGACCTCAACTACAGTTGCTGGAGAAAGAGACTCCTTAATGAATGCAACAGTGTCTTCTGACCAATCGATAATGTCGATGCGCTCTCCACCAAGTGCTGCCATAACTGTAGAGACACGAACTCCGCGCTGACCAACGAGTGACCCAACCGGATCTACGTGCGGATCAATAGAAGAAATCGCAATCTTTGTGCGGCTTCCTGGCTCACGAGCAACACCCTTCACTTCAAGTGCTCCAGAAGCAAGCTCTGGCACTTCCATCTCAAAGAGCTTTATAAGGAAACGTGGGTGTGAACGAGAAAGTCTAAGATATACGCCACGGAACCCCTCATCTACAGAGTAGAGGTACGCCTGAATACGTTCCCCTGGTCGGAAGCGTTCCCCTGGAATCTGTTCCTCATAAGGAATGATACCTGTAGCGCGACCGAGATCGATGAATATTGCACCACGCTCCATGCGCTGCACGAGTCCTGAAACGATTTCGCCTTTCTTGCTACCGAATTCATCAAGAACAGAGACTTTTTCAGCCTCACGAATCTTCTGGATAATTACCTGCTTTGCAGTCTGTGCTGCAATTCGACCAAAATCGTCTTGTGGTTCAAGAGGGAAGACGAGCTCTCCACCTAGTTCTGAATCACGCTTAATGCGTCGAGCATCCTCAATAAGGATGTGCTTTTCGCTGTCGAAACGAGGAAGTTCCCCTTCTGGAATTTCGTCATTTTCTGAGTGATGAGGTCGTTCAGGCGCTTCTTCAACTTCAACTACTTCGTCTGGTGTTGGAAAACGCACCATTGTGTCGTCCACGATGGTCTTTACTTGCTCAAAGGAGACTGTGCCGGAATTCATGTCGAGCATTGCGCGTACTATCTGTCCGCGTTTGCCGTATTCACGCTTGTACGCAGTTGCCATCGCTGATTCGATAGCTTCTGTCATGGTTTCTTTCGAAATACCGCGTTCTTCGAATTCTCCGAGCACTGAGTGTATTGTTTTTAGGTCTAACATAAGTCGTATATTTAATTGTGCGCACGCAAGTAAAGCTGATCTTTTATAAAGAAATGCCCGCGGGTGCGGACATCTCGGGTACTTAAAATGTACCACGCTGGTGAAATAGCGTCAAATTATGTAAACGTGAAAACCCGCCGCAGTTCCTATCTTTCGACAGGCTTGCGACGGGTAGTTCACCCATTCCCTAGGGAGTTATGAAGTTGAAGGAGCCATTGGCTAAGCCGAAGGCATTGTGCTTCAGGGGCTTCTAGTTGCCGGAGTTAAACCCGGCCGGGTGAAAAGCGAGGAATTGGCGAGCCTTATCTTATGCTGGCCACAATCAATCCTCCGATGTGAAACGCCTCAGGTCTTCAAAAGGAGTGGGGTCACTCCAGTCGTTAACTTTCGCGACGTTGAACATCCAAAAAGATTCTATACGTGTGCAGGGAGAATGTCCAGACTATTTCGAGCTAGTATTTAAATCTTCGGTTATACTTATATTTAGATATGTTGGGATGAACGGGCAATTATTTTTTTAATCTATTATATATATGATGATGAACTACTGGGCAATACTGGTTTCTGCAATCGCAAGTATGGTTATTGGTTCAATTTGGTACGGACCACTTTTCGGAAAGAAGTTTATGGAAGCAATGGGAATGAATGAATGGAGTCCAGAAAAGAAAGCAGAAATGACAAAGAGCATGGGAATTTCATACGTCGGACAATTTATATTAAGTCTCATAATGTTCTTCGTGCTTGCTTGGTATATCACTACAAGTGTACATACAGGAATTATTGGGGGAATGGCAAATGCATTTGGGCTATGGCTCGGATTTGTTGTTCCGCTTGCTGCAGGAAATGTTCTGTGGGGAGGAAAGAAAATACTCTTCTGGCTTTCAATCGGAAACATGCTCATTACGCTACTTGTTGCAGGTGCGATTATCGGTGGTTGGCAGTAATTAGGTAAGAATTGGTTCTCAATAAAGCACCTCGTCCGAAGACGAGGTGTTAGTGCTTGAGAAAAGGGGAAGATTAATTAGAATTAGCACACTATTCCCTTACTTTACTTCCATCACGAAGAAATCCACACTCTACGAGTTCGTCCATAGTGCCGCAGCGCATCGTATATCCAACATAAATTTCTCCGTCCTCGAGGCGCGTGATATTTGTAACTTCTCGACCTGGGAAGCTCCAAACTTCCACCTCGTTAATTTCTTCTGCCTTTATGCCGGGGCGTCCCATGTAGAATAACGTGCGAGCAACTTGAATCGCTCGATTATGGTCGCCATGAATTTTAACCTCGGTTTTTTTGACGTGTTTATCGCCGCAGCATTTGCACACACAGGGCTGACTGATTAAAGCTTTAGAAAACCTATTGCAGTTTCTAACAAAGCCGAGTGCGTACCAGTACCATTGGTGGGGAGTCAGATCTCTAACTGTTTTTTTATCACTATCTAGGCGCCGGGAGAGCCTGCTCATTTTGGATTCCTCTCTATGAAGATAATGTTGAAGTGATTTGCTACGCAACATGCGTCCAGCTAATTTATATGAGAGAAATACAGTAATGTCATTTATGTCGACATAATCTGTACATTGTAAATAAAAGTCTTTTATCATAATATGAAAGTGTTGTCATCTGTATCGACATAATTACTACCCATGAGCAATTCAGCCAAAATATTAGAAACTCTTGAGGGATTGGGACTAAGTGAGACTGAGTCTCAGGTCTACTTCTCAATGCTTTCTCTCGGTCCGGCAACTATCCTGTCTATATCTCGTGCCTCAGAGGTGAAAAGAACGACCATATATAACATCCTTGAGAATTTGAATAAGAAAGGCTTAACGAGAATCGAATTGAAAGGGTTTAAAAAGTTGTATGTGGCTGAGCATCCTAAGAAGTTGGAGAGCATTTTGAATGAACGAAAGAACGATTTGCAGAATTTGTTTCCCGAGCTTGAGGCTCTCTATAATTTACGCGGCGGTGAGGCGTTTATTAAATATTATGAGGGCTCTGAGTCTATTAAGAATGCGTATTGGGATCTTCTTGATTCACTTCAGCACAACGATGAGTTTCTTATAATTGGAGACCCGGGTAATTGGGAAGACGTAAATAAGAGTTTTGCAAAAGAATTCATCATGAGACGAAACAAGCATACACTTAAGATACGAATGATTCTAACGGATTCAGATTTATCACGAGAATATAAGAAGTTTGAGAGGAACTTTAAAGAAGAGATTCGTCTACTTCCTCCTGAATCGAAAATTGATACGAATTTTGTTATAACTCCTCAGAAAATATTCATTCAACAAATGTTTAGTCCGGTACTTGTAATAACAATCGAAAATAAAAGCATTATTCATATGCATCGCGAGTTCTTCAATGTGATGTGGAATACATTAAATTGATTTAAAGTCAAATTCTGTAAAATATTTTGACAACATAATATCTATATAATATATGGATATTATTATATATTTTGCAATAGTGTCGACAGTTTAGACATAAGCACGTTCTGCACATAGTGTTATTACATGAAAACACATTTGAAAGTAGCTGTCGGGGACACCTGGCAACCGAAAGCGTTGGTATATTTTGCTATGCCAATGATGGCTCTCATGCTTATTACTGAGGTGCTTAATCTTAAATTTATAAATTTCTTCGGTATTTCTATTATTGGTTCTCAAATCAGCTATGTGTTGTCACTGATTGTGGCAGATATTCTTTCTGAGGTATATGGCTATCGAAGAGTGAGACGATTGCTGTGGGTTGGACTTGGCGGACTTATTGTATATGCATTATTCATGGAATTAGTTGTAATTCTTCCACCAGCAGTTGGGTATATGAATAACGCTGCATTTGTTACGCTCTTCTCACAGGTACCACGCATCACCGGTGCAGGAATTGTTGCATACTTTGTAACGGAGCTTACGAACTCATATGTTATGTCGCGTTTAAAGATCCGATTCACTGCGCGGTATTTCTACGGACGTGCTCTTACCTCGGTAGCAATTGCTCAAATTATTAATGTAACTGTGTTTTACACTCTCGCTTTTGCTGGGGTGATGCCTCTTGGTGTTATCTTCTCAGCATCAGTGGTGAGCTGGATCGCCGTGATGCTTTGCGAGATTATTGTTCTCCCGTTCACTAAGCGTCTTGCAGTATTCGTAAAAGAATACGAAGGTATTGAGCATTACGATTCACAGCCAAAAGAAATTCAACCCTTATAAGTCATTAACGTACCTTGAATTCTCACTCTAATTGCACCACTCACTTCTTCATAAATATCTGATACGG
>CAJEYI010000019.1 GCA_903994795.1 uncultured bacterium
CTCCTGCCATCGCACTATACCCTAATTTTTTGAGCATGTTTAGTGTTACTAAACCCAACCTGATTTGCATACTCCAAAACATCTTCTTTCCTACGCAAGCGTACATCCTTTCCGAACCGAGTAGGAGAAAAGTTAAGTTTTTTCCAAACCTCTTCCACAAAATCGAGCAAGGGAGTTGAGGCGCTTGTGAAAGCAATACATTGTGAGGAGTACTCTTTGCCCTTTACTTTATGCCGATCTAAATACACACAACCATCTGTATCTATAAGTCCGCGAACGCAGGCTTTTGCATACTCCAGATTCTCTTTAATCCAAACGGGCACATCAACTTGATGTTTTACTTTATTGCCTAATTCAAGCCCATCTTCAACTAAATATTGTACTGCTTTTGTTCGTGAAGAAATTGTTCTAATGACATTAACAGTAGGATGATAAATAATCACAGGAGATGCATTAAATACTTTTTCTATAAGTCTCGCGAGAAACTTTGCATATTCCCCTTCCAACAGACTGTTGGAATAGATTATAAATTGATATGGCGTTATGGTACCGTCACCTAAAATTACACCAATAAGCTCAGCAAATTCTACAGAATGCTCTGGCTTGAAAACGTATTTTGGAACAAATGGGGATGATTTATTTTTCCTATGCACCTCTATTGAGTGTTTACCTCCAAGACTTCTGCCTTCAGCAGTTCCAATATTTCCTGATTTCTCAAACCTAGCATTCCCACCCAATACACCAGCCTCCTTACGTTTTTGACTCAGCAGAAGTGTTTCATGTACTGGTAATGCTATTTTATATGTTTCTGACCATTTTCTTGCAATGTCTGACGGAATACTTGTCTCAGCACTTCTCCAAGATCTCAAGGTGCGTAATGAAACTTGAGCATCGATTGCTAAATCCTCCCACGAACTCCGTTTGAGTAGGTTTAGAAAAAAATCTTTTGGTGGCTCAATGAATTTTATACGTTCATCTTGATTCATATTTATATTATATCAACAGCTCTGACACCCTGCCACATTGTTTTATTTGAATTACAATGTAAAGTGATAAATATACGGCTCCATCGTCTAACGGTTAGGACGGCGCCCTTTCACGGCGTAAATCGGGGTTCGATTCCCCGTGGAGTCACATTTACTTGTGTTTTAGAATATTTCTTACCAAAAATGCTACACTTGCTGTAGTAGCTTGTGGTATGAAAAGTAACCTCCAAATTGCATCTGGTGTATTAAGTCTCCTACTTCTAATAGAGGTTTCTTCATATGTTGCCGTATACCCTCCTCACTTTCTTCGCGGAATGTTTGGTTCCCTTCCAGCCGCAACAGCGCTAAGTGGATCACAACGCACCTGTGTAAGCACCGATCCGTCACTGAACATAACTCCAGCACCACAGCCACCAACCCCAATAGTTGGTGGAGGAAATGTACAAATATCTGCAGTTGCAGCTGGATGTACTGTTCCAAACCTAAACTCACGTCCGACATTTTATGTAGATGCGACAAATGGCACCGACACAGGTGACGGCTCACAAGCGCATCCCTGGAAAAACCTACAGACCGTTGTCGATAAAGACATTGCTACGAAATCATATGTATATCCGTACTACAACACTGACGGCTCGATCGCACACAATGGCGACATAGTTGCACTAAATCCGACAGCACCTATCGCACCAGGATCAATTATCTATCTCATGAACGGAAACTATGGAGATATAAGCATCGGAAAGCATGTAAACTCAGATTTCATCGCTATCGTTGCCGCTCCAAACCAGACTCCTGTCGTACACTCGCTCACTGTACATGCCTCATCTAAATGGGTATTCCAAGGACTTAAAATCCAAAGACTGGCAGACTCGTACAATAACGCAGTGAACATCAGCACGAACGCATCATCAGGTCCTGTTAACGATATAATTTTTGATCACAATTCGGTCTCTTCTGTAGATGATACGAGTGGGTGGAGTCAGGCAGACTGGGCAGAAAAAGGTGTATTCCGTGGAATCTACACTGACGACGGAGCACTAACTGGTCAATCCTGTATGACCATTACAAATAACTCAATTTATAACATACGCTTTGGCGTTGCGCTTGGTATCGATAAAACTCTTTTCTCAGGCAACACAATCAATGATTTCGGTGATGATGGACTTGATTTCGCGGCAAATGATCTTGTCATTTCACACAATGTCATAACAAATAATCATGACGTTGGAGATGCCAATCACGAAGACGGAATGCAAGGTTTGATCGGAAGACATACCACGTACTCAAATGTGCTGATAGACAGCAACAAAGTAATTCGGCAAACGTCATCCTCACTTACTTTTCCTACCTACCTACAAGGAATATCGGCATTTGATAGTAACTGGGCAAACCTTACTGTCATAAACAACATAGTGATTACGAACGTCTACCATGGCTTGTCATTTGGGAGTGTTCATGGTGGAGTTATCGCAAACAATACAGTCTTAAACGATGGGTCTGCGGTAAACAAACCAAATGGTGTTGATAATGGCGACACCATGATCGACATTAACGACAAAACTCATGAAGGAACATCATCAAATGATGTAACCGTGAAAGATAATCTCGCAACTGAGTTATATATTTATACAGCAGGTGTCACCTCAGTATCGCACAACATCATTGAGAAAAAGATGAGCTTGTTTGACAAAGGTGCTGTTGCCTACTACTCAAAACCTGGCACGTACGGAGACGCAAATGTGATTGACCCGAGCCTAAACACCTACTTTGCGGGATTTATTCCAACCAACTACCAATTCAATGTGCAAGTTTCAGCCTCAACCCCGGCTTCGGGACTCGGTGCTACACTGTAAGAAAGGTATTCCTACTACGTCTACTCTTATATGAAAACAATTACCCGCAGTCTCGTTCTTGTAGGTACTATTTTACTAGCTAGCTCAATTGGTTCGGTAGCTCACGCAGAGGGAATCGGCATACCAATGTGCCACTCGTTTACTACTAACATCCGATACGGTTCTGATGACGCACATTCCGGACACACTGACGTGTCTGATTTACAAAACTTCCTCTCAGATCAAGGTTTTTTTGATCGAACTTATTTAGGATCAGGGCACTTCGGCCCAATGACTATGCGTGCTGTTCAGAAATATCAATCGGCGCATGGTGTTCCTGCAACGGGATTTGTAGGGCAGCTTACTCGAGCATCTATTAATTCAATTTGTGGTACTACAACTCCCCCACAGACAAGCCCGGTGAGTATCTATTCAATTAATCCTACATCCGCAGCAACTAGAGACACATTACATATTCGTGGATTTGGATTCACAAGTGATAACACTGTGCTTCTCGATGGAAATGTAGCGGCTCGAAACGTGCCAATTACTTCATCCATCGCAATTGCGTGTACTACTGACCCCTCTTGCCACGGTGGCATAAATCAAACACTTACCATTACAATCCCAACGTCAATTGCACCGAACTGCCCAACTGGCTCAATGTGCCCAATGTATATGCGCCTCGTTAGCCCAGGAACATATCCTGTAACAGTGCAGAACTCAAATGGCACGAGCAACTCAGCAACACTTACCATTACAGGAAACAGCACCTCACCAAGCCTTAGTATTACCGGCCTAGATGCTCCATCAAAATTAATTCCAAACCAGGTAGGTACATGGACTGTGCATGCTCAGACAAACTCTGCGTCAGGAAACCTTCACTACTCAGTTGTGTGGGGTGACGAACAAGGAATGATGAGCTCGATTATGGCTCCTACCTCGTATCCAACCACCACAACATCTGCAAACTTTACTCACCAATATCAGCAAACCGGAACATTTACTCCAGTATTCACAGTCACTGACGACTCAGGACACAGCCTCACAACCAGCGCAACCATAACAGTCTCAAGCCCCATCTACTACTAAACTAAAACTGCCTTCTCCAAAACGAGACTGCATTCTGGAATCCGAAAAGCTTAAGAGATACGAACGCACCAATTTTGGTGCGTTTTATCGATATAGCAAAGGCAGTTGTTCCGAGTGATACACCAATGCGTTCTGCGAGTGTACGCATGTACGCCCCTGAACCGCAAATTATTCGAAGTCGGATAATTGTGAATTCTCGATCGGGAACTTTTGAAAAAAGTTCCCGCCACTTTGCTCGGACTTCGTCCTGACGAAAGTCTGCACCAAGTACTTTAGATGGCTCGTCACTCCTTGGTACTACAACCAAAGAATTGTGAATAAGTGTTTCTGTCTCCTGCTTCGACAGTGTTTTAGTCTCAAGTAGCGCAAGCTTATAAAAGTGCTCAATATGCTCAGGAATGGTAATTAAACCAAGAGTACCTTCAAGCGCATACAGAAAAAGAGGCTTGCCCTGCACAGTCTTCGACGAATACACAGGATATTTTCGAGAGTGCGACCCAACTTCCTTTGCGAGCACTTTCTGGATATCAGCGCGTGTTGGTGAGGTAACTTTTTCCTGCAACCTTCCGTCATTATCCTCAATGCCGTACTGCGAAACACCAAGCACATCTCCAGTATCAGTTTTTAAATCAAGCACAATTTCAATCTCGTATTCTTTGTCGAGCTTCGTATACTGCGACTGCTTCTTACACTCGTCCCCAACAAGCATAAGCAACTTCCCCTCTGCCATTGGATCAAGCCTGCCTGCATAGGACAGCAACACATCTTTATGTTCTGGATGATTTCGCACATATGCAGTCTTCCATGCAATCAAAAGCTCAAGTGGTGTTTCACCCCGCTTCTTTTCGAGCACTACATATTTAGGCAATCGAGCACGTGCCGGGTATTTAGACATATACTGATAGTACCCCTAGGAAGCAACACGAGCTACAGTCCAAGAATTTCACAAGACAACGTACCTTCACGAATTATTTCTGGAGCACCTTCCACAAAACGCACAATCGTTGAATATTTTCCAGTTGGTTTTTCTCCATCACCACCCACAAGGCTAATTTCACCTACCTTTTCGCCGAATTGTCGCAGTATTTCATCTACTGAATTCCCCACCTCTTCTCCGCTCACATTTGCACTCGTTGTTGTAAACGGCCGACCAAATGCTTCGGCAAGTTCAAGACAAAACTGATTATCAGGAATTCTAATTCCTATAGACCCATCATGAGTGAGGAAGTTGGGCAGAGTATCTTTTGCAGGAAGCACGAGCGTCAGAGGTCCAGGAAGGAACTTTGTAGCTAATTCTAAAGCCGCAGGACTCATAACTGCATACTCGTTAATTGCGTCTATATTCGGTAACAGTATTAGGAAGTGCTTTTCTCCAGTTCTCCCCTTTAATTTTTCTAGTGCACTAACGGCCTCAAAATTAAATGCATCTACCCCAAGTCCGTACACAGTATCAGTTGGATACAGGATTATGTGACCTCGCTGGAGCTCAGTAACTGCCTTTTCTATTCCGTTCATGTATTGAATAGTACGCCAAAAAAAGGTATCCTGCGATAGTTCGATACATGCGCGGTTAGCTCAGCTGGTTAGAGCGAATCATTGACGTTGATTAGGTCGGGGATTCGAATTCCTCACCGCGCACCAGATTATACATAACATTTACACTATGATGGACGAAGAATTTTGGAAGAACGCGCCGAAGATTTATTGTGATAATACAAATATGGCTATTGCGAGTGGCACCGGAAACACATTTCTAATGGCGCTTCTTTCGGGTGGAAATGCTCAAGTTTTTGCATTTACACCAGAACACATGAAGCGTTTCCAACAACTCGTTTCGCATCACGTAAAAACGTATGAAGACGTTAACGGTCCGATCAAAACTGAGCAGTGGACTCCCGAGATGAAGAGTCCATTTGCAGCAAAGGATTTCAAGGAAGACCCCACCAACAATTAGTCACACCCCAACTATTTACAGACCTCTAGGTGGTGCTAGGATTAAATTCGGCACCGTCGGGAGGAAAGCCATGTACATAAAAGGAGGAGGCATCATGTCATTGGAGCCGTCCGCATTGGACAAGTTCCAAGACCATGCGCCAATTGGCCTGTTATTTATGATAGGCCTGCTAGTTGTCGGGTTATTTCTAAAACAACTGGGCACAAAGAAGTGAGCCCGGAAAAGAAAAGGCCGCCGAGGTAACTCGCGGTTTTTCTTAATTAATGAGTTCGCCTAAGTACTCAAAATACGTTATAAATAATGTATGGAAAACCTCCCCAACGAACGCATTTCAGTCCTCTATCACGGCTCCTGCCCAGACGGCTTCGGCGGCGCATTTTCAGCATGGAAGAAGTTTGGTGATTCAGCCACATATCACCCAGTAAGCTACGGCAAACCAATTCCAGAGGGTCTTGCGGGCACACACGTATATTTCATCGACTGTTGCTACGCCCAGAATGTAATGGATGGAATCGTGAAGGAGGCGACAACTGTAACAATGCTTGATCACCACAGAGGCACACAAGCTGTGGTCGAAAGCATGCAAGAGCACGTGTTTGACAATGATCGTTCTGGAGCAACTATTGCGTGGACATATTTTCATCCTGACGTACCAGTCCCTCATCTCCTCCGCTATATAGAAGACGATGACCTCTATCGTTTTTCTGATCCAGATACCCACGCAGTCCTTTCATATGTATCAATCCAACTATTTACATTTGAACGATGGGAAGTACTTATGGAAGAACTCGAAGATTCAGCTAGTCGTGAAGCGTTTCTCAAGCGAGTGCGTGTATACGGAGAATATTTTGAAATGCTTGCAGAATTTGCGACTGAACACGTGAAGCTCGTTAAATTTGAAGGATATGAAGTGACATTTGCAACTGCGCACCCCTTTAAGCCAATGAAGTCACTTGTTGGAAATCTTCTCGCGAAAAAGCACGGGCCTTTCTGTCTCGTAGTGTCTGCACACCCAAATGGTTTCGGTGTTTCAATTCGGGGTGACGGAACGGTAGACGTATCAGCAATTGCGCGAAAATATGGAGGTAACGGACATCATGATTCGTCTGGTTTTGCTATTCCTGCAGATGGAAATATGCCATGGGAATTAATCGAAGAAGATAAGGAAGAAAACTAACTGTACTCCAATGAGAATTCTTTCTATTGAGACGTCGTGTGATGAGACTGCGATTGCAATACTTGAATGCGAGAGCAACGAGGATGCTGCAAAAGATACTTCGACCTCAACGACTTTCAAAGTACTCAGCCATACGCTTATATCGCAAATCGAAATCCATCGTGAGTATGGTGGCGTATTCCCTGCAGTCGCCAAACGAGAGCACGCGAAAAATCTCGTGCCGATACTAGGAGCAGCCCTCGAAGAGGCGGAGCTTCTTCGAGAAGACACTCAGTCAGTTCCTGAAGATCTTCGCGCTCGAATTGGTGAGGTGCTTTCTCGAGAATCAGACATGGCAGAGTCATTTATACAATTCATCACAGAGAACAACAGGCCTATAATAGACGCAATCGCCGTCACATATGGACCAGGTCTTGCACCAGCGCTGTGGGTCGGGGTGAACTTTGCACAAGCACTTGCACTTGCATGGAATGTTCCGCTTGTACCTGTAAATCACATGGAAGGTCACTTTCTCGTCGGTCTCGCGCGCACGACTGAATCAATCGATAATAAAACCGTTCTAACAATCGACGCACCACAAACACCCATCCTTGGACTTCTTATTTCCGGAGGCCACACTCAACTCATGCTTATGAATGAGTGGCTCTCATATCAGCTCCTTGGTGAGACGCGTGACGATGCTGTTGGTGAAGCATTTGATAAGGTTGCGCGTATGATGGGGCTTCCCTATCCTGGCGGACCAGAGATTTCAAAACTAGCTGCGAAGTGCCGCGAGGACGAGAAGTCACTCGAAGGAACTTCAGAAAAACTTTTCTCACTTCCCCGTCCGATGATTGATACGCCTGACTACAATTTCTCTTTCAGCGGACTGAAAACAGCCGTACTGTATGCGCTTCGTGATATTCAAAAAACTCGACCAGAAGAATCAGCCCCACTGGATACCCTCGAAAAAGAACAACTCGCGAGGGAATTTGAAGATGCTGTGACGGAAGTTTTAATAGTGAAGACTGTAAAGGCACTAAAGGAAACTCAGGCACAAACACTTGTGCTTGGTGGAGGAGTTTCTGCAAACCCACACATTCAGAAATCATTTACAAAAATACTTTCGGACAAGTTGCCAGCTGTAGATTTCCGAGTACCACCAACAGGACTCACCGGAGACAATGGTGTCATGATAGGAATCGCAGGTTTTTATCGCGCTCAGCGAAAGGAATTCGTAGATCCCGGCACACTTGTCGCAGATGGGAACCTCTCACTTTCGAAAGTTGCATAGAATCAAGAATGTATTAGACTTTATACGTGTTTGGAGGGTTTCGACCCTGTCACGGTCAATGTATACAAACTGTAACCAAACACACTTAAAAACCCCAGCAATTGCTGGGGTTTTTAAGTTTAATCTTCCTCTAAGTCGCCTGCATGCAACTTGAGATCTTTGTTACTCCTCCAAAACGGAATAATGCTCCAAAAGTATTTTTTACCACCTCCCACTTGTTTTACCACAATCTTAAAACGCTTCCTCGTGACTCCGTCCAGTATTATCGCTATGAAAGAAAAGTATTTTGCGTCTTGAAGAACTTTTTCTTTTTCATTATCTGCTTTTTTATTCTCAAATACTTTACTCTCTTTATACTCCTGGAGCGTGTGACTCTTTTCTAAAATCCTTTGAGCAAACCGAATGTATTTCAAACGAATAAATTGGTCAGCCCTGCTTCTCGCAACTGAATCTTTCTTAAACTTTATGTGTTTTAAGCCTTTTGCGTTAAACGCAACAGCCTCATTAAGATACGGGCAGTGAACTTCCCCTATTGATGCATAATATGTCTCAGCATCTGATTTAATTTTCTCAAAATTCTTATCTAAAATTTCTGTTCCGGCACTCATTTATATTTTATATCATATTTTATTATTTACGGCTTTGAGTTCCAAAAAAGCAATGTTTTTGCTATATTTGATACATGAACGACACTACAGAGCAAACAGCAGAATCGGCACAGCCCGAACGAGCTCCCAAGTCATCTTTTCTTCCCGCAGAACTCGAGAAGTTCGGAAAGCCATACAATTCGGCTGAAACTGAGCCGCGTATATATAAGGAGTGGGAAGAAGCCGGATATTTCAACCCTGACAACCTCCCTGCTGAGCTAACCAAAGACAACGGCAAGCCTTTTACAATTATCATGCCCCCACCAAACGCGAACGGCAGCCTTCATGCCGGTCATGCAGTGTTTGTGGCAATTGAAGACCTCATAACCCGCTTCCGTCGTATGCAGGGATACAAAGCTCTCTGGCTTCCAGGCGCTGACCATGCAGGATTTGAGACACAGTCGGTGTATGAAAAGAAATTAGAAAAGGAGGGCCGATCGCGTTTCGGCATGGACCCTGACGCTCTTCGTCAGGAGATTTTAGATTTCACTCTCCATAACAAATCATTCATGGAGGGTCAGATGCGTGAACTTGGCTCATCATGTGATTGGAGCCGTGAGAAATTCACGCTTGACCCCTCAATCGTGAAGACGGTGTACGGAACTTTCTTCAAGATGCACGAGGATGGACTCCTTTATCGTGGAAAACGTACAGTGAACTGGTGCCCAAAACACCTCACTTCTCTTTCTAATCTTGAAACTAACACCGTCGAAGAAAAAACTCCGTTCTATTATTTCAAATACGGACCATTCACTATCGGTACCGTCCGCCCTGAAACGAAGTTTGGTGATAAGTACGTCGTGATGCATCCAGATGATGCTCGATATGCGCAGTACAAGCATGGTGACACGCTTGAGGTGGAATGGATCAACGGACCGATTGTCGCGACAATTATCAAAGACGAAGCCGCAAAGATGGACTTTGGTTCTGGCGTCATGACAATCACTCCTTGGCACAGCGAAATTGACTTCGACATCGCAAAGCGTCACGGACTCGACATGGAGCAAGTTATTGACTGGAATGGAAAACTCCTCCCTATCGCAGAAGAATTTGCTGGTATGAAAATCACAGAAGCACGAGCAAAGATTGTAGAGAAGCTCGACCAGAAAGATCTTCTCGAGCGAACAGATACTGAGTACTCAAATGCTGTGAAGCACTGCTTCAAATGTAACGCCGTTATTGAGCCACAAGTGAAGGATCAGTGGTTTGTGACCATGAAGCCACTCGCTGACGCTGCTCTACAAGCAATTGAAGCCGGTGAAGTTACCTTCTATCCTGAGCACTACAAAACCATTCTCATCCACTGGCTCACCAATATTGAAGACTGGAACATTTCACGACAAATCGTGTGGGGCATTCCAATTCCTGCATGGTATAAAGATGGCGAAGTGCACGTGGGCGAAGAAGCACCGGGAGAAGGTTGGACAAAAGAAATGGATACTTTCGACACGTGGTTTTCTTCTGGTCAGTGGCCATACGCAACGCTCGGCTATCCAGACGGTGCTGACTTCAAAAACTTCTACCCTACTCAGGTCATGGAAACAGCAGGAGACATTATCTTTTTTTGGGTTGCTCGAATGATTATGTTTGGTCTATATCGAACCGGCGAAGTGCCTTTTAAGGCTGTATACCTGCACGGACTTGTTGTTGCCAAAGATGGCACAAAGATGAGCAAGAGTAAGGGAAACGTAATTAGTCCAATAGAACTCTCTGAAAAATATGGTACGGACGCACTTCGTATGGGACTTATTATTGGAAATACTCCAGGCTCTTCAACAGCTCTCTATGAGGACAAAGTAAAAGGATACAAACACTTCGCAAATAAAATCTGGAACATCTCACGCTTTGTCTTTGAAAACACGACTGAGGCAAACAAAGACAGCATTCCAAACGAAGCTGACTCTGAACTCTGGAAAGAGATGGTACTTCTCACAAAAGACGTTACGCAAGACCTCGAAGAATTCCGCTTCTACATGGCCGGAGAAAAGCTTTATCACTACGGATGGAACAGGCTTGCGGACGAGATACTTGAGGATTCAAAGAAAGTGTTTGCAGCAGCAAGCGCCGAAGGCGCTTCAGTAGAGAGCGTGACTGCTGCGCAATCACGCAAAGTCATCCTTCGCATGCTTCTCTCAAACCTTCTCACACTTCTCCACCCATTCATGCCATTCGTCACCGAAGAAATCTGGCGGTCAATGCCTGAGCACACAACTCCACTCATCGTTACTAAATGGCCAGTATAAAATAACTGCACATAGCCGCAGGGTTATTATGTTCTTGAGATTTGGGTTTGGCGCGGCAGTCAAATCGAGAGAAGCGTAATAACCCTGCGGCTTGTAGATTTATATCGTATACTGATAAGGATGGAATCCGCGTCCTTTCAAGCAATTATCTATGCCGTCATAGCAGGCATACTCCCTCCACTTATCTGGCTCTATGTACTGCTCCGTGAGGACAAGCGTTGCCCCGAGCCTCGTGCACTTATTTTCATGGCATTCATCGTGGGAATGCTTGCTGTGCCAATTGTAATACCCTTCGAAAGCTATGCATCTACCCACTTGCCAGACGGCTTGCCTGTCATAGTCTCATGGGCAATTATAGAAGAACTCATTAAGTATGGTATCGCAGCAGTGCTCATACTCTGGCATCGCGCAGTAGACGAATCAATCGATCTTGTCATCTATATGGTGACTGTAGCGCTAGGGTTTGCCGCACTTGAGAACACCTTCTTCCTCATCACGCCGTTCGCACATGGTGATTATTCAAATGGATTGATTACTGACAACCTTCGCTTCGTGGGCTCAACACTTCTTCATGTTGTTGCTTCATCTGCAATTGGCTTCGCGCTCGCATTTTCATACAAACGAAGTCGGCCCATTAGAATTCTTGCGGCAAGTGCAGGAGTTATCCTTGCGATAGCATTGCATACATTGTTTAACTTTTTTATAATAACTAAGAACGGCTCGCAAACGATCATCGCGTTCTTCGTTGTATGGACCGGAGTCGTCGTGTTCTTCGCGATGTTTGATGTCTTAAAATACTTCAGATACCGCAACCTTCCTCCGAACACGTGCTAGTTAGCGAACCCACTCTTATTATTTACACACATTACTATGGCAATTAAAAAACGATCTTTCTTTGAACGACTTTCTGGAGGCACTACTCCCAACGATGACCTCGACTCATTCGATGAAGACTACATGCCACAAGTTCCTGCACGACGTGTGATGCCTCCACAGAATATGTACCAGCCTCAGCAGTCACAGCCCCAACAACAGGCACCTGTACACATGGCACAGGCCCCACTTCCACAATCACAGCAGTCACATACTGCACTTTTTGATGAAGAACCAATGGAGGGCCAGCTGCCTGTTGATGTATATCAGACAGCGAGTGAAATAGTTATTCGCACCTTTATTGCTGGTGTTCGTCCAGACGAAATGAATGTTTCCATAAGTCGTGACATGGTCACTATCGAAGGATCACGCGAAGAACGCGCTTCCGTACCAGAAAGCGACTACTTCCACCACGAGCTATTCTGGGGCTCTTTCACACGAACAATTCTTCTTCCTCAAGAAGTGGATGTTGAAAATTCTTCTGCTGGTGCAAAAGATGGTCTTCTGACAATCATTCTTCCAAAGCTCGACAAGGCACGACAGACGAAGCTCAGAATTAAGTCTACTTAGTGTATTTCAGTTTGCAGAACTGGTTCCACTTGAACCGTTTGAACAGTGAAATATGTGCGGCCAATTACTTGACCATCAAGAGTTTCGACTGAAACTCTGTATTTCCCTGCTTTTAGCACTGAAACTGTTGAGTACCCGCGATACCCGCCATCACGGCCACCAGATATGCCGAAGGCGACCTCTGCCTGCCTTTTCCATGAATGCGTAGCTTGATCATACCACTCCCATTTGTGAATGACTGCAGTTGAAAATGACACTGGAGCAAATACCGAACTAAAGACGGAAAGCGAATCCCCAGGAACCACATGAATTGTCTCTGGTGTCATCTGCAATGAATCCCACCAGTGCACAGAATTTGCCTCTGTCTGCACTTCATATACACCAACCCCTCCCGTGCCCGCCTTATACGTTATCGAGTGATATACACCAACTTCTCGAAGAGCGAGCGGAAGCGGTGGAATGATTCCCGTGAAGTAGCAGACGCTCACAATCAAAAGCACACTAACGACTCCACCCGCAACCTCAAAAAGGCTTTCTTTGAGTCGTTTCCAGCCTGCAAATGAAATCCCGAGAATGAAGAGTAGGGTGAGTAGTACAGAAATAGCTGAGCTCTCTAAAAACGTTCCTGACCCCATGTGATGCAGGAGTGTGGGGAGCGTAAAGATGGTGTAGGCATAGATTGCAAAGAATATCAGTGTCACACGAAAAGCCAGTCGTTCTTTGTAGTTTCTCAAGAATTCATTTCCAAATAGACGCAATTAACGAGTATGCAGTTATGAGTCCTGCGGCTTTAGAATTAGCTA
>CAJEYI010000020.1 GCA_903994795.1 uncultured bacterium
CAGACAACGAAGGCTGAGATTTTTGAAACAGGTATTAAAGCTATCGACCTCATCGTTCCGTTCATCAAGGGAGGAAAGATTGGACTCTTTGGAGGAGCTGGCGTGGGAAAGACAGTGACTATTCAGGAACTCATCCACAACGTGGCTTCTAACCACGGAGGATACTCAGTATTCGCAGGTGTTGGAGAGCGCGTGCGTGAAGGTAACGACCTCTATCACGAAATGGAAGACTCAGGAGTGCTCGACAAGACTGCGCTCGTGTTTGGCCAGATGAACGAAGTTCCTGGAGCGCGTGCTCGCGTAGCTCTCACAGGACTTACTCAGGCAGAATACTTCCGCGACGAGTCAGGCAAGGATGTGCTCTTCTTCATGGACAACATCTTCCGATTCATTCAAGCAGGTTCAGAAGTGTCTTCACTTCTGGGACGCGTGCCATCAGCTGTGGGATACCAGCCTACACTTGCTGAAGAAATGGGTAAGCTGCAGGAGCGCATTACGTCTACAAAGAAAGGTTCGATCACCTCAGTTCAGGCAGTTTATGTGCCAGCTGACGACTTCACAGATCCAGCTCCAGCGACGACTTTCGCCCACCTCGACGGTACCGTGGTACTTTCTCGCCAGCTCGCATCTCTCGGTATTTATCCAGCCATCGACCCGCTCGAGTCTTCTTCAACAGCCCTAACAGAAGCAATTGTTGGTGCAGAGCACTACCGAGTTGCAAACAAAGTAAAGCAGGTGCTTCAGCGATACAAAGACCTTCAGGATATCATCGCAATTCTCGGTATCGAGGAGCTTTCTGATGACGATAAGACTGTGGTGTACCGGGCTCGAAAACTGCAAAGATTCCTTTCCCAGCCATTCTCAGTTGCTGAACCATTCACAGGGACAAAGGGTGCATATGTAACTCGTGAAGAAACAGTTCGAGGATTCGGTGAGATTGTAGACGGAAAGCACGATGACAAGAATGAACAGTCATTCTACATGAAGGGAACTATCGACGAAGTGAAGTAGTACCAGAAGGCAGATAATATTTGAGGGAAGATAACATATGTCAAAAACATTTCACTTAACAATTGCAGAAGTAGGAAACAACATCTTCGATGGGGAAGCTGTGTCTGTGACCCTGCCTGGATCAGACGGGATGTTTACAGTGCTCGCGCATCATGAAGCATTCGTGTCACCACTAAGAGTGGGCGAAGCCAAGATTGTAACTCCTGATGGGGAGCATCAAATCATCACGCTTTCAGTTGCAGGAATTGCAGAAGTCTCAAACAACCAAGCGACCGTAATTCTTTAAGTTTAGACTTGTGCTTTTCGCTAGAAAATTAGTGATATAATATATTTAATATGGCAATTCAAGACTTTCTTTTAGAGCAAGCAATGAAGTGGAAGATGAAAGACGTGCCTGAAGCGCAGCGTGCTCAAATTCTCGCGCTTGTAAAAAAGAATCCTGATCTTATGAAGACAATTAGTGAGGAAATTGAACGACGTGTGAAAAAGGGTGGTGAGCCACAAATGAAGGCCACCATGGAAGTTATGAAGAAGTATCGTAACGAGCTTGCTCAACTCATGGCAAGCTAATTCTATGAACACTGACTCGCTCATTACATTCTTTGCAACACTACACACATTTGGTGCAATTATTGGTGTTGCAACAGTCACGTTTGCTGAGACTTTTTATACGGCAGCTGCACGTGATGGGATAATTGACCACCATGAACGAAAGTACCTTCGACAACTTTTCCACGGACTTCGCTTTGGCATGATTTTGGTACTTCTGTCGGGAGTCGCACTCGTTGTGCTCGAATACCTTGTACCTGATGCAACTCAGTTAGTGCTCGAGGCACCGTTTTGGGCACTTATGACTCTCACACTTATTGTGATTGGGTTTGCATCAATGCTTGTACGTAAAACAACTCCATGGAGAGTGGCCTCAAGTGGCATTCTCGTCGGCTGGTGGTTTATTTTGTTACTTGATCTTGGGTATATGAACTCACTTGGATACATAAATATCATGCTCTTGTATGTACTTGCTTCAGTATTGATAGCAGGAGTGCTCGGCTATGCTCAGGTATTATTAAAAAAGAAGTCCGACTAATCGCACATAGTTACTATGCGAATCTTTGTATTTCTTGGACATCCAAATTCTGACACGTTGTCGGGCGAAATTGCGAACACATATGAAAAAGCAGCACGTGCAGCAGGTCATGAAGTTCGTCGGATAAATATCGCAGACCTACAATTCGATCCTATTCTCCACAAAGGCTATAAAGTTATTCAAGCATTCGAACCAGACATTATTAAAGTCCAAGAGAATATTTCTTGGTGTGAGCACTTAGTACTCGTGTACCCGAATTGGTGGGGAGGAATGCCGGCAATACTACAAGGCTTTTGGGAACGAGCATTCATGCCACGTTTCGCTTTCAAGATGCACAAGAACAAATTCGGTTGGGACAAGCTTCTGAAAGGTCGCACTGCACGAGTAATAATCCTCACAGGAAACCCTCCATTCCTAGATTGGCTTGTCTTTGGTGACTTCACAGCAGCCATAAAGCGTTCATTACTTGAATTTTCAGGAATCAAGACAAAAGTCATGGCACTTGGTCCATCAGAAAATATTACCCCAGAAAAGAAGGTTGTGCGGGAAAGAAGGATTGAGCAGCTTGCTACTAAGGGAAAATAGTTACACACCGTTGATTTCCAGCCTTCATAAAGTGAGTGTTATACTGGATAAATAAAGGCATGTCAGTAATTCAGAACATAACAGCACGAGAAATTCTCGACTCACGAGGAGAACCAACTACAGAGGTCACATTAAGACTTGCTGAAGCAGTTGGTGTTGCGTCTGTACCTGCAGGAGCAAGCACTGGAAGTCATGAAGCACATGAGCTTCGTGATGACGACTCCAATAGATATGATGGTAAGGGTGTGCTTAGTGCATGCTCAAACGTAGCAAACGAAATCTCACAAAGCATTGTAGGGAAGGAATGGTCGCAAGAAGAACTTGATCGCCATCTTATTGAGCTCGATGGTACAGCCGACAAGTCTCGACTTGGAGCAAATGCGATTCTAGGAGTTTCGATGGCATTTGCTAAAGCAAATGCCATCGAACAAGGTATTGAACTATATGAGCACCTTGGAACACTTGCTGGAAACACTGCATATGCAATTCCACAACCGATGTTCAACATCATAAATGGCGGCAAGCACGCAGACAGCGGTCTCGATATTCAAGAGTTTCTATTAGCACCAACAAATTTTTCAACACTTAGAGAAAAAGTCCGTGCAGGATCTGAAATCATTCATTCACTGAAACAACTATTAGCAGAAAGTGGGTATGCGGTAAGTGTGGGAGATGAAGGTGGATTTGCTCCAAAGTTCGAGTCAAACGAAGAGGCATTTGATTTCATTACTAAAGCAATTGAAAAAGCTGGCTACAGTACACAGCAAGTGCAGATTGGCATAGACGCAGCAGCGTCAAGTTTTTACAAAGACGGCACCTATAATCTCCGAATCGGAATGGGTGCACGGTCGCTTTCATCAGAAGAACTTATTCAATGGTACGAAAGCTTAACTTCAAAGTACCCGCTCATCTCAATTGAGGATGGGTGCGCAGAAGATGACTGGGAAGGATTTCAAATGCTTAGACAGAAACTTGGTGACTCATACACAATAGTAGGTGATGATCTTACCGTCACTAACGTAGAGCGTATTGCTATGGCATCAGATAAGAAAGCAATTAATTCTGTACTGATTAAACTTAATCAGATCGGCACAGTCACAGAGACAATTGATGCAATCAAGGCTACTCACGCACAAGGATGGAAGGCATTTGTATCACACCGCTCAGGTGAAACAACAGACACCTTTATTGCTGACCTGGCAGTTGGACTTTCCTGCGAATTATTTAAGTCCGGCTCCCTAGTGCGTGGTGAACGTGTTTGCAAATACAATCGTTTAATGGAAATTGAAAATAAGCTTCTTGGTCTATGAATTCTAAGGCACAAATCGTAGCAACTATTGGCCCCGCAAGTCTTGAGCCCGACACACTTCGTCAGATGATTTCAGCTGGACTAGATGTTGCACGTCTGAACTTCGCTTGGGAAAAAATCCCAGAAGCTCAAGCGCGTATAGAGCTCATTCGATCACTTGCCAAAGAAGCAGGTGTATCGATACCAATCATTGCAGACCTTCCTGGCCCAAGGGTTCAGCTTGAGGAAGGTCATACCTACTCAGCTCCGCAAGCATTTTCGATAACAGATGAAGACATGGTGTTTCTTGATTTTTGTATCCAGCAGCGTGTTGAATATATTGCACTTTCTTTTGTCGGATCAGCGACAGACGTTGAGCACTGCAAAGAGCAAATTGC
This sequence comes from uncultured bacterium, assembly GCA_903994795.1. GTDB lineage: Bacteria > Patescibacteriota > Minisyncoccia > Phycocordibacterales > Phycocordibacteraceae > C7867-001. The sequence continues at coordinate 4,370 of CAJEYI010000020.1, forward strand.
AGCAAAAAATGGCACACAAAAAGTAATCGCTAAAGTTGAAAGAAAGATTGCACTTGAAGCCATTGATTCCATAATTGCAGCCACAGACGCAATCATGATTGCTCGCGGTGATCTGGGAAATGAGATTCCTCTCGAGGACATTCCTTTTGCACAGCGGATGATTTTAGAAAAAGCGAATGCTGCCGGAAAGCCGGTAATCACAGCGACACAGATGATGATTTCAATGACCGACAACGATACACCTTCCCGTGCAGAAGTGAGTGATGTAACAGACGCCATCCTTGAGGGGTCAGACGCTGTTATGCTTTCTGAGGAAACTGCGTCTGGAAAGCACCCAGTCCTTGCTGTACAAATGATGGAACGAATCGTTCGTGAGACACAGCAACACATGACAGCTCGAACCTTTAATTCTCTATGACACTACCTGGCACACTGATTATCGCTCGTCATCACGAGTCTGAATGGAACAAGGAAGGGAAATGGACTGGTACACGTGACGTCCATCTTACCGACTACGGATTTAAAAAGTCAGAAGAAATGGGACTACTCCTAAAGGGTACACACATTGACGCTGCGTATGCTTCAATGCAAGTACGTACTATTGAAACGCTTTCCTGCATGCTAAACGTACTTGAAGAATATCACGTACCTATTGAACACTCTGCAGCACTTAACGAGCGTGACTACGGAGACTACACCGGCATGAATAAATGGGACATGGAGAAGGTGGTTGGCGAGGAAGCATTTGAAAGCATGCGTCGTGACTGGGACTATCCAATTCCACATGGTGAAACTCTTAAGATGGTGTATGCAAGAGTCGTGCCGTTCTACCTTGAAAAGATTTTGCCTCAACTCAAAGAGGGCAAGACCATCCTAGTTGTGTCTCATGGCAACGCACTTCGAGCACTTATGACGTACCTTGAATCAATTCCAGAAGAGCATGTGCGCGAATTAGAGATGCTGTTCGGTGCTGTGGTTTTGTATCACGTAGATGAAGAGGGTAGAATGGTAACAAAAGATATTCGAACTGTTACATCTGAAGTACATGCCTAATATGAAACTCACCTACTTTGCACATGAAGAATGGGAACATGACTACATTTCAAGAAAGTTGCCTGGCATTGAGCTTGATTTTCGGGTAGGTGCGTTTCAAGTAAGTGCAGGTGGTGACGCAGAAATAATTTCAATTTTTGTAGACAGTCACTTCGATGCACAAGCATTTGATGCATTCCCAAACCTCAAACTCCTTGCAACACGCTCGACTGGCTTTGATCATATTGATTTGGAGGAGGCAAAGAAAAGAAATGTGAAGGTGGTAAATGTACCAACGTATGGCGCAAACACAGTTGCAGAGTACACATTTGCACTATTACTCGCACTTTCGAGAAAAGTCTGCGAGGCTCAAGCTCAAGCACGAGAACACAATTCTTTTTCACAGGATGGCTTTGTAGGATTTGATTTACAAGGAAAAACGATTGGAGTTGTAGGGTGTGGGAGCATTGGAAAACACGTCATCCAGATAGCGCACGGGTTTGGTATGGACGTGCTTGTGTATGACACCTTGTGTGAGACAAGCTTATCAAGCACTCTCAACTTCACGCACGTGACCCTCGAGGAACTACTTGCTCAGTCAGATATCATAACGTTACATGTGCCGCTTACCGAAAAAACTCAACACCTTATCAATAGTAAGAATATTTCTTTAATTAAAAAGGGCGCATACATACTTAACACAGCTCGAGGAGGAATTATTGAGACTGATGCACTTGTACAAGCACTTAAAGACGGCACAGTTGCTGGCGCAGGTCTTGATGTACTTGAAGAAGAAGGAGAAATGAAAGATGAGCTGCTGCTTCTAAGTAGCCCACACCCAAAAGAAGAAGAACTGCGCACTGTACTCGAGAATCATTACCTCATGGATCACCCGCGAGTCATTGTGACACCACATATAGCATTTGATACTCGTGAAGCAATCCAACGAATTCTCGATACAACTATTGAAAATATCATTGCGTTTCAGAAAGGAGAGATACAGAACCAAGTAACATAGGAATATTTTCAAGTGATATACTTTTTATAATGAATGAAGGAGGACTTACTAAACGAGAGCTTATACGATCTGCAATCGCCGTTACTGCAACAGTTGCTGGAGCTGGATTGGGTGCTAAGTATGTTACTGAGCATGCGGCACTGCAAAGACTTGACCAAGAAGGTGTCGACGAAAAAGAATCTCATCTACTACACGTTTTCCCACAAGGAGACGCTCTACTTCGAGAGTATGCAGAGAGGCACAAAGCAAGTCCTCACTCTATTGAGGTCATGCGAACGGTCTTGTACACAGCACTTGATCAACTAATTGAGAACTCAGCCGTATTCACATCTGAAGGTTTTAATTCTTCTTTTCCCTATACACATTTAAACTTACAAGATCTAGCAAAAAGGCTATATCCAGGAGAATTAACAGAATTGCGTAAGCCCCCTGAGGGATCAAAGCGCAAGCGAAGAGAATTTATCTCGACTGGTATACCGGTAGATATCCAATCCGGAGGGCAGTTTGAATGGATTGAGGTTGCACTTCACTCGATTCTAGAAAGTATGCACTTCGCGTTAAGAGACTTACATGAAGGACGCACTCCAGAAGATTCTGAAATTTATGTATTAGGATACCCAACTAATGAATATGGAAAAGTGTCTGAAGAACTACTCGAAGCATTGAAAACGGAAGGCCTAACTGCTCTAGGGAAACTCTATGCAGAACTTATCGAGACGGAGACAAGTTCAATTCGTGATGATCCTACATCAATTTTATCCTTAACTGGTATTTCCTTAGGTGGAAGTATTGCTGCTGAGATTGGTGCGCAGCTACAGAATCGTAGAGTTGCTTCTCAAGAAGAAATGCGAGGTGAGAGAACTGCACCACGCCTAAGAGTTAGCTTGTATAGCCCAGCAGGTGTTTCAGATTTAAATACTTCGACACTCAGGAAAGAAGAGCTAGCACTGGGATTAGCAGAAGAGGCTTCGATGCATTGGTTTATTGAGCACGGAACTCAGACAATACATCATGAAATGCCAACGTTTCTAAGTGACTTAAGGAAAGTACTTGCACCAAAAATGAAACCCATTGCAGATGGAAACGCGATACAGATGAAGAATGAGGCACTTACCATACTTAGTACTTTGGGTGGAAAAGGCACACCAATTCCACCTAGACTACAAGTCACTGAAATTATCGGCCTAGATGATCCGTTAATTTCTAGCATACCTCGCTCAATCGACTCCATTAAAAACATTAACGCTCACAAGGGTTCACTTGGGCAAAACTTGTTAACTCGTAATGCGCCCAGAGATGGCGAAAATATATCTCCTGTTCGAAAATTTGGCATTCACATGACTCATCAAGCTCCATATTACGGAACAAAAGAGTTTGATAGATATGACAGACTTACGAATGACATCGATGGACTTAAGGCGCAGAAAGGAAAAATAGTGTAAATTATAAGGAATGGCACTTAAAATAGGTATCGTAGGGCTTCCAAACGTCGGAAAATCGACGCTTTTTAATGCACTTACCCGACAAAGCGTTCCTGCGGAGAATTATCCCTTTTGTACAATTGACCCTTCAGTAGGTGTTGTACCTGTACCTGATGTGCGTCTCGATGACCTTGCAGTACTTTCGAAGTCCGAAAAAACACTTCCTGCAGTCATAGAGTTTGTTGATATTGCTGGCCTCGTAAAGGGCGCATCTGAGGGAGAAGGCCTGGGAAATCAGTTTCTTTCACACATACGCGAAGTAGATGCGATTCTAGAAATGGTTCGATTCTTTGACGACCCGGATGTGATACACGTGCACGGTGAAGTAAATCCTGCAAAAGATATAGAGGTAATTAATCTCGAGCTTCTTTTGGTGGATCAGGAGTCAGTATCGAAACGTCGTGAAAAACTCCAGAGAGACGTCAAAACAGGACTTAAGCCCACAGTAATTGAAGATGAAATTCTTGCACGAGTTGAGGCAGTGCTTTCCGAAGGAAAGTTAGCACGCACCGCAGATCTAACTCCCGAGGAGCAAAAAGTAATTAAGTCACTGAATCTTCTCACTCTTAAGCCAATTCTCTATGCATTCAACGGAAAGACCGGCGGGCACAACCTAGATCTTGCCAATGATGGCCGCGCAGAAGAAGCCTTCGCACTTGTAAAATCACTTGGTGCACAGTATGTCCAAGTTGACGCAGTAACTGAGCATGAGCTCACTGAAGTTGCAGACGACGATCAGGAGATGTTCCGGCAGGAACTTGGAGTACAGGTAAACGGTCTTACAGAACTGATTCGTGGCGCATACGAAACACTTGGCCTTATTACATTCTTTACAACCGGCCCCAAGGAATCACGAGCATGGACAGTAGCAAAAGGCGCAACAGCACCAGAAGCTGGCGCCGCAATTCACAATGACTTCAAAGACAAGTTCATTCGCGCGGAAGTAGTTGGATGCGACACACTAAAAGCAGACGGATCATGGAGCGCAGCACGCGATAAGGGTGACATTCGAACAGAAGGCAAGACGTATGTAGTGAATGATGGCGATGTCATGGTATTTCTTCATAGCTAAATATTTGTGGTATAATCCTCAAATATGGCACACGAAACTCAACCCAAGAAAGAAACTAAGCGACCGCGATTCGTTCGATGGGCATTGATGGTAGGAATTATCGTAATCCTAAATATATTTTTTGTAGTAGTTCGGGGAATTCTATTTCCAACCCCACAGTACACTGACTTTTGTTCAATAAGCCAAGCTGTTCCGACAAACCAAGCCAGTTGTGTGGCGACAAAGGGAACCTGGATCCAAGATGGTTCAGCGCAGGCTCCTGTACCCACAGATAAAGTAACTAAACCTGCCATTGCTCCTGCACCAGGTGGATACTGCGATATGACAACAAAATGCCAGGCACCTTTTGAAGCAGCTCAAAAAAGCATGCAGGCAAGGTCGTTTGTACTACTAGTTGGCCTCGGGCTTCTTGCGCTTATCGTTGGCATGCTTCCGCTTGGCTCATCGATTGTATCGACAGGACTTTCGTATGGAGGTGTTCTTGCCTTCGTCATTGCTTCTGCTGCGTACTGGAATGACGCTCCCCAACTTATTCAACTAGGAATTTCTGCGCTCGCACTAGGAGCACTCCTGTATACAGGACTCAAGCACTATCGCGACTAAATTATTCATTAGCAGTACAACAGTCATGGCAAAAGAGCAGTACGACCATAAAAAAGTTGAGGAAGATTCACGAGCGCTCTGGTCGCAGCTAGATTTGTATAACACTGATCTTTCAAATACAGAGAAAGACCCGTACTACCTGCTCGTAGAATTCCCATACCCGTCTGGTGATCTTCATACTGGCCATTGGTATGCGTATGCAATGCCAGATATATATGCACGATACTTGCGCATGAAAGGGAAGAACGTGCTCTTTCCGTTTGGATTTGATGCCTTTGGACTACCTGCAGAAAACGCTGCCATAAAGCGTGGTCTCGACCCGAAAGAATGGACATACGCAAACATGGACACTATGCGTACTCAAGTAAAAAATATGGGCGTGTCCTTTGACTGGGATAAGGAAGTCATTACGTGCGATCCTGAATACTACAAATGGACTCAGTGGCTTTTCTCTAAACTATACGAACACAAGCTCGCTGAGCGACGAGAAGCCGCGGTGAAGTGGTGCCCAAAAGATCAGACAGTACTTGCAAATGAGCAAGTACTTAATGGTCACTGCGAACGTTGTGGCACAGAGGTTGAAGAGAAATTCCTTACACAGTGGTTTTTAAAAATCACACAGTACGCAAAACGTCTTCTCACGGATCTTGACCCACTCCCATGGCGAGAAGAAATTAAGGAAGCTCAACGAGCATGGATAGGAGAATCAGAGGGTGCAAAGATTTCATTCCCTTTGAAAAACATTGCACTAGAAGACCTAGAAGTATTTGTTGAAGTCTTTACTACACGCCCAGAAACGATATTTGGTGTTACTTACATAGTTCTCGCACCTGAGCACCCATTGCTTCCAACACTTATGCCTGCAGTGTTAAATACTGAAGAAGTTGAGGCATATAAACTTGCAACAACCAAGAAAACTGAGCGCGAACGCTCAGAGAATAAAGAGAAAACAGGGGTAAAGCTCGAAGGAGTCTTTGCATACAATCCCGCAACATTAGATGTTGTGCCTGTATACGTTGCAGACTATGTACTTGCCTCATACGGAACAGGTGCAGTGATGGCGGTACCAGCACATGACGAACGCGACTTTGAATTCGCAACACGGCAAAATCAACTTTCAGCACAAACTCAACAGCACCATTTAATATTTGATTTTGATGGTGTGCTTGGAGATACGTTTGAAAAAGTGCTTCTGGCTCAAGTAGCGATGGGAAATGTTCCTGATATCGAGACAGCAAGGAACCATGTTTTAAATTACGCAAGTAAAAAACCACATCACGCCCGTGATCATTCTTTAACTCCAGAAGAGTTGCAGTATAACTATGACTGGACCGATAAGTTTGGAGAAATCTTACATGCAAATGGAATTGAACTTTTTACAGAATTTGTAGATGAAATTATTAAAATACCAAATGCAAAAATAGCAGTAGTTACAAGTGGCTCGGTTAAATATGTAGGCCCTGCAATTGAGAACTCAAAATTAAATCCCAGTCACGTACTAACCTTTGAGGACCATCACTCAAAAGAAGAAAAAGTTGAGCGCATAGCACGAGACTGGGGAGTTAATTTAAATGAGATCTCATACTTTACAGACACGAAGGCTGATTACTATGAACTTGAAACAATTCTTGACCAAAAGAAGATTTTTGGGTGTGCGTGGGGATTCCTTGGAGCAGATGTGCTTGAGGAAGTAATGCCACGATCACAAATACTTGAGAACTACAGCGACATCCATACGGTAGTTAAGTCTTTGGAGAGTAATAAATCCGCAGGCACTATGCTTTCTATTAAACAGGTTGTTGTACCTTGCTCGGTTGATCAAATTAATCCACCACAAGATGGACTTGAGGACGTCAAGCGAGATACTGTCGTAGTGCATCTACGTGATAAATCCACAGGCAAATTCGCACTCCTTAACTGGCACGGCACACTCGAAGGCATCACAACGGCAATCATGGGCGGCATCGAAGAAGGACAAACTCCTGAAGAAGCTGCGCTAGCTGAAATACACGAAGAAGCAGGTCTAGAAGGGGTTCAAATTATACACACTGCACCATGGGTAACAGCAGCTAAGTACTGCGCTTCTCACAAAGGACAAAATCGTACTGCTCACGCATATGGATTTATCGCAGAAGTTGAGAATCTGAGTAATCAAAAGGAAACTACCGAATACGAGCAGAAAACGCACACACTTACATGGGTAGATGAAAGCGAAGTACTTTCAAGCCTAACTCCAGCACATCAGAAACAAATTTGGGAAATCCTTCACTCAGAAAATGCACTCACGACTGATGGGTACCTCATAAATTCTGGTGAATTTGATGGTCGAGATAGCCAGGAGGCAATGTCGGACATTTTAGACTCGACTGGTGCCGAGCGTGTCACACAGTACCGCATACGTGACTGGCTTATCTCTCGTCAACGATACTGGGGTTGCCCAATACCCGTTGTGTATGACCCAGAAGGAAATCCTCACCTTGTGCCTGCTGAGCATTTGCCGTGGACACTTCCCACAGACGTCGATTTTTCTCCAACAGGGAAATCTCCTCTCGCTACATCAAAAGAACTTCATGAGCGAGTCGAGCGGATTTTTGGAAAAGGATGGACACCTGAGTATGACACGCTTGACGTGTTCGTTGATTCCTCCTGGTATTACGCTCGCTACCTAGACTCGAAGAACCAGACTGATTTCTCTAATCAAGCTGTAATGAAGCAATGGCTTCCTGTTGATCGCTATACTGGTGGGGCGGAGCACACAACTGTTCACTTACTTTATTCCCGATTCTTCTATAAAGCTCTGTACGATATGGCACTGGTTCCAACTCCAGAACCATTTATTGAACGATTTAATCGCGGCATTATTCTTGGTCCTGATGGACAAAAGATGTCAAAGTCGAAGGGAAATGTGGTAAACCCTGATGCGTTAGTACAGGAATTTGGTGCTGATGCTGTACGTATGTACTTGGCATTTATCGGGCCATACAATGAGCCAGGAAGTTACCCATGGAACCTCGGAGGAGTTGAATCAATGCGAAAGTTTCTTGACCGCATCTACAGACTTTCAAACAAAGTCACAGACAGCTCTACAACAGATGAATTCACACTTGCGCTTGGGAAGGCTGCTGCGAAGATTGGCGGTGACATTGAAAAGTTTAAGTTCAACACAGCAATTGCAGCGCTTATGATTTTGGTGCGTGACCTTGAATCATTTACTGAAATTCCACGCACCACTTATCGAGAATTACTTTTGCTCCTTGCTCCGTTTGCACCACACCTTTCTGAGAGTTTGTGGCATGTCAGTGGTGGCACTGAGCAAAGTATCCATAGCACAGTTTGGCCACACCAAGACATGAGCTTCACAGAAGAACTTGCTACTATAATTATTCAAATAAACAGCAAGAAAAAGGGTGAAATTACCATTGAGCGTGAAGCAACTGAAGAAACAGTTCTCGGACTTGCTCGCGAAATAGAGGCTGTAAATAATGTGCTTGGCAGCGACAGCTCCGCGCGTGTAATTTATGTCCCAGGGCGTATTTTAAACATAGTTACTAGTGTTAGTTCAACAAGTAATTGCACCACTCCGCTAATATAGCGGATATGGCACACA
>CAJEYI010000021.1 GCA_903994795.1 uncultured bacterium
TACTTCTCGCGGATGCACGATATTTGCGTCAACGGTACCAATGGAAATCGTCTCATCATGCACAAGTTGATAATGTGTATTGAGATACAGCCCTCGCAAGTGCTCTTTTGTAAAGTTCCGCATCTCAACAGTGTGTGCGAAAACATCTTCAGCAGTTCGTATGACTGGTGCCCCATTCCTAGTCCGTCGATAAAATCTCCTTCCCAGTTCACCACAGGCAATTATCTGTGCGGCTTTGGTTAGCGGTATGGACAAATCATCTGCCAAAACTTTTGCATCTGTAGCGGCAAGAACACTTCGTTCGCCATACTCCTGCATAATCCTGTGGGTCATTTCAAGAATCCCTTCTTTCTTGGTGCCCGTCAGCAACACTACCGCAAGAAGCTCATCTATCGAGAGAGCACCAGGTCCATACTCAAGGAGTTTCTCACGTGGCTTTTCTTCTTGAGGAAGGTCTCGAATAGTAAGGACATACTCCTTTGATTTACTGTCGTTTCGCTCATCCAAGATGAAGAGATTGTTCGACATGGCGTACATAGGGCTTTGTGTAGCTTGCATTGCTATTAGTATACACGGCTCTTTGATAATTTATGAGTAATTAACACACCTTTAGGACAAATGGTAATCTACCAACTTATCCTAGATATAGCTTATAAAATCCGACATCAAGAAAAGATGAAATACTTCTAAAGTATTTCTGAGTTTTTGACAATCAGTAATTCCGTTATGTTATCAAGACTTTCGTCTTTATCTGCTACTTCTTTGGAAACCACGGAATAAACACACTCGTCTTTGCCTTATACACTTCCCACTCGGGCTTTCCTGCGAAGTGCGCTTCTAGGAGTGGTACACCTGAGACTTTGAGCAAAAGGAACGTTATGAGAATCGGTCCAATAAATGGAAGTAGCGACACGACTAGCCCGCTTTCAACAAAGATTGCGCTAAACGCCATAATTGCGAGACCCCACCACATAAGTGACTCTCCGTAGTAGTTTGGGTGGCGCGTAAACTTCCATAGCCCCTTGTCCATAATCTTTCCTTTGTTTGCAGGATTCGCCATAAACTTCGCCAACTGCCAATCCCCAACAGCTTCAAAGACAAAGCCCTTGATCCAAATAAGCAGACCAACGAGTGCAACTATTGAAAGCCCAAGTCCTCCGCCATAGATATTTAGAAGTGTCACAGGAAGTGCAACGATGAAAATAATGAGTCCCTGAAGCAAGAAAATCTGCACGAGACTGTTAACTAAAAAGGTCTTGTGACTCACCTTCTCCCACTTCTCTCGCATTGATTTGTATCGGAAGTCTTCGGACTTTCCACGATTGCGAAGGTGTATACGAATAGAAAGTCGTGCTGCCCAAATAGTTGCGAGGAGCGTTGCGAGCAGCCCAGCAAGTCCGGGAATTCCGACTATGAACGTCAGAAAGGCGAGCAATACAAATCCCCATCCATATGCAATATCAGCGGTGCCATTGTCCTTTCGTACCAAAGCGATTCCGAACACAATGCACATATATATAAATAGTGTGACGAGCACAAAGAAAAGCTCAAATAGTTGTGTCATGGTAAAAGTATAGCACCGGATTTTGCTAACAATGTCAGTTTTTCTTTACGTGTTAATTTCTTTAACACTGCCTCCCGCTTCTGTGCCTCGCTACGATTCTCAAAGATTTCAGCATGCATGAGCTGAACTGGCCGACGTGCCTTTGTGTATTTCGCACCTTTCGGAGAAGAGTTGTGCTCGTCCACTCTCCTTTTCACATCAGTCGTACTTCCTACATACAATGTTCCGTCTGCACACTTTAGAATATAGACGCTGTACTTCATGTGCTACATTTGCGCCATGCTTAGTAACTATTTCGAATCTTTCTCTAGATCGAGAATCTGATCAATACGAATCTCTGAGACAAATTCAGGCACGTGACTTACGAGCACCATTGCTCCTTCGTATGCGCTTAAGGCCTTTGCAATCACTGGAAGGTGACGGAAGTTGATGTGGTTTGTTGGCTCATCGAGAATAAGAAGACCTGGCTTCAAAAGCACGAGCTGTGCAAATGCAACAAGTCCCTTCTGGCCTTCTGAGAGATTCCCAATCTTGCTCTTCATGACTTCGGCATTGAGAAGAAATCCTGCTGCTGTTGCACGCATTGATTGTTCTTCTGGTTTTTTCATAACAGAGAAAAGTGCTTCGCTTACTGTGTGATCGAAATTCAACGTCGAAAAGTCCTGACGATAGTACCCAACAACAGTTTCAGGAGCAATAACTGAGCCCTTCGCATGCCCCGTAGCAATGGCTTCGAGGAGTGTACTCTTCCCGATGCCGTTTGGCCCCTTGAGGAGAAGGTGCTGATTCTTTCGAAGTGCTACAGAGGCTTTATGTTCAACAGGCTTGTGGGCTTTAAGAGTGGTGAAGGAATTGATAGTGAGAATGTCTCCATAGAGTTCGGTTGGTGTAGGTATTGTGAATGGTCGGATAGTCCGATCTTCCTTTCGCACATCGACTTTGTCTTCTTCCATCTCCTCGGCTTCGAGTCGCATCTTCTTTGCAACGAGACGCATCTTTCCTCCCTTCTGTGCGAAGAAGTTTGCCTTGTCTTTATTTTCTTGAATCTTTTTTTCGAGCTGTGCGTTCTTTCGGTTTTCGCGGTCAATTCGAGCGAGAATATCTTTCTGCACAGCAATGTAGTTTCCTGCATACTGCTCAACCTTTCGAGTGAAGACGTCGAGATAAAGCACACCATCAGTGACGGCGTTGAGGAATTCGGCATCGTGCGAAATAACGATACAAGTCTTCTTGTATTCAACGAGGAATTTTGTGAGATGCTCGATGCCGGCCTTGTCGAGATTGTTTGTCGGCTCGTCGAGCAGAAGCAAGTCTGGATCCTGGATAAGTGCAGAAGCAAGAAGAAGTCGAGCCTGCTGGCCTCCTGAGAATGACCGGATGATTCGATCATGCGGAGCCTTCAAATGAACAACATCGAGAATGGCGTCGATTTTTGGTTCGATGTCGTATACTTTCTTGTCAAAACATTTCTCAAAGTATTGCAGTACTGTGAGATCGAGACTGTCGCGTGGAATAACTTGCGGAGCCGTTGCCATAGAAACTCCATGAGTGATGAGCACCCGACCAGACTCTGGTTTATTGATTCCGGTCATCATACCGAAAAGCGTCGTCTTGCCAGCACCGTTCTGACCCATGATTGCAACCTTGGAATTTCGGCGTACAGAAAAACTTACCGTATCTAGGATCGGGCGATTTGGACCGTATTCAAAACTAACCTCCTCAAAGCGGAGTGCGGATTCTTCTCGAGACATATATATAACCTATCGTACTTGGGGCGATAAGTAAAAGACCACACGTGCCAATTATCTGAAACAGTAGCTCAAATGCAATAAATGAATTAAGGTTCATATATGAAAGCATCTAGCGAAATGACTATAAGCAAGAACATATGGGATGTGGTAGTAATCGGCGGAGGACCGGCAGGAATGATGGCGGCCGGAACGGCCGCCATGGAACTCTCCAAGAAGTTTGCACTACTTGAACAAACCGGCACAGAGAGCACTCGTGCCCCGAAAGTCCTCCTTCTCGAAAAGAATTCCTCTCTCGGGAAAAAGCTCCTCATCACCGGAGGTGGCCGCTGCAACATCACAAACGCAGAATTTGATACGCGCATCTTCCTTTCTAAATTTTCTGGACGAAATCGCAAAGACGATCAGTTCCTCTTTTCTGCCTTTGCAAAGTGGGACGTGCAAGACACTCTCGACTTTTTTAATTCTCGCGGACTCGAAACTAAAGTCGAGGCACTGAAGCGCGTCTTCCCTGCAACTGACTCAGCCGAGTCAGTGTGGGATGTACTCGAAGCGTACATGAAAGAAGGTGGTGTTACTGTGCGGTGCAAACAGTCAATTAAGAAATTTACACAGAAAGATGGAACCATCGAATCACTCACGCTTATTACGGGAGAAGAAATCCGAGCACGTTCATTTATTCTTGCCACAGGCGGAAAGTCTCGTCCTGAAACAGGCTCAACTGGTGATGGTTTTGCGTGGCTCAAAGAATTCGGCCACTCGGTGAGCGAATCAAACGCAGCTCTCGTGCCGCTTACACTGAAAGACACTTGGACCAAAGACCTCTCTGGACTTACACTCGACGATATCCAGCTCACAGTGTTTCAAGAAAAAACTGAAGACACAGCACACAGAATTAAGCACTTACGCACCAAGGGCAAACTTCTTTTCTCACACAAAGGCATAACCGGACCTACAATTCTAAATATGAGTCGCGATGTTGGTGAGCTACTTAAATACGGAGACGTCACAATCGAGCTTGATCTTCTTCCATCAAAGGCACCAGACGTGCTTCATGCAGAATTTCAAGAACTACTTAAGATGAATAGCAACAAGAAGGTAAAAAATGTACTTGCCGAACTCATGCCTGCAGCACTCGTTCAACCACTCCTCGAAATGACGGCAATAGATTTAGATACTTTTTCGCACAGTCTTACACGTGAGAAGCGCATTGAACTCCTCAAGCTCGTAAAAGCACTCCCACTACACGTGAAAGGCTTGCAAGGAGTTGAGAAAGCCATTGTCACAAGTGGCGGTGTAGCACTCACAGAGATTGATTTTAAGACAATGCGATCGAGACTCATTTCAAATCTGTATGTCGTAGGTGACCTTCTCAACTTCGATCGGCCATCTGGTGGCTACAGTCTACAAATATGCTGGACGACTGGAGTGGTCGCAGGCACCTCAGCAACTCAAGATTCTTTAGACTAATTCTTCCACCAAGACTCGTGCTCTTTATACCAATCAACAGTCCTTCGTAATCCCTCAGCAAAATTCACTGAAGGATTCCATCCCATTTCAGTGGTAATTTTTGTATGATCGATTGCATATCGCATATCATGCCCTTTTCTATCTTCTACAAAGATTTTAAGATCCTTAGGTTTTTCAAGTAACTCTAGAATCATATCTGCTATTTCGATACCATTTTTTTCTGAATCTCCCCCGACACAGTAGGTTTCTCCAATCACGCCCTTATGGAGGATAAGATCAATTGCAACACAATGATCCCAGACATATACGTAGTCTCGTACTGCTAGACCAGTGCCGTAGAGTGGCAAGGACTTATTTTCTAACGCATGTGTAATAAAAAGCGGAATTGCTTTTTCAGGAAAATGAAATGGCCCATAATTATTAGTGCAGTTAGAAATAGTTGCTGGAAAATTATATGTCTCAAAGAAAGCACGCACTAAATGATCTGACCCTGCTTTTGATGCTGCGTATGGCGAACGTGGTGCATACGGTGTTAGCTCGGTAAATTTCTCTTCATGATTTTCAAGCGAAAGAGAGCCGAAGACTTCATCTGTAGATACGTGATGAAATCTTTTAACTCCAAACAGTTGTGCTGTTTCTAGGAGAATTTCTGTACCCAATACATTTGTCTGCACAAATATAGAAGGGTCTTCGATAGATCTGTCTACGTGTGACTCAGCGGCAAAATGAACAACAGCATCACAACCCACCATTGCGTTCCTCACGTCATCACGGTTACAAATATTCCCATGAATAAATGTGTATCGGGAATTAGTCTCAATATCAATTAAATTATTCTTGTTTCCTGCGTACGTAAGTGCATCTAAATTCACAAACATATAGTCAGAATATTTTTCCATCATATACAATATGAAATTCGAGCCTATAAATCCTGATCCTCCTGTTACTAAAATTTTCATAGACTAATTAATATTTAAACTTCCCCTCTGCCACTTTCATCAAGTGTTTGCCATACGCAGTCTTATTATATTTTTTTGTGATTTCAATAAGCGCATCTTTAGTAATCCACTTATTTTTATATGCAATCTCTTCAAGCGCTGCGATCTTTATGTTCTGCCTATCTTCAATAATTTTTACAAAGTTATTTGCAGCAATCAAGGTCTCGACTGTCCCAACATCCATCCATGCAAATCCTCGTCCTAGGAATGTGACATCCAGCGCACTAGCCGCTAGGTAATGCTGATTTATATCAGTAATCTCCAGTTCACCTCGTGCGCTTGGTGTAATCTGTTTTGCATACTGGACGACCCTATTGTCATAGAAATAAAGTCCTGTCACAGCATAGTTTGATTTTGGAGACTTTGGTTTTTCTTCGATTGAAATAACTTTGTCATGCTCATCAAACTCAATCACTCCAAATCTTTCCGGGTCCTCCACATAGTATCCAAAGATAGTTGCTCTATTTGTATTATTCACAGCTTTCTTTAACAGGCTCTTTAGACCGTTCCCATAGAAAATATTATCTCCAAGTATAAGCGCCACACTATCACTTCCAATAAAATCTTCACCAATAAGAAATGCTTGTGCTATGCCGTCTGGAGATGCTTGTTCCGCGTATGACAATCGAAGACCAAGTGCTTCTCCCGTTCCAAGTAATTTCTCATACTGGGGAAGATCATGCGGGGTTGAAATAATTAAAATGTCACGTATGCCTGAAAGCATCAGTATCGACAATGAATAGAAAATAACTGGCTTATCATAGACAGGAAGCAGCTGCTTACTTGTTGCTACAGTAAGGGGGTACAGCCTTGTCCCGCTTCCGCCCGCTAATACTATACCTTTCATGTAATTCGATAGTACCAGATTACTTTAGATTTTGCTCGGCTTTTTGCTGCATAAACATAAACACTGCTCATCCGAGATTGGTCGAGCCATCTTTGAGCGTCTTTCTACGGATCGCGTAGTCGGGAATAGTTTCAGCAACTAAACTCCAGAATTTTTTAGAATGATTCATTTGTGCAGTGTGGCATAGCTCATGTACAGCAATGTAGTCGACAAGTGACTCTGGCAGAAGTGCAATTTTGTAATTAAAACTGAGATTCTTGGTACGCGAACAACTTCCCCACCTAGTCTTTTGGTTACGAATTGTAATTTTATTGTATGAAAAATTATAGTGAGAGTTGAAGTGCGCGAGTCGCAAAGCGACTCGCGCACTTGCCTCTTTTTTATATTTCTCTATCTCTTCCTTGGTATGCTTCGGCCCTCGAAGCTCGATATCTTTTTGTTGACGTGCAACATTCTTCAATACCCACCCTGCCTTACTTTGTATAAATAATTCTACTTGTCTTTTTGTTTCATCTTTGTATGTGGCTAGAGATTTAGGAATAGTAACAATCAGCCCATTATCTGGATGCACAACCATTCGTATCGATATTTTATGACTTCGGAATAATCCTTTCTTCCTAGGAGGAGCCATACGCAACTCATAAGGAATACATACACCTTCTAACTCTATCGAATACTTTTCACTCGTACTTGCCATTGTGCCTATTGGTACTGAATAAAGAGTGGCTGGGGCGTAAGCTTGAGAAGTTCTGGATATGTAAGCATACGAGTACTTGGAGCCTTAATGTCGTTTTTATAAAAGAGTTTGAAACCAGCAAATTGTATTGGCTCTGTTGCAACAAATTGTTGATACGTATTTAGCTTCTTCGCAGGGGAACCCCACCCATCCATATCCATCACCATCTGCACTTCAGGAAGTGGCTTTATGAGCGCATAATTAGTAACCATCTTTTCAGTAAATCGATGAATCACGAGAATCTTTGGAGGTAAATTATTTGCCTGCACAAGTCCAGCAAGATGATTCGCTGCCCAGTTTATGTCTGACGCATCCATGGTGCCAATGACACTTCCCGGCTTTGCACCATTATGCATTGCAAATTCTGGATCGAGAGCGAGTTCTACATTTGGCATCGCAAGATATTTATCAAGCAACGGAATTTCTGTCTGCACACTACTTAATCCAACTTGAACATCTAAAATCATGATACCGTGCTCTTGGTTTGCAAGTGCGAGTGCCTTATCAATTTCACTATCAAGCATACGGAGCCTATATTTACCATCCTTTCCTGCGCTCCCCTGTGCGGTAACTGCAATGTAGTCAATTCCTGGGATTACGGGAGTGTTCGGATCTGCTGCCTTCCATTTTGCAACTTCGTCATGCAGCATCTGCAACATTTGCGGAGTTGGATATTCACCCAGTACTCCCATGTGTGTGGAATAGAAATTTCCATAATATGCAACGATTCTATTAAACGGAAGTAACGCACCTGCTCTTGGGTAAACTGCCTTGGCTGGCCAAAGGTGCTTAGTTGTTGAGGATGCTATCGCTACGCCAGTGGAAGTTGCAGCTGCACCTGTTGCGGTCGCGACTGCGTGCACCGGATAGTTTGCAACTGAAAGAAGCTTCGCGTCATACGCGACGGTATCAAGACTTGGTGTAGATATTGGAAGTGCCGCATCTACTGCCTGCATAACCGCAGCGCCTGTCGTGCTCGCAATAGCCTTAGTTTTCGCATCTACCTTGTCATACTGGGATGAAAAGACAGTGGTGAACTCAAGTACATACATGAGAGCAAAGAAAGCCACACAAAATGCAACGCCTCCAATGTAGAACGGTTTTTTTTGTTCAGGTAGCATACTTTATCGTTGTGGATAAAGTATACAGCACTTTAAGCAAAACCCGGGAAAAAGTCTTTTTTGATTCGACTATTAGGAATTCCAAGCTCTTTAAGCATGTCATTAAAAGCATTGACCATCGCAGGAGGACCGGATAAATAATATGTGCGGCTCATATAGTCCGGTACTGATGTCATAATCATGTGCTGATCAATCTTCGTGGGAAACTCATTGTTTGCAAGCTGTTCTGGAGTCTGACTAGAAAAGACTGGGTATGTTTCAATGCCAATTTCTCTTTCAGCCTGATCGAGCAGGCTCACATACGCAACATCTTGAATAGTACGGTTTGAGTACAACATAATAATGTCGCGCTTTTCCTTTGTATCCACCAAGTATTGAATCATACTCTTAAACGGTGTGATACCAATACCGCCAGCTATAAATACGAGCTTCTTCTTTTTATTCGTTGGCATTGTAAAATCACCAGCGAGTTGCGACGCGACCATTTTCCCTCCACGACGCATACTCATAAGGGCCTTCTTATATGAGCTCGATGGTTCATATATCTTCACGCCAAGTCGAATATCAGGATCAGTTGGTGATGATGCGATTGTAAAGAACCTACGGATACCTCGGGTATCGGCGTGTTTATGCGCAAGTGTCCACTCGAGGTACTGCCCAGGTATGTAGTTCATCTTTCTGTTAGGCGTAAAGACAAATTCATAGGTATCGTGTGAAAGTTGAATACGATCTTTGAGAGTAAGTATAAGTTTTTCTTTTGCGCTTACTGCATACGAGAACACATTACCAACAAGGAGAGCTAACTCTGGACTAAAATATACTGAACCAAAGTGTACTTCAGGAGCAAACAGAAACGCAACTATCGCAGCATACTGAATTTGGTACAAACGAGTCGGAGGAGTAGTGAGCGGCTCAGTAAGCATTACGGTCGCAAGGAAGACTGCTGGCGCATACAAGAGCGACTCCTGTAGTATATGGAATACCCCTGGTCCATCTCCAATACTGAGAGTGAGAATAGTAAACACAAGCATCACACCAAATGCAATCACCATATCAGTACGACGAATCTTTCGGGCAAGTAAGAATCCTCCGAAAGCAACAAATGGAAGCATCCATAATGTGCCGACCCACCAACTTGCACTAAGTCCCAAAAAGAGAGCTGTGGCAGCTACACCGAACGCTGCAGGATTAAAGATATGCTTCTGTTTTATTGCGAAGATATATTTAGAAGCAACTGAAATTGCTGCAGCCCATCCTGCAAGCGTAAAGAACTGCATATCCACAAAGGATGATGGGGGTGAAATCAACAATGCCAGAATCAGAACTGTTATGTAGGTAGACTCAGGATTACTTGGCGCATTAAAACACCACGCAAAGATTTTATTAACTACCCACGCAACTACAAATAAAAATACGAGCGAGTACGCAAGGAAAATAGGACTATACGGTACTAAGCCAAATGTACCAAGCACTGCTGCTGCAGCAAGCAGAAAAAGCAACTCAAAGAGTGCTAGTCGATACATTGTGAGCTTGTTTAGAATTGAATCAATATATTTCATATGTGTTATACAAATGTGTACGCATCGAATCCCGGAGTATACAGCGCCATACCTTGTTCGTCGATTGCGTACGCTTCAAAACCATCGAAGCCTCGCGCGCCAAGCTCAGCAATAAATTGCACTCCGTCTTGCCCCATTGCAAATGCTGCTGTTGCGAACCGGTCTGCCTCGTATACATTTGGACCAATAACGGTAAGACTAAGGAATGCATCTGGTTTTTCAGGAACATGAGGATTGTAGATATGTGTGCCTCGAAGATACGAGCCAGACGTTGCGATCCCCTTACCTCGAGGATAGATGACCTTTACAACCTCTTCCTGATTCGCAACATTTAGCGGATTACGAATCCCAATACTCCAATCCTTCCCCGTTGCGTCTTTTCCACTTGTCTGAATATCTCCACCTATATCTATATAGAAATTAGTAAACCCATGTACATGTAATTTCTCTGCCGCTTTTTGTATTGCCCATCCTTTCACAAGACCTGATGGATCTATGCTGCCATCTGGTGTATGAATATCAAAATATCCATTCGTTGCATTCTTTGTTTCTTCGCTTAGCGCGAATACTTCTAGCATGTCGGGGCTATAATCTTCCTTCGCAAGTTCTCCTCTATTTATCTTTGAGATTTCACTCTCGTCCTTGTAAGTACTGAACCTATCATCAATGCTTATGAAGTAATCAAAGATCTCTTCATAATTTTCTTGCATTGATGGATCAACTATTTCTAGTTGCACCGGCATCCCCATAATAAGTCGTGATTGTCTCATAAGGATAATTAGAGGCTTCAAGTTTTATGCAGCTGCCTGTGAAAGAGCTGAAGCAAGAGACTGCGAGAACGCATCACTTGTAGCTGATGCTCCAGAAACGCCACTTACGTTTGCGCTTTGTACTTGAATTGCTTGGGCTGCAAGCTGTGGAGTTGCGCGTTGATTGATTGCTTTAGAAGTACTGCGATCAGTTGGGTACTGGAGGAATGTAACTTTGGTGAGCCTTCCACCAGAAATTACGGCAGCGACCTGCACAGTTCCATAATACTCATTTATTGCTGCTCCAGTGTATATACCATCAACATATTTCCCCGTTGTCTTTTTAACTACCACAGGCGTAATGACAGGAGTCGGTGTCTGCACAGGAGTCTTTACTGGAGCCGGTGTAGGAGACTGCGTCACGGTATTCCCATTCGAACTTGCTCCACCATTGGTTGTAGTATCCGTGACCACAACACCTGAATTTGAATTCGTATTTGTAGTGTTTGTTGAAACCGTCGAGTTCGAGGAATTCGGATTCTGCGCAGCAATGTTGTAGTAAAAAGCATACGCAACAAATGCGACAATAAGTACAAATGAGATAAGGAATTGTTTCATAAGGTATATTCTGGCTTGGTTATATCTATACTACGCGACTTGATTAGAATTTATTTCACTACTCGTTCGGAGGCGGGGGTGCATTTAAAGTATCTAGTATTTGTGCGTTCTGTGCATATATATGACCATCTGGCTGCGGCTGTCCAAAAATCAGCACTCGGTCTCCTAGTTTTACGATTGGCAGTAGTGCTCCCCGTGCAGGAGAGACTATGAGTGAACCGTCGTCAGTATCATGATCGTGATCGGTATGCTGGATAATAAATCCGTCTGTTGTTGTGCTGACCACAATTCCCCTCCCTACACCCTGATCATCATGACGATCAAAGATGTGTTCGTACGCTCCACCTAGTACGGGTAACTGATTATTATCAGCTCTTTTAAGTAAATAAGTATGCAATGGGGTTGCATTGATAATGAAACCGAAAAGAATACTAATTCCGAGTATGCCAATAAATATATTTAACAA
>CAJEYI010000022.1 GCA_903994795.1 uncultured bacterium
GCGTTAGAATGTCTCGTTCAGCTGACTCTGTGCGCACAGCTTCAGCTACTGCTATAAGCGGGTAGAAATGCCCTCCGGTGCCTCCTCCAACAAATACGATTTTCATAGGATATAGGAAAAGTATAGCATATACAGCGTGTTTTGCGTTTAGTGCGCTTTCTTGGTCCTGTGTGCTGCTATGTTGAGAATTACCCCAGCCGAAGCGAGTGCCGCAAGAAGCGCAGTACCTCCCTGACTTATAAATGGTAGCGGAAGGCCTGTAAGCGGAAGCACTCCAAGCATAGCGCCGATATTCATGAATGCAGAAAGTGTAATGAGGAGCGTGAGTCCCGTGACAGTGAGTGCACCGAAGGTCGTTGCAGCATCTCCAGCAATCATGAGTCCCCTGGTAGCAAATGCCACAAACACAGCAAGTAGCAGAAATGCTCCAAGGAATCCGAACTCTTCTCCATACACCGCAAAGATTGAGTCGCCATTTGGTTCGGGAAGGTAATTAAATTTCTGCACACTCTGACCAAATCCCCTGCCAACAATTCTTCCTGAGCCAATGGCGATAAGTGACTGCTGAATCTGGTACCCACTTGAAAGTGGTGCACGTGCCGGATCGACAAACGTCAAAATACGACCAAGAAGATACGGTCGAATCATTACGAGCAAACCCAGCCCAACAATTCCTGTCACAACTATAATTGCGAAATCTCTCCACGGAGCTCCTGCTAAAAAGTACAATGCTAAACACGTGGCACCAATAATCATTGTGGTGGAGGTGTTTGGTTGTGCAATTAGAATAAGTGCAGGAATACCGACAATGACTGCAAATGCACCAAGACCATATTTGAGCTCGCTAATCTTTTTCTTTGCTTGCGCAAGATAGCTTGCGAGCATGAGAATTACGGAAATCTTTAGGAACTCCGCAGGCTGCACTGTGAGTGGTCCAATTTGAATCCATCGTGTCGCGCCGTTTGTGTGGAAGCCAAGGTGCGGAATGAACACGAGGAGCGTGAGCAGGATTGAGAATACATAAAATGGCATTACAGCACGTGTAAGGATGTGTGGAGGAAGAAAGCGAAGCGCAACGAGTGCAATGATTCCAGGAATAAGACCCAGAAACACTTGGCTAATGGCAATATGCCACGGTGACTGTCCTGCTCGCGCAAGGAGCCCAAGTGAAGCAGACGCAAACATGGCAAGTCCTCCTATGGTGAGGATTGCCACAATGATGACAAAGATCTTATCTCCAGCAATTTTGTCTAGCATCTTTCTATTCTAGCAGATAGAAACCAAGCCGCGTGAAGTTTATTTAAGCAGGGCAAGCGCGAGTCCAAACATACCAGCCATAATTGTAATGATCCAGTAGCGCATGGTGACTTTGTATGGAGGCCAGCCCATTGTTTCGAAGTGGTGGTGAATAGGTGCGATTTTGAATAGCTTTTTCTTGAATACTTTTTTCCAAAATACCTGCAATAGATTTGTAACCACTGTGAGTGTGAGCGGAAGTGCAATGATTGGGAGAACAAACACACCAACTCCCCCGCCTAGACTGTCGGCAGAGAATGCTGTAACTGCGAGGGCAAGTGTGAGCGCCATACTTCCAGTCTCAGAAAGATAGAATCGCGCTGGTGGCACGTTGAACCACAGAAATGCAAATGTAGCTCCAGAGACTGTTGCAGCAAAACCTGCGAGTGAAATTTGATTTTGTGTAAGGGCGATGCCGGCATATATCATGAAGATAATTGCAAAGACTCCGCCAGCAAGTCCATCAATTCCGTCAATGACACCACTTGCATAGAGTGCAAGAGTCACAAACATAAAGAACGGAATAATTAAAATGCCAATGTGGAGCGCTCCAAAAAGTGGAATGCCAATAGTTGTAACAGCAAGCTTTGCATAGAACCACCAGCCTGCGAATGCGCTAAATGCTGCCACTACGAGCAAGCGCCACTTGAGTGAAAGGCCACCACGACTCTGTGTGACTTCCAAGATGTCATCAATAAGTCCCACGAGTCCACCGGTGAGAAGTGCTGCGATTGGAATCCATGTCTGTCCACGATTGATGAAATTGAGAAGTGTGAACGGTGGACCAAAGATTGCTCCAAGGAGTACGAGTCCAAGTGATGTCAGAATAACGCCACCCCATACGAGAATGCCTCCCATGCGAGGCGTAGAGACTTCTCGCTCTTTGTGGAGTAGGTCAAAAAGGGGCGTGCCGTTTTCGTCACCAATTCCCTTCCCTTTTCCAGATTTCTTCTTCCACGCTTTATACTTATAGAGAAAGTCAGTGAGTAGAGGTGTGAAAAATATTCCCACAGCAAATGCTATGACAAATGGTACGAGTATTCGTGCTGCGTCGAAGATATGCATACGTTATTTTGGCATAATACCTGCAAAATGCGCCAGTGTCGCGCTCATCAGTTGCTGTACATCTGTAAATCGGCCTGCCTCTGTTGATCCCAAAACCACAATGGCGACTGGGTGATTAATGGCGGCATCGTACACCACAACTAGGTTTCCGCCTGCTAAATCAGTATAGCCGGTTTTTGAGAGGAGTGGGTTTGGGATGTGCGTAACGTCAATATTGGTGTTTACGAATGTGTGTGTGGTGCCTTGTAGCGACGTGATGCTTACGTATGGCTGGGTTGTGGCTTCTGCAATGAGCGGTGCTTTTTTTAGAAGTGCTCCTGCAAGTACTGCAACATCGCGTGCGGAGCCATACCCACCAGACACTGTGCTGCTAATATCGAGGCCGCTGCCATTTGACGCGTGAGTTGCAATTAGTCCAACTGATGCAGCTGCGCCAGCAAGTAGTGAGGTAGTGTCGGTAGAGTGAGCTGTATTTGCAGCTTCTGCAATAGCTTCAGCTCCGCTATTGGAAGAAGCAGCAAGTGTGAGTCGGGCGATGTCTTCAAATGCAAATGACTCTCCTTCGTGGAAGCCTGCATCTGCAGCATCGTTTACTTCTGCAACTGATGCCGGAGTCATTGTGATGACTGCTGAGCCAGGAAGTGTGTTTGCTGCGGCGTAGAGTGTTAGAAGTTTTGTGATTGAGGCAAGTGGTCGTGAGGCATTTGCGTTTTGTGCATAAAGAGTCTCTCCAGTCACAAGGTCATACACAATGGCAGATTTTCCAATGAGCGAAAGTCGTGTGTATGCGTCAGGACCAGTCATTGGAGGTGTTGTTGTTGCGATGGCTACTATGGCAGGTGCCTTTTGTGCAGATGAGAGTGCGTCGGGGTTTGTATAAAACATAAAAGCGAAAATTCCACCGACTACAAGCACAGCACTACAAGCCGCATAGAAATGCGGCTTGTAGTTTTTCTTGTGAGTGCGTGTTGTTCGCGCGCGAGGATGTTTTAAGTGTTTATGTTTCATCGAAAATATCAACTGACTCTGTGGGTTCGGACTCTGTCGCGGTAAGAGCCGTTGCGAATTCTTCATAGCGCGGAAGTTCTTTCACAGAAGTAAGTCCGAGGTGTGCAAGTGCTTCGATAGTCGTTGTGTAGCGGATTTTACGACGATCGTTCGGGTCTTCGTTTCGAGTTATGAGTCCACGAAGTGTAAGTGAACGAAGTGCTGCAGCGGAATTCACGCCACGTACCCAATCAATCTCACTTCGTGTTGCACCATTTTTGTATAAGATGATTGCAAGAGTTTCGAGACCAGCTTTTCCAAGGTCCCGAGATAGCTCGCTCTCTCGAAGCTTCTGAATGAGTGGTGCTGCTTCGGGAGTTGTGCGAAGTTCGATATCTTCACCTGCCTCAATGAGTGCAAGGCCAGTGCCGAGCAATTGGTCCCGAAGTGTAAGGGCTGCAGAACGGAGTTGCTCTGGAGAGGTCTCCAAGAGTGCTGCGAGGCGCTTTTTAGATACTGGCTCCCCTGCCACAAATAATACGGCCTGAAGCTTAGCTGAATCAGAGATTTCCATACTTCCCCATACTAACATTTACAGCCCCAATTGTCCCTCAGTATGTGCACTCTTAAAGCATGCATTCAAAAATCTTCTTCCAATTCTGTGTCTCACCATCAGTCTTATATAAATGAACCTTGTTGGCCACAAAACTTTTCTGCTCAGGAAGAGTAATTGTTTGTAATGCGTGAGACTTTTGCTCTGCGGGATAATTTCCATAGAGCAGGCTGAGGTGTGGAAAATAGATTCCTTCGTCGGGCGTCTCGAATAACTCGGATGCTTTTTTGTGGTATTCAACCATTTGCTCTTTTTCATTTATTTCTATGTACAGTGCTTTAAAATACACATCTTGTGCATGTAGGTTTCCGAAAGATAAGGTGATGGGTGCTAGTGACTGAGCAAGTTCTTTTGTCTTTTCAATAAGCACATCTTCTGGCTGTTCTGGAATGCGTGCGAGAAGAGTTACGTGGGGATTGAAAATTGGTGCATTGAATTCACCTGCGAGTTTCGTGATGGTTGTTTGTAGTTCTGAGGCTATTTCTCCCACAGGTTCAAAAAATAAATAGTAGCCGATGGTGTTGCTGTCGTGTGGATCAATCATAATTTACCCGTACCTCGGCACAGAGCTTGAGTTGTTTGTAATTTTTATGTCTTCAAATGTCCCATACTGTGCGGCATCAACTACGCCCTGCTTCACGAGTTCAAGTAGTGCAAGAAACGACACTATCACTTCGACTTTCTCTGCCTTGTCTCCTGCAAAGTCTTTAAATGACATGGTGAGAGCCTTCTGAACTTTTATGGTGAGTCGATCCATCATTTCCTCGATTGTCACAAGTGGTCGCACTCGAACTTCTGGAAGCTTCTCTTCTTTGTCGAGTGCGGAAAGTGCAACTTGGAGTGCTTTCTCAAGCGCATCGAGCGACAGATCTCTGCTAGGTGCGAAGACTGGTTCTGGCTCACGCTCACCGGCTGAGACCATGACGTTCGCGCCAAAGATTCGCGCGAGTGCGCGTGCTGCGTCGCGTGCTGTTTCGTATTTCTTCAGACGGTCTTTGAGTTCTTCCACATCGCCTTCTTCATCTGGAGAGAGTTCAAGTTCGGGGATCAGCGACTTCGATTTTATAAGAAGAAGAGTCGCTGCAACACCTATAAATTCCGCCGCGTCTTCAATAGGAAAAGCTGCTTGGTCGCGTACGTGTTGAATGTAGTCATCAGTGACCTGAGCGAGCGAAAGTTCGCTCACGGATAGCTTTCGCTTCTCTATGAGTTCCAGGACGAGCTCAAATGGGCCCTCAAATGAGGGTGTACGGACTGTAAAGCGCGCAGGAGCGTTGATCGTAGCGGAGGTGCTGTTTGTGTCGTTTAGTTCTTCCATGCTTCAATAAAGGCCAGTAAAAGCCTCACAGGGGCGCCTGCAGCGCCTTTTGCGAGCTCATCACCGGGCGCCGAGGTCATCCGAGGCGCTATGTCGAGGTGTGCCCATGGGCAGTCTAGTTGTTTCGCAAACTGCCAGAGAAACATGCCTCCTTCGATAGTTCCGCCGTACCTTCCTCCTGGCGCATTGCTTGAGTTTGTCACATCAGCGAAGTCACCTTTTACCATCGGTTCGTACTCATCCCAAAGCGGAAGTGGCCATACGTAGTCGCCGCTTTGTTCGCCAAGCTCTCGAAGCTGGGTTTCCAATTCCTGATCTCGCGTAAGTACTCCAGATGCGTAGAGACCAAGAGCATGAAGCGCAGCACCCGTAAGCGTTGCGACATCAATCACGACAGCAGGATTAAAACGCTTTGCATATGTGAGCGCATCTGCGAGTACGAGTCGACCTTCCGCATCAGTGTTGAGTACTTCAATTGTGATTCCTGAAAGTGACTTGAGGACATCTCCTGGACGAGTTGCGTTATTCCCAGGCATATTTTCTGCTGCAGGAATCAGTCCGACAACATTCTTCTTTATGCCAAGCTTTGCTGCGAGTGCGACCGCATGAATAACTGATGCTGCGCCAGACATATCCATATGCATTTCATATATATGTGCAGATGGTTTGAGGTTGAGGCCACCGCTATCAAATGTAATTCCTTTTCCGGCAAGTACAATTGGTGCTTCACCACCCTTTCCATTTTTACCTTGCCTGCCGCCTTTGTATTCAATAATTGTAAATGTAGTTTCTTCTGATGATCCATTTCCCACTCCAAGCAGTGCGCCCATACCGAGTTTCTTGAGCTCAGCTTCTCCTAAAGTCTTCACCGTTACATTCGTAAGAAGTTTTCCGTTCGTTCCCGTGACCGCTTTCTTTGCTGCTTGCGCAAGCTGGCGCGGACTCATGTCTCCACCAGGAGTGTTTGCAAGTGCACGGCAGGTATTCACCTCTTGCCCAATTAATTGACCTCGCCTTACGGCAGCTTCAAGAGTCTTTGAAGTCTTCCCATATATATGTATTTCTTCTACAAGCCCCCATCCTTCTTTTGGTTTTGTCTTAAATGAATTAAATTCAAAGTTCGCCATCTCGAAATTTTGAGCAGCGATTGACGCAAGCTCTTCTCGAGTCACAGAAAGTTTTTCAAATAGTGCAGGTGTCTGGTCAAACTGAACTGCAATTTTCTTGCACTTATTCTGTATTGCAGTACGCACTATCGCACGACACAGAATCACGTACTTGCGTAAGTTCATTTCTGCGAAGTTTCCTGCACCAATTTCTAATACCTCTATGTGTTTTCCTACGACTCCTTCACGTACAAAGCGCCTAATTCCCTTGTCCGCTTCAATAATACGTACATGAACCACGCCAGCTGATGTGGTCTCAATTGGTTTTCCGGTGACTGTAATTTTCATAGTGAAAGTTATGCTACTGAATCAACTTCGTCTGATTCTGTTGCTTCTGATAGTCGTGTATCGATACGGTTAATGTCCCGCGGGAAGAGTGTCGCTTCTTTTACGTTTGCAAGGCCGAGGAATTTTGCAGTGAGTCGTTCGAGTCCCATGCCCCATCCACCGTGTGGAGGAATACCGTATTTGAAGGCCTGAAGGTAGTACGAGAACTTTTCCGGATCAAGCCCTTTCATCTTTATCCCGTCTATAAGGTTTTGATACTCATGTCGGCGTTGTCCTCCTGTGGTTATTTCAACTCCACGGAATAGCAAATCAAAGCTACGTGTGAAGCCGATATCTTCAGGATCTTCAAATGTATACATTGGACGCTTTGATACAGGATAGTGTGTCACAAATATAAAGTCAGAACCGTGCTCACGCTTGCTCCATTCGCAAAGCCATCGTTCATCTTCAGGTTCAAGGTCTGGTTCATTTCTATTATCTTTTCCAGTTTCTTTGAATATAAGTTCCTGTGCTTCTCGAAGCTTAAGTGCCGGAATCTTTGCGGGTACTTCAGGGATACTAGAGTCGAGAAGTGTAAACTCTGCTGAGCAGGTGTTTTTTAGGTGCTCGGCAATGTATCGCATGAGCTCTGTCTCAACAGACATGAGGTCTGTGTGGTCCTTAATGAATCCTATTTCCATATCGAGTGATGTGTACTCGTTGAGGTGTCTGCTTGTGCTGTGTTTTTCGGCACGGAAGACTATACCTGTACAAAATACGCGCTCAAGTGCACCAACCATAATCTGTTTGTATAGCTGAGGTGATGTTGCGAGGTGTGCAGTTTTGTCATAGAAGTATGGAACTTCAAATACTTCTCCACTTCCTTCGGCATCGTCGCCAATAAGCTTTGGAGCTTGGAACTCGGTGAATCCTTCATTATTTAGAAATGCTCGGTATGCTTTGATAATTTCTGACTGGACTTTGAAGATTGCACGGGAACGCTTTGAGCGAAGCGTGTATGGCAAATAGTCTAGATACGTATCTAGTTTAAGTTCAGCGTCTGTTTCAAATGGTAGTTCTTCTGTTGCTGCAAGGATTTCAATTCCTTTGATTTCCAATTCTATATCACCATTTAGTTTCCCAGCTTGTACATTCTTCTCTGGTCGCTTGTTTACGATCCCTTCTACTCGTACAACGAATTCATTTTTGACCTCCTTCGCTATTGCCATGAGTGCGGTCTGTTCTTCGTCTGTTTCTTTAGCGGGAAGCACAACTCCCTGCACTATTCCTGTGCGATCACGAAAATCAAAAAAGACCATCTTACCTTGGTCGCGACGGACGTCTACCCATCCTGAGATAGATACTGTTTCCCCTGTGTGTGATGCTAGTTCTCCTATTAAAATGCGAGTCTTCTGTGTGTCAGTGCCAGTTGTCATATGTATATAAAATAACACGCCCCGGGTCGACCTTAAAGCTTTCGCCTTTTCTTGGTCGCCCGGGTGCGTTGTGCGGCAGAACTAGTCCTCGGCAAATTCCTTTTTCAAATACCAAGGAACATAAGTCTCTGTCGAGGTCTTCACAGTGGTAGTTGGTTTTTGCGGCGTTTGTCCAGCGCCCGCCATGTTTTTGACCCTCCTTCTTTGGTTGGGCCCATCGTTTCCGTCATCACGGGAACGGTGTCTCGTTGTACGGCTTGCACCCAAGATGTCCTCCTTCCGTGTGTACTATACAAATGTCCACCAATGGACTTAATAAAATAATACAATACTTCTCTTTATATAGCAATATCTACACAACCCCAACTGCCCTTCTAACTGTGGACATTTTACTTTCAGCCTTTAGGTTCGCCTTTTTTGCTCCTTCATGAAGCGCTTTTATAACTACATCAGGATTATTTTTAAGTTCTAGGTATCGCTCACGCATTGGTGCAATAAATTCTTCGAGATCTGCTATGAGTGCATCTTTAAGTGCCTTGTACTTCCCTTTGTGTTCTTCGTATAGTGGTACTAGTTCGTCTTCTGATTTTAAAAGTCTATGGATTGCATATACGTTTTCGGGACGCTCACCAGAAGAGTCAGTTACGATGCTCATGATTCGTTCTGTGATCACTTCTCGTGATGCAAAGAGTGGAATGGTGTTGCCATAGCTCTTGCTCATCTTTTGTCCGTCCGTTCCGGGAACTATTGCAACTTCAGGCATTATTAAGGGTATAGGTAAAACAGTGAAGACCTCATCTTTTGGAACTTCGTGAAGTTTTAGATATTCATTGGGATTGAACGGGCTATTTGTTCGACTAGTTATTCCTGTACAAAATAGTCTATTGAACTTCTCTGCGGTGTCGCGCGCATACTCCACATGCTGTTTCTGATCTTGCCCAACCGGTACTACAAAAGTGTCATAGAGAAGAATGTCTGCAGCCATTAGGAGTGGATAGTTAAAGGTGCCTACACTTATCTCGTGATTCTTTGCTTCAGCGTCTTTGAATGCGTGCGCGCGCATGAGGTATGGCATTGTGGTGATGCTCTCAAAAATCCATGCGAGCTCTGTGTGTGCGGGTACATCTGACTGTTTGAAGATTGTGAGGTGCGCTGGGTCTAGACCTACTGCCATGTATGCAGTTGCGAGATCGAGGCTGAGCTCACGCATGTTCTGAGCGTTCTGAATGAAATTAAGTGCATGGTAGTCCGCAACCATGATGTAGCAGTCGTGCTCATCGGACTTGGAGAGGTCGACAAGCTGACGCATTGCGCCGAAGTAGTTACCTATGTGGAGCTCGCCTGTGGGCTTAATGCCTGAAAGAAGAACTGGTCGTGGGTCGGAATTCATATGAATACGATACCACAAATAATAAAGTTATGAACCAGAGATAAAGTATTTCTGAGTTTTCAATTCTGCCCATTTCTGGGATTTATGATTAGGATATGTCAGAGAATTTAAAGATATTACGGATGCAAAGAAAAGATCTTTATGGCAAATGGAAACCAATTTTTTGTAAGGCTTTAGGAGAAACTATACACTTTACTATGCGTGGATTTAATCATCTTCTGTATAAGATTAATAATGTGCCTAGACATAATGATGAAGCAATGTACAAATTGGGACTGCTTCCTTTAGTAAGGTCTGTAATATATTCTGCAAAGAATACTGAAAAGTATGAAAAAAGAATTGCGCCAATTGGTGGTACTAGAAAACGGATATACAAAGAAATTGAATACTGGAGTATCGTGTCTATAGTTGGAAGGCAGAACACAAGAGTAAGAGTCGTACTTCGTAAAATAGGTAACGGACCCGTTCATTTCTGGAGCGTAATGAAACTTTCTTAAATCAAAAATCCCAGATTACATCTGGGATTTTTGATTTGCTCGCTTCAGCTTAGGAGTTCCATGTCCGAAATAGGCTTTCGCCGACGAGTATATGTTTATTCTATAAAATTGAACTAAAAATGCAAGAACGTGTGCGCCGGGTAGGATTCGAACCTACGTAGACCTAAGTCAGATGGGTTACAGCCATCCGCGATTGACCACTCCGCCACCGACGCATATTTTGTCAAGTCAAACTAATTCAACTAACAATACTATCTATCCTAGCGTTGTAAGAACTGATTGTAAAGGAAACTGCTTACCTCTTCTTTGGTGCAACCAGGCTCAATACTAGAAGACTCTTCCCTTTTCGGAGCAATGCAAGCTCATTCTCGAAGTCTGACTCTGTAAGGACCACGTCTACTGTCTGAACAGGCTCGTCATTTATTGAGACAGCCTTCCCTTCTATAAGTCTTCGCGCGTCAGTCTTGGAGGTTGCAAGTCCGCTTTCGGTGAGCACATCTATGACGCTCATGTCATGCTTTAATTGGTGCTCGGAGATGGTTAGCATTGGAGCCTCGCTTAGGAGCATTTCTTTTTCGTCTGCTTCGAGCTCTGAAAGTGGCTTTGATCCATACAGCACCTCAGACACTGCAGCAGCGTTATCTGCCGCATCGTCTCCATGCACAATTGCTGTGACGTGCTCAGCAAGAATCTTCTGCGCCTCACGCTTTCCAGGATTTCGACTGTGTAGCTCTACGAGTGCCTCAATCTCACGCACAGACAAGAACGTAAAGAATTTCAAGTATTGTTCGACTTTTTCGTCAGGTTGATTAAACCAGAACTGATAGAAGGTGTATGGAGATGTCTTTTTCGCATCAAGCCACACTGCATTGCCTTCTGATTTCCCGAACTTCTTTCCGTTTGCATCAGCAACTATTGGGAAGCTCACAACAAACGCTTCATTACCAAGTCGTTTGCGAATAAGCTCAACTCCAGAAAGCATGTTGGTCCACTGATCAGAACCACCCACTTGCAGGTCGCAGTGATATTTCTTATTAAGTACCATATAGTCATAGCCTTGCAGAAGTGCGTACGTGAACTCTGTGTATGAAATACTTTCGTCTGGAGTTTCAAGTCGTCTCTTGATAATCTCTCGCTTGATAAGTTCATTCACTGTGAAGTGCTTGCCAATGTCTCGCAAGAAATCAGCCATCTTGATTTTCAGAAGCCAGTCAGCGTTATCTACCATCGTTACTTTAACGCCAACAATTCTCTGCATCTGCTCTTTTAGTGACTTTTTATTTTTCTGAATCACTTTCATATCGAGTAGTTGTCGCTCGCCTTTCTCACGAGGATCTCCAATCATTCCTGTGCCTCCACCTACAAGCAAAATCACCTTATGACCCGCATTGGCCAGACGTCGCACTGTGAGAAGTGCAAACAAGTTCCCAGCCTGCATAGAGTCAGCAGAAGGATCAACACCGAAATATAGTGTGCGCCTCTTTGAGAAAATAGTCTCAAGGTCTGCTGAGTGGTGCTCAACGAGCCCGCGAGCTTGTAGGTCTTGAATGAGATTCATATAAAAAATATATCATGAATAAGCCACAAAATCGCGAGCATTTGTTAGTTCAACAAGTAATTGCACCACTCCGCTAATATAGCGGATATGGCACA
>CAJEYI010000023.1 GCA_903994795.1 uncultured bacterium
CATCCTTAATAGAAATACGCGAAGCGAGAATCGCTTCGCGTATTTCATCTTTCGGGGGAACCAACTTTCGAAGTGTATGTGCGGTTACAATCATTGTTTGATTCTATATGACTTTTATAAAAAAGGAGAGCTGGCACTATTCGTACCAGTTCTCGACAACGCGATAATATCCAACTTATAAATACCATTTCAGCCCGACTTCGTATATGTCTTCAGGCATTTGTTCAGAAACGAAGCCAGGCAGAAACCTCTCATCACCCCGTAATAAGAGCGATATGAGTATCAATTGTTCCACATATTTCGGAACAGTTTCAGAAAACGGCGCTCTATCAATTATCTTTTCAATACAGAGACATGCGTAGTCTTCTCTGGAAAGGAACCACAAACTCTGAAGTGAGAGCTGAAGTTCTCGCGGGGCCTGAATCCGTCTATGAATTTCTGCAAACATGTCACCTCTCGAATACTTCACGATTCGATCTAGTATGTAATCGTCAAATATAATTGTCATGACGGAGTCGAACAACTTCTTATCCTCTTCCTTCATATCTTCCCTGCTTATCTTATCGAGGAGTAGGATTACGATCTCGATATCTGTGCACTCGGGAAGCTTTATCAATTCGCTGGAACCGGTCATGCCCTCCTCCTTTCTGTAATGGGCTCTGGGAGTAACGTACCACACAACTCAAAAGAAAACACCCAGACCAAATCCGGGTGTTTTCCGCTTCATATGAAAGTGAATTACTTAACCTCAACACCCATTGATCGGCATGTACCAATCACAAGCTGCATTGCTGCTTCAAGTGAACCAGCATTCATGTCTACCATCTTCTCTTCTGCAATTGCCTTTACCTGATCCTGTGTGATTGTTCCAGCCTTCTTTGAACCAGCCTTTCCTGATCCTTTCTCAATATTGAGTGCCTTGAGGATAAGACGAGGAGTTGGAGAAGTCTTGAGAACGAATGTAAAGCTTCGGTCATCGTACACAGTCATGTCCACAGGAACGATGCTGCCCATACGATCACGAGTCTGCTCGTTGAACTTGCTTACGAAATCACCAATGTTTACTCCTGCAGGACCAAGAACAGTACCGATTGGAGGTGCTGGAGTTGCCTTCCCTGCTGGGATCTGGAGTTTGATCTTTTTTACTACTTTTGCCATATTCGTAGACTTTACGCTAATTAGTAAGAGAATGCAACACGAAGCCTACTTCCCAAAGTAGACCTCCTTCAACTCTGGATTTGAACGGATTTCCTCTGGAGTACCCTCCAGAACAACTGCCCCATTTGAGATAACGTATATGCGGTCTGCTATCTCAAACAAAGCCTCAAGGTTGTGTTCTACAATCAAACACCCTATGTTTAGTTCCTTGCGAATGATTTTTAGGTAATCGAGAAGTGTTCTAATGCTCCGAGGAGAGATACCAACAGTTGGCTCGTCTAAAATTAGGAAATCTGGTTTCTGAGCAAGTGCCCGAGCAAGAGCCACCATTTGCTGCTCTCCTCCTGAGAGCTGATTCGCTATTTTGCTCCCTTGAGAGAGTATTGGAAATACCTTTGTGAGTTTTACATACGCCTCATCAAAGTCTTTATTCTCTCGAGAGAGCGTCTGCCCAAGACGTACGTTTTCTTTAATAGTTAGGGATGGAAATACCCTGTACTGTTGTGGCACATACGCAATGCCTTCGACTCGGCGAGCTGAGGAGGTTCGAGAAATATTGATTCCATCTTTTTTTAGTACTCCATTAGTTTCTAATATTTTTGAACCTATCAGCGCTCGAAGCACTGATGTCTTCCCTGCTCCATTTGGACCAATGATACCTACACATTCTCCCGCTTTGATTCGTAGCAACAGCGCTCCCAAGACTTTTTTATTTCCGTATACTGCTTCATGTATAGTGAGCTCTAGTTCTTTTTTCATATACCTATATAGAGATTACTGAACAAGGCATTTTCAGTTAGCTCTTTCATGGTTCCAGTCAAAAAGATCGTTCCTTCATCAAGCACGTATCCACGTTGCGCTATTTCTTTTACATTTGGAAAATCATGTTCAACAATGACAACGGCGCTGCCGTTTGATGCCATTTTTTGTATTGCCTTCATAACTATTCGCCTCATGTGTGGCGCAAGCCCTGCAAGTGGTTCGTCTAGAAAAACAAGACTGGGTTTCGCAAGGAGAATCCGCGCGACCTCAACTATTTTTTGTTGTCCATATGAAAGATTGCTCCCCATGTCTTGTGCGTACCCTGAGGCTTGTAACTCTTCGAGTACTTCTATAACTCTGACACGTGCATCTATTGATGTATTTTGAGAGTTCTCGGCTGAAAGCAGCAGCTGGTCGAAGACCGTCATTTGCCGTGCAATTCTCGGTATTTGAAATGTTCGGCAAATCGAGTGCTTGTAAGGACTAAATGTTTTTTGTAACTCAATCTCGATTCCCTGTACTGAGATGGTTCCAGACTCTGCAGTCAAAAATCCAGAAAGACAATCGATAAGCGTTGACTTGCCTGAACCATTCGGACCAATCAAGGCGAGAACTTCGCCAGGAGTAAACTCACATGACACAGACTCGAGTACCTTCGTACCGCCGCGAATTGCAGAAAGATTTCTAACCATGATTTTTTGTATAGGACTCATAATTGGAATGTGCCAACTATTCCCTTTGGGTTAAAACGAATTAGCATAACTAGCACCACTCCAAAAACTAGTGTGCGAACAATAGAAGCAATTTCTTGCGGGAAGCCAAAGCTCTGCAATATTTCTGGGATGCTAAAGACCAGTGCTGTACCGATAAAAGCACCACGTGTCGACGCAACTCCGCCGATTATTACTGCTTCAAGCACGAGAAGTGATTCGTTCAAAGTAAATATATTTGGATCAATATAGGTAATAACTCCTGCATATACAACTCCTGCGATTGCTGCGATTAATGCAGTTACGATAGTAAGGATAAAGAAATACATAGTAGTTCTATACCCAAACATCCGCGCAACATCTTCTTCCTCTCGAGCAAGCGCAAGGACCCTACCAAACCGTCCTTGGAGCACACTCTTTGTCAGACCAATACATACAAGCCATGCACAAAGCGCTAGCACAAATGCTGAAATAATTATTCCAAAATTACCAAAGCTGAAAGGTGCAATTCCTTGAATTCCATACACACCATTTGTTACAGCAGCCCAGTTCGTTGCTATAAAAAAGAATATGAGATTAAAAGCTATCGTTGCGAGCGTGTAGTACTCCCCTCTCAATCGGAGCAACAGTGGAGAGCTAACGATTGCCACAGCAGTAGAGACACTTATTCCTACACCAAATGCTAGAGGTGCCGAGAGATGTAGAGTGGTTCGCGAGAGTGCAAAGCCATATGCACCAATTCCAAAATACACGACGTGAGAAAGCGAAAGCATGCCGGTGTTACCAATGAGCACTGAATATGCTGTAGCAAGCATTCCATATATCAGAATTAGCGTTCCAAGATATAGAAAGTAATCCATACTTACGCAGCTACAACCATTGGTTTGCTATAAAATACGACCAGAATTACAAAGATACTTCCGTACATAAGTAGCGAAGCAAAAGCAGTATTAACAAAGGCAATACCGAGAGTCTGTATTATCACCAATACAGCGAGAGCCACTACACTCTTACTAAATGAGAAAGCTCCTAGTAGAGCTGCGCCGATTATTACAACAAATGAAGCGAAGTTTATAGACGGTATGACGTACGTAAATACTCCCTCTCCAATTCCAGTTATTCCAGCAAGGAAAAAACAAATTCCTTCTGTTGCGATTGTTAATGGAACAACGGGCACCCCAACATCTTCAGCGAGTGACCGGTTATCAATTAGTACTCGCAACCATATTCCCCACTTTGAATACCTGACGACTAAAAAAAGAAGTATGAGTGAAAGCATGCACATACTTCCATATATAAAAGTAAAGTCATGAAATACATTAATTGCAAAAGACTGTTGACCCCACACAAGCGCGATACATGCACTGATAATAGACATAATGCCTAACGACACGATAAGCATTTGAGATGAAGGAGTTTTTCTTTCTATAAAATACAGGTACACAAAAGTGCACAGTGCTATACCACACAAAGCATTTAGAATAAGTGCTACAAAGATGGCAGCGAGGCTTGGCATAAAATTCGCAAACATAGTAACTGTATATGCTACTAGAACAGCAGCACCTGCAAGGGAGAGGTCAAAAAAACCCAGTACTCTAAATGCCAGTACGAAAGCTACCAGTAATGGCAAATAGAGAGCGAACAAACTTATTCCTTGTTGTATATAGTGTCCTGCAGCCACACTCTACTCGACCAACGAGTGATCGAGTAGGTCTGGCAACACGATTAATCTTGCACAAGCTCTCCCCCTTTCACTGTGGCAAATACGTATTTAGGAATACGTACGCCCACTGAGTCAAAAGAGATAGGGCCATCCGGTGCAGTGTATGAAGTTGCTTGCAGTGCTGTGATCATGTCAGCATGATTTGCTGACCATGCCTGCATAGAGGTCATTACTGCATCGTATCCAAGTACATCCATTACAGAAGTAGCTGGTGCTCCATACATTGCTGTATATTCTTTTACAAAGTTTGGATCTTTAGATGTTGCGAGCTCTACGTCCACACTACCGTTCAGAATGTTAGTGTCACTAAGAATCTTTTGGTACGCGGAGAAGTTTGCGCCCATGGTCGTATCGAAGTAGACCGTTCCTTTAAAACCCTGACTTCTGAGTTCTTTGTAGATAAGCGCTCCACTTTGGGGGCCTGCAAGAACCGCAACAGCTTGAGGATTAGTAGTTAGTGCTTTTGTTACATATGACGCAACTTGAGTTTCATCTGCCGGAATGGATATTTTCGTATCTGCGCCTCCATAACCATTCTCAAATGCTTGATCAAAAAGTTCATACGTCTGGTTTTGCGCTACGAATGTCGAAAGAGTCTGTACTCCATCAGATTTGATGCGCGCTCCTAATGCCTGCTCCGCAGGAACATTTCCTGGCTGTATCTCAAACATATTATCGGCAGTTGCTGGAACTCCCTGCTCTCCCATAATGACAACAGGTATGCCAGCAGCCTGTGCCGTATCATGAATTGCATTTACCGAAGTTGAATCAAAAACAATTAATGATTGTGCATGATCTACTGTGATTAACTTTTGATATGCAAGAGTTGCCTTCCCTGCATCAAAATCTCCATTTTCAGTCACAATTGAAACTTGTGCGGTAGGATGAGATGCATTCCAGTCTCGAGCAGCTAACGCTGCTCCATTAGCAAATTCTTGTCCAATTGCTGCGTACTGACCAGAGCCAAGACCGATTAGTCCAACAGTGCGCACTGAAGTCTTTGATGACTCCTGCTGTCGGATAATGAATAACGCACCTAGAGCAATAAGTAGCACCACTATAATTCCCCACACAACATATTTTTTCTTCATATTTTAGATAGTCATAAATTAGTAATTTGCTTCGCAAACACGGCACCCTTTACATACGCTGAGAGTATTGCAATATATTTAACGCTAGTCAAATGTAATGACTAATTTATGTCGCTATATATCTTATTTAAATCCTTTATTTATTAAGTATATTTAATATATGCATGACTTATCATCAGTATTATTGACTAACTATGGAAATACGTGTATGCTATAAATATGAATATCTCTGAATCTCTCTCAATTCTAGGGCTCAATGACAAGCAGTCAGCAATATACATAGCACTTCTCCAAGTAGGACGCGGTAGTGCGTATGCTATTGCAGACAAGGCACAAATAAAGCGCCCAACTGCTTACGTGGTTTTGAACGAACTTATAGAAAAAGGTCTCGTTACGAGAGTACCTCGCGTAAAAAAGAAACTCTATATAGCAATTTCTCCAGAACAAGCATTTGCATTAGCTGAAGAAAAACTCACTGTTGCTAAGACGAAGCTTCCAGAACTCTTAGCTATGACAAAAGGCTCTGATACCAAAGCTAATGTGCTCTATTTCGAAGGAATAAAAGGTATTAAACAAGTAATGGAATATAAAAGAGATGAAGATATTGGAAAAGAGTTCGTTGGATTTTATGCTACAAGCAGTGATCTTCCTGACGAACTAACTGAGTACTTCGAAGAATGGAATGAAAAGAATCGCAAACGAAATATCACAATGCGAGGAATCGTGCCTGAGCACGATTCACTTAAAGAGTACCGAGACAAAGATGCACGACACGGAAGAAATATGAAGATAGTGCCTTATAAGGAGTTCCCTTCTGAAGTCGCCATAGATATTTCAGAACGAATAGTACGCATCCATGATTATAAAAACCTTCAAGGTATTGCTATAGAAAATGTAGAGGTCGCAAAAACCATGCGTGAAATATTTGAGATGGTGTGGAGTCGAGTGAATTAAAAATAATAGCCTGAAAACAAAACGCCGCGCCAGAATCAAGTTCCGGCGCGGCGATATTGGTAGCCCTTGGCGTGTCGATCACCAAGGGCGGCGTGTCGAGATGGCGCCCAGCTCTCTCAGATGATCGAGCTCATTTTGGAGCCCTTTGACCACCTGTTCTCTGTCCTGATCGGGATAGGCGACGAAATCTCGGTAAATATCCGGTTCCCACTTCTTGGATTTCGGATTTAGATGGGATTTGTGCCAGCCCGGCGAGAGAAGCATATCGAGGCCATCGTATTTATATTCGTACCAGGTGACGGCCTGTATATCGCCGTGTCGATCCAGTTCGGCATAGCGCTCATCCAAACCGTGATGACCCTTGCTGTCTTGGTCAGTCCTCATTTTCAGAGTTGCCGACCCGTCCGGATGGACAAACAGCAACTCGTGCGTTTCCTCGCCATCGGGAAAGCTCATGCCGTCCTGAAGCGGCGTGTAGTAGACACGCTGCGGATCCGACCACTTGGTGACTATGGGCGCCAACACCATCGTGGACACACTGGTCGCGATCGAAATCACGATCGCCGCACCTGCGAAAAGGGCGATCTTTAACTTGCTATTCATGACAGTTTTCCTCGAACACCGCAGCAAGCACCATGCCTGCTCGAATGGTTCCATAAAAACAATATCCTACTATTTCAGAAAGTCAAGATTAACCAAAACCGACTGCTCTTTTCCTACCTAAAATTATAGTTTGCGAATCTGCAAGAAATCCAACTCCACCGGAGTCTCACGACCAAACATCGCCACGAGCACCTTCACTTTTCCGCGCTCTTCGTCGATCTCTCCAATCTTTCCTTCGAGATCCTTGAACGGACCATCCATGATAACGACAGGGTCTTCTTTAACAAGATCGATGCGGTGCTTAGGAGCTTCCTGACCCATTCGCTTCATAAGTGCATCTACCTCTTTCTCTTCCATTGGCACTGGAGTAACACCTGCACCTACGAATCCGGTAACACGAGGAGTGTTTCGCACGACAAACCATGAGTCTTCGTCCACAATCATCCGCACAAGAATGTAGCCTGGGTAAATCTTTTCTTCTTCCACCACTCGCTTCCCTCCCTTCACACGAATCTTCTTTTCTGTTGGGACAACTACCTGGAAGATTTTGTTTTCCATGCCGAGTGACTCAATGCGCTGCTTCAGATTACGCTCTACGGCGTTTTCGTATCCTGCGTATGTGTGAATGGTGTACCAGCGAGGTTCGCTATTAAATGCATCTGCGCTGAATTCTGGTGCGGTGCGGATTTCCATAAAAGATCGATTTAGAGTGAGTAATGTTGAAAAACGCGAGTGCTGTTAGAGACCCTTTGAAACAACGTAGTTCACGAGACTAGTGAAGACGTAGTCGAGACCTGTAATGAGAAGCGCAACAATCGCTGAAATAACTACCACGGCGATTACATCCATTATAGCCTTACGCGGAGTTGGCCACACAACGTGTGCCATTTCTGTGCGAACATTCCGAAGGTAGCTGGTGAGTGCATTCATACGTGAGTAGATTAGGGATTAATTGAGTCTTCAAATTAAAAAAGACCCGCAGGTCTCTTTTATTTATTCATATGATACTACGCCCCAGCAGTGTGTCAACCGCACGACAAAGGCAAACGATTAGTGAATCTCGTACGTGATTGAGACGTTTTTAGTGTAGGTATTCTGCCCCACTGGTACTGTCGGCACCGCAGCTACATCAGTAGCCATGAACGCACCACCCTTCGCATTAGATGAATACCCTCCACCACTTGAATCATCTGAGAAGTAATTCATCTTGCCGAGCTTCACACCAAGTTGTGCAGCGAGCTTCACTGCATCTGCCTTCGCCTTTGCAATTGCTTTACCTCGCGCCTCTGCTTCTACTGCTTGAGAATCACCAACGACGAATTCAGGACCACTCACGTCAGTGACCTTTGCCTTTGCGAGTCCATCGAGTACTGTCGCAACCTTTGTAGTGTCGTGAATTTTCACTGTGATATTTTCTGACACGTCATAGCCAGAAACTGCAGGTGAAGAAACTGGGCACATGCCTCCCGGAGGACACACGACTTGGTTGTAGTGCGGAGAGACATTGAAAGAGTTTGTCGTGATGTCTTTGTCTGAAATTCCAGCAGCCTTAACACTCACAAGAGCATTATTTATGATTCCTGTGATTTTTGATTGCGCACTTGCCACGTCTGCTGCCGTAGCCGTTGCACCAAACGATACCGTCGCAGTATCTGGAACCGCAGTCGCGGTGCCCTCCCCAGAGACCGTGATTGTGTACGGAGACGGAGCGATAAACGTGCCGACTCCTTGGAATGTAGAGATACTTTGTGCAAGCAAGAAGATACCGAGGAGCCCAAGCACTCCGACAATTGCTGTGCGGATACCTGCCGTGCTTGTAATGTCATTCCAAAGATTTTGCATAAAGGGTTTTACTATGAATAAGTATGTAAAGTGTACCATGCACCAATATGCGGTATTCTATACACATGACTGAGCTACCTGAGGAAAAGTATGCTTCCCTGCTGGAGCTTGGTGGGGTGGCGCTTGATTTCGCTACAATTAAACGCGCTACAAAACTAAAGGACGGGGTGACGAGTGAGTCAGATACCGACCACACAGTTATGGTAGGGCTTCTTGCCTGTGCACTTGCTTCCGAGTCAGGTGACAGGTTTGATATTGGAAAAATCGCGCAGTTTGCACTTGTACATGACCTCGTCGAAACATACGCCGGCGATACTGATACATTTGGTGGATTAAACGAGGAGCGGAAACTTGATAAAGAACAACGCGAAGCTCTGGCCTTTGAACGGATCCAGAAAGAGTTCGATGCGACCTTTCCGTGGATTTCAAAAACTATTGCGGAATACGAATCTCTTGAAAGTCCTGAGGCGAGGTTTGTGAAAACACTTGATAAAACCACACCGAAGATCACCAGATATTTCAATAATATGGCCGGCCAGACAAGCGAAGAAGAGTTCACTTCGCATTGCACTGCTCAGTTTGCTAACTTAGAAGCTACGTATGGTAAAGACCAGCCAGAAGCGATGGGCTTTTATGCGTACAACTACAAGAAAGTGCTTGAAGTGATTAGAGCTAAATTTAAAAAAGAGAGTTAGGCGTGCGAAACAACGAGTGTGGCAAGCATTTGCAGAAATGCTTGATGCTGAGGAAGTGCTCCTACATTTAATTTCGGATCCATCCAATTCTCCACGCCTCGCTCGGTGATATCGAAGCGTATAATTTGTGTCGGCAGGTACAGGTAATATGCAGTTTGTATCTGGCCCTCAAATCTCCCAATCTGGATTTCATAAAACGTATTACGTCCTTTCACGACGCTTTTGAATTGATTGGTCGACGTCGCCTGCAGTCCTGATGGATCAAATGTTGTATGGGCGAGCATGGTCTGCGCTGGTGTTTGTCCTGATGTAATTGCGAACGCGCGAATTGAAATAGTGCTTGCACTAGAAGTGGTCGCGTTCGCACTAGATGATTGTGAATAGGAAGCCAAAATGGTCGGGTCAGATGGGTGAGCATCGAGTACGTACCCCGCAGGAAGTACGAAGTCGAGCGTGCTTGATGCCGTGATTAGCTCTGCGCTTGGAAGAGGACAAGCCGCGAAGGAACAGTTTGGGCCAGTACGCCCGATGGCGGAGCCGTCGGGGCAGATCTTCGCCTCCTGCGTACACGCTTGCCCCGCACCACCTCCTGGAAGCACTACCACGTGTGCCTTTTCTATATTGTATCTATACACAAACCCGAGAACCCCTACCCCAAGCACTACACCAATTACAATAAGGATTTGTTTCATCTAAGTGATTGGATCTTGCTCTGGCTCAACACTCAACTCTTCGCTCGTGCGTGGTCGCATGATGTCACGGATTTCTTTGAGAACGGTGAGCTCTGGTGAGTCTGCGGGTGTGGGCGGTGCACTTGCGTCTTGCTGCTTGCGGCGCAAGAGAGTCTCATCTATACGATTCATGAAGCGCACAAAGAGAAAGACGGCGAGAGCTGTGATAAAGAACGTGATGAGAGCTTGAATGAAAATCCCATACCCAATTTTAACCGTACCCCCAAGAGGGATGGCAAGGTCTGCAAAATTAATTCTTCCGAGCAGTAGCCCGAAGGGTGGCGTGATGATGTTTGTAACAAACGACGTCACAATTGTGTTAAACGCAGTTCCGAGGACGAGACCTACGGCAAGGTCGAGAAAGTTCCCGCGTGATGCAAATTTCTGAAACTCTCCAAAGAACCCCTTTATGTTTTTAATCATGCTGTAACTATAAAGAAAATTAAACGACTGTCGAGCACTAATTACATCTAGTAGAGCCTGCTCCAAAAACAGTAAAAGTATCTTGTGTCCCAGTACAAGAAGTAGATGGAAGCAGTCGCACCATATTGTCGTTTATGCCCGATCCACTTGTCCAACCCTCATATCCGTTATGATCCCACAGCGTATATGTCGTTCCATTCGATGACCCATACACAAAACACCTTGATATGCTTCCTGATACCATAGGATCTGAAGGGAGAACAGGAATATACTGAGGCGCAAGATTTGGAATGTATCCACCTGAACCAGTGTACGCAGTAGCAGCATACCAATTCGCATTACCAGTCGATCCACAACCTAATTCATTATATACACCAGATGCTGGGCCAAGTGGATACGAACCGTTATCTACATAGTATGTTTCGAGAGCGAGCTGAAGTTGAGTCATTTCGGACCTACGTAACGCATCGCGAGCTTTTATTCGAGCAGTATTTAAACTCGCCATAACAACAGAAGAAAGCAGTCCAATTATGGAGATTACTACAAGAAGCTCTATGAGAGTGAATCCTTTTTGTTTCATGAAGCTAGAGATGCGCTGGGGTGGTGTAAAGACGCCAATTCGGAGATACCTGTGACTTAAATACATTATTGGCAAATGCGAAGAATATGATTGCCAATATAACTGAAATAATGCACATCCACAGCAATAAAAGTTCCGCCTCTCTTCCATTCTTTACAATCTTTTCTTTAACTAACCATGACAAAAGCCCTTTTGGAGGACCTGGAACTAGTGCAATATTCCTAACAAAGTCCTTATCGTCATCTTCGAAAATAACCTCGTCGGACATACTATAAATATAGGCATAATACCCAAAAAAGTGTCCTGAAATAGCATTTCCATGGCTTCAATACTGG
>CAJEYI010000024.1 GCA_903994795.1 uncultured bacterium
GTGCCATATCCGCTATATTAGCGGAGTGGTGCAATTACTTGTTGAACTAACAAATACGCTGTACTATATGATTTATACCAGCCCACACTAGATTTAAATATAAGTGGTACCTATATGAAAAACAGATACGACGACATTTTGCGAGAATGCAATCAAGAGATATTAAGTCTTTGTCCATACAATCCATTTCTATTCACTATCGGTGCTCACGAAATAAAGAAATTGTACAAAAAAGGAAACCTAGTTCTCGATCTTGGATCTGGTGAAGGAGACTCTGCCCTTCCTATCCTAAAAAACACAGATGCGTCAGTTCACCTCCTAGACATTTCTAGCGAGATGATTGAGATTTCAAAGAAGAATCTTCGAGCTTATAAAGCACGTACTAAATTTATTTGTGAAGACGCATACGACTATCTTACAGACGCGCCTGCATACAACATCAT
Source organism: uncultured bacterium (assembly GCA_903994795.1). GTDB lineage: Bacteria > Patescibacteriota > Minisyncoccia > Phycocordibacterales > Phycocordibacteraceae > C7867-001. The sequence goes on from CAJEYI010000024.1 coordinate 444, forward strand.
TTTTGAAGCGTGGACGATTCATAATTTTAAACAAGCAGATAAGGTAAAGATGATTCGAGCGATATATGAGAATCTAAAACCAGGAGGAGCGTTTGTTGTATTAGATAAAGTCTATCCTCCAACAGGAAAGAAAGAATTGCTAGACAGGCAAAATGATCGCTACACTAGATACACAAAACCGAGATTGGCCAAAGCAATTATCGCTCACGAGATTGAAGATGCGAGTGATGCGTACAGAATGGATGAAAAGCCATTTATGAAGTTCTTAAAAGAAGCTGGATTTACTTCTGTGGAAATTGTAGATCGAATCGAGAGAGATGTTGTTCTAATTGCTCGAAAATAAGCCTACCCTAACATCTGAGAGAATTCGTACACAGTCTGACCGTCTCTGGTTATGCTTCCACTCCAAGAGTAACCTTGCACGAAATCTTTTGTGTGGTTTTTAGGATAAAATCTTTCGTAATTAAGATGTAACTCGTCTCCTTTTTCAACTTCAAAAGGAATGGCTACCGGTAAATATAAATGCTTCCAACAATCCGACGTCTTTCTATTTTCAATATCATCACTAGAAATATCTAGGGTGGAACTAGGCGATAGCTGGGCGATAAAATAACCTTTGAAACCTGTAAAGGTTCCTGATGTATTTATTTTATACACTAAAGATGTGGTGTATTCAGATTCATCTTTCCCGTTAAAATTAAATTCTTTAACTACTTGAGGATCATGTAAGTGCGTTGCTTCTGGGATAATTGCATTGAAAGGCATGTCAAACGTATCCCTAACTCCAAAACGTGATTTCAATATATCTAAAGAATACCGATTATTTAGATTCTTATATATTCCCCTTTTAACTTGATCATAAATAGTAGGGGAACTGATTGGCACAATATATGTTTCTACTCTTGAAGGGATAAAAACTCCACCATTCTTTAAGAATCTTTTTCTTGCATCTTCTAGGATCGGTGTCATTTCCTGATTATCTGCAAGATTACCTAATATCTCAGAAACAATCACGTCCACTTTTTCCGGCAGGACTACATCATATGACATCGCATTGAACAATTGAAAATTCTGAGCATAACCTGCATGTGTAATTCGAGCCTTTGCTATTGCAGCGAGTTCAGCATCAGCTTCTATTGCATATACCTTTTCCGCTCCTGCTTCTAATGCCCACAATGCAAGTATTCCAGTTCCTGTACCGATATCCAAAACTGTCATACCTGGTTTAACAACTTCTTTGATTGCCTTTTCATATGCGGTCATACGAATACTGTCATTCAGCATTAAGGTATGACAATCTGCATCCCAATCCCAAATATCAAAGGCAAGAGGATACCAAACTTCTTCTTGCTGGTACTTCATCTGTGGGTCTGTTTCGTACATTTTTAAAGCATAACTCTGAAGGAGTTATTTTCAAGAGACCTTACTTTTTCGAAATGATACTCTTGCTATAGGTATCAAGATGACGAAGTGCGACACCCGTCCCCCTCGCCACACAGAAATATGCGTCTTGCGCGAGGTTTGAATTCACACCAGTGCGACGAAGCACGAGCTCGGGAAGATTGCGAAGCTGTGACGTTCCTCCTGTAAGAATGATGCCGTTATCGATGATGTCTGAAGCAAGCTCTGGCGGAGTGTCTTGGAGCACCTTACGAATTGCCCCCATCATTTCGCGAAGCTCACGGTGCATGGCTTGCACTATTTCATTTGTTTTCACTTCTATGGTACGAGGAAGTCCTGAAACGAGGTCGCGACCCTTTACTGCCATGCTTATTTCATCTGTGATTGGCACAGCAGAGCCAATAGTAATTTTGATTTCTTCTGCAGTCTTGTCCCCTATCGCGAGATTGTATTGCTTCTTTACATGGTCGACGATTGCACGGTCGAGTTTATTTCCTGCGCACTTCACAGATGTCGACGCAACGATTCCTCCGAGAGAAATCACAGCTACGTCGATTGTTCCCCCTCCAATGTCCGCAACCATCCGGCCCATTGGTTCATGAATTGGAATACCTGCTCCAATGGCTGCGAGGATTGGTTCCTTCACAACGTAGGCATTACGAGCGCCGGCCTTTGCGGCAGCTTCGATGACGGCGCGCTTTTCTGTGGAGGTTACACCTGCAGGTACAGAGATGAGGACTGTTGGCTTGAAAAGATTAAATCTGCCAAGAGCTTTCCGCATAAAATACCGAAGCATCGCTTCAGTCACACGATAGTCAGCTATGACTCCGTCTTTCATAGGGCGGTACGCAGTAATGGAGTCAGGAGTACGGCCAATCATCTGCTTTGCTTCCACACCAATTGCTACGACTTTGTTGTTTTCAGTCGAAACGGCAACCACTGATGGCTCGTTAAGCACAACCCCCTTTCCAGGAACAAACACGAGTACATTTGTCGTGCCTAGATCAATACCTAGTTTTGGTGAAAAGACTGACATTTCTAGCAGTATACAAGGTTTCTCTCGGACTTTCAAAATTCATGAAAACTTTAGGAATTCTTTAAAATTCCTTCAGCACCTTTTTGCTTTACTAGGGTATGCAGAATTTCCTAGATTGGATAAAAGTGAAGATAAAACTACACACTACTTTTGTAAAACCTCCACTTGTTAATGAAGGAGAAATCTGGTGGGCGAGCTTAGGGGAGAATGTAGGTACAGAAATTAACGGAAAAGGAGACTTGTTCGCACGGCCAGTGATAATTTTAAAGAAATTCTCTCGGTGGTTTTATTTTGTAATTCCCACAAGCTCTCAAATTCATAGCGGTACGTGGTATGTAACATACCTGCAAAAGAATATTGAGGTTGTGGCATGTCTTCACCAAGCTCGATCAATTGACTATCACCGGCTTTCTAAAAGATTAGGCACCTTAGACGCAGAGACTTTTGATCGGATTAAGCATGGATTTTGTAATCTCTATGAAAACATATTCCCCGCCATCTCTGGCGGGGCCGTGGGCGAATCCCAAAAGTCGGAGCTAAAAGCACTGCTCCTAGACTCCATTATATCCCCCGAAGCGCAGTCGTCAACAAATGATATACTGGTACCTATGTCTACTGAAGATAAGAATTTCGTCGTTGAAGGCGGTCATACATTATCAGGAAGTATTGTTACCAATCGCTCAAAAAACGGCGCCGTTGCACTCCTTGCTGCGTCGCTTCTCAACAAAGGAACCACCACTCTACAAAAGGTTCCTAAGATCGAAGAAGTGCACCGCCTCGTGGAAGTACTTCGCTCTATTGGTGTGACTGCTGAGTGGCATGACCGTGATCTCGTCATAATCCCTCCGGCAACTATTTCTCTCGAAACCATCGACAAGGTTGCCGCTGCTCGCACACGAAGCATCATCATGTTCATCGGTTCCCTTCTCCACCACTTCAACTCATTTGATATTCCGCAGTCTGGTGGCTGCAAAATGGGACTTCGTTCCGTTCGCCAACACCTATGGGCACTTGAGCGATTTGGCGTAACGATTGAAACTCTTGCCGATCACTATCATGTAAGTTTCGAAGAACTGCACCCAGAGACAGTAATTATGTACGAGGCAAGCGACACTGCGACAATCAATTCTCTTCTCGCTGCTTCACGCATACAGGGTACCAGTGTCATTAAATACGCTTCAGCAAACTATCAAGTACAGGAAGTCTGCGGGTTCCTCAAAATGCTCGGTGTGACTATTGAGGGAATTGGGACCACCACACTGACTGTTACAGGTGTGCCAGAAATCCGCACCGATGTCACCTACACAGTTGCAGAAGATCCAACCGATGCAATGTTCTTCATAGCGGCCGCAGTCACAACACACTCTGCACTCATTGTGGAACGAGCTCCAATTGAATTTCTCGAAGTCGAACTACTCGTGCTTGAAAAGATGGGTCTTCGCTACACGGTTCGACCTGCAGGCATGTCAGAGAACGGCATCACTCGTCTTGCAGATATTGTGATCGAACCATCAGACCTCGTCGCATTTCCTGAGAAAATTCATGCTCGTCCATATCCTGCACTTAACATCGACAACCTTCCATTCTTTGCAGTGATGTCCACACAGGCAGAAGGCACAACACTCATCCATGACTGGAGTTGGGAAAAACGCGCCATCTATTACACCGAACTCGATCGCCTCGGAGCTGAAACATTTCTCCTTGATCCACACCGTATACAAATCATAGGCAAAAGTCACCTGCGTGGCGCAGAACTCGTCTGCCCTCCTGCACTTCGTCCAGCAACCATTCTTCTCATCGGCATGCTCGCTGCAGAAGGTCGTTCAATTCTTCGTAACATATACAGCATCAATCGCGGATACGAAGACCTCATTCCACGTCTCGAGAGCATCGGGGCTCATGTAGAGGGACTTGGTTAAGTGCTCGTTCTCTGATACTCTTCAGTCACAAAACATATGAATACCCTACTCTCACAGATTCGAAGCTTCGTACGAAAGCATTTTTTCGCAACACTCGCACTCATAGTTGTAATCATCATTGCAGTACCATACTTGCTTGGATACAGAATTGGTCCAGGCATTAAACTTGAGCGAGTTGGCACGCTTGATCTTGTAAATGTTCCAGCGCAAGCAAGCATCATAATCGACCAGAACTTTACGAGAACCACAAAGAAACCAGGAGATGCGACATACGAACTCCTGAATGGCAGTCACTCAGTAATAGTGTCAGTACCTGGAGACTTTCCATGGAATGCATTAGTGCCTATCACTTCTGCGAAAACAGTACAAATCTCGCCGATATTTATTAGCGAGCACCCGAACGTCACACTGCTTTCTGGAGCAGAGAAAGACGTGGCAGTTCAAACAGTGGCATCAAGCACCCTTCCTTCGAAGACAGCACCGCTCCTTCTCGCAAATGGTTGCGCCGCAGTATACGTAGACAATAATCAAATAATTGCGGAAGCAAAAACTGCACCTGGCTGTACTCCCCCACCATTCCTTTGCGACACAGCAACTTCATGCTCCCCTACCGCCATCTTCTCACCACTACCCACACTTTCTGGCGTAGCCCGCTTCCCTGGTCGCCAAGACGCTCTCGTCGTTGAATTCAATAACGTACTCTACGCTCTTGATCTGGATCCACGCACCCCACAGTTCTTTGCACCAATACTGGGAGCAACAAACCCAAAGATGGGCACTCTGCCAGATGGCACTATAGTAGTACAGAACGATGCGTCCGTGTTTAGAATCAATCTATAACGTAGAATAGGGACATGTTTGTCCTAGAGATAATCCCCTTTTCCCGCACTGCTCCAGCAACACCGCTTTCCTATAGAAGCAGAGCTGAGCTTGCTCCAGGAACACTTGTCTCAATACCACTCAGAAAACGACAGGTACTTGGACTCGTCCTCTCAAGCAGATCAGTTCAGGAAGCCAAGTACGAATTAAAAAACGCATCATTTAGTCTTTCTAAAAGCAGTTCAGCGACTGTCGGAAATATTCCTGCATGCTTCATAAGCGCAGCAGAAAGTGCCGCGTCATACCACGCGACCACACTTGGTGCCACACTTTCAACTCTTCTAGTGCCAGTCTTGCCAACTGATTTTCCATCCTCATTTACACAAAAGAAACTAACTGACGACACTTTCGCAGAACTAACTGAACGTCTCGAAGCACCACTGCTTACCCGTCGAGAAGCATACGCAGAACATATCCAACATATCTCTGTACAAAAAGGAACATCACAAACCGTACTCCTCGTCGTGCCGACACAAGTTGAAGCAGACGACTGGGCAGATTATTTGAAAGGATATAAACCAATTGTGCTATCAGGAAAAGTCACCGGCAAGAAACGTGAGACCGCACTAAACAAGGCGACGTCCGAAACAGATCCTCCACGACTTGTCATAAGCACGCCAAGTTTTAGTTGGGTACCGCTTCCCTATTTGTCTCGCGTACTTATTGATCGGGTAAGCGCAGGCGGATACCAACTTCCAAAGCGTCCATATCTCGATACTCGCATCGCACTCACTGAACTTGCCCGTGCACGTGGCGTACCTTTGACCTATGGTGACTATCCGCTACCACTTGAATACCGCACGAAGCCTGCCGGAAAACTTGCTGAATCCATCGTGCAAGATATCCTCGTACTCGATACTCGTGCACCAAAAACTGACGTGAAGAAAGAGACAAGTGCGTGGCAGGCCGTTTCTGAACCACTTAGAGCAATAATTAAAAAGACCACAGATGCAGGTGGGCGCGTTGCAATTCTCGCAACACGCAAAGGATACTCGCCCACTGTCGTGTGCAGGGATTGTGGGACTGCAGTTGCAGACGAGCACGGACGCATTCTTTCGCTTGCCACACATAAAGGTGTTCGTGTATATCGGGCAAATGACGGCACAATGTCCTCAACAGCAGAAGTGTTTTGCAAGGTGTGTGGTGGATGGAATTTATCACCACTTGGCATAGGGGTGGAAAGAATTGAAGAGGAACTTCATGCAGCATTTCCTGATGCGACACTTGTACGCATTGATCAAGACACAAAGGCATCTGCATCACTGAAAAAAGTTCGCGAGGAGATTTCTGCGCCAGGTACCATAATTATTGGAACAGAACTAATGCTCTCATACCTTTCAGTATCAGAGCGTGTTGAGGTTGGAATTATTGCTTCCGCAGACTCGCTTCTTGCACTACCATTTTGGAGAGCACGTGAACGGTTTGTGCGCATAAGCTACATGCTTGCTGAGCGTTCGCAGAAGACGGTGATTGCCACGCGGCATCCGGAGGATGCCGCGTTGTCTGCACTTTCTAAATCCACCTCGCACTCAAGCACAATCGAGACAGACAATGTGTCATTTTGGAAAGAAGAAACCGAACTACGAAAGATTCTCTTGTACCCGCCATTTGGAACACTTATAGTTTTTCACATAGAAGCATCTGGCGATGCAGAGATGGCTAAGGCGCGCCTCGAAGAGGCGCGCGCTCAAGTCCGCAACGCCTGCCTTCCGTACATTCCACACGAGACTTCAGAGCAGAAAGCACTTTCGCAGGGTAGGTCTGTTCTCAAATCTTCACTTGTACTTCAACTCCCGAAAGGCGTGTGGCCTGACATCGAGCTTTCAACACGACTCGCTTCCCTTTCTCCAGCAATACGTATAAATGTTGACTCAGAGATGCTTTGGTGATGTAATTTACGTATGGCAGTCAAACCTATATTTCAGTGCACTGTACCCACAAAAAATGAACTCCTCCGGCAGGAATCTATTGACGTACCTGTTGAGCTTTTCAATACGCCAGAACTCAAGCAGATCATCCAGGACATGATCGACACGCTCGACACTCAGTCAGACGGCGTGGCCCTTGCTGCTCCCCAGATCGGGATCCTTTACAGGATTTTTGTTGTGCGTTATGACCGTACACTTCCCACACCACTAGGTAGCACTGACGCATCGGTAGACGGTGCATCACAAGGAAAGACACTAGAACGTAAGGCGGACATCGGTGTATTTATAAACCCACAATTTATTAAAAGCTCTCGTCGTCGCGAAGAGATGGACGAAGGCTGTCTTTCAGTGCGAGGAATTTATGGCACAACATATCGCCACGACCGAGCGACAGTTCGTGCACAGACAGAGACTGGTGCATTTTTTGAGCGTGGTGGAGGAGGACTTCTTGCACAGATATTTCAACACGAGACAGATCATCTCGAAGGAATTCTTTTCATCGATCATGCAATTGAGCTCACTGCACCACAAGTTGAAAGTGACAGCAGCACCAACAACACAAAATACCTACCCGATGAACTCGAAGCAATGACTGATACAATTGATGCATAAGCAAAAACTCATGGCACATCTTCCGTTCGTATTTTTTGGTACTCCGTATGTATCGCGCGACACACTTGAAATCCTCAAGCAGCGCGGATACCTCCCCACACTCATTGTTACATCACCCGATAGCCAACGTGGACGTGGGCTCACACTCACCCCAACAGAAACAAAGGTCTGGGCACTAGAAAACAACATTCCAGTTGTGACTCCTGAAAAGATTTCTGGTGAACCCTCTGACAAAACGATGCAAATGATTGCACGCACAAAGGCTTCATACGCACTTGTTGTTGCATATGGAAAGATTCTTCCTGAGTCACTCATTGATTCGTTCCCTCTCGGTATCCTAAACATCCACTATTCACTTCTTCCAAAGTATCGTGGTGCTTCTCCAGTGGAAGCAGCACTTCTGAATGGCGACGCCGTAACCGGCGTCGCCATTCAGAAGATGGTTCCCGCACTCGATGCAGGTGACATCGTCGCACTCAGAGAAGTCACCATCGAGCCAACAGAGACCACGCGCGAGCTGCGCCCGCGCTTAGTCACCATAGGTGCTGAACTCCTCGCGGATACACTGCCAGCATTCGAATTAGGCACCATCACTCCAACACTCCAGGATCACGCTCTCGCAACTCGTTGTAAGAAAATTAAGAAAGAAAGTGGCTTGCTTGATCTTTCAGCAAACCCACAGAAAAATTGGAACAAGTACCGCGCATATGCAGAGTCACCAGGAACGTACTTTTTCATACAGAAAGGCGACAAACAAATTCGCATGAAACTCATCACTGCCAGATACGAAAATGACTCGTTCATACCTGAACGAGTCATTCCCGAAGGAAAATCAGAAATTCTTTTTGCCGACTACATCAAAAACAATTCCCTTACTTTCCCCCACCTCCCTGCATAAATGATTTAATCGCGGCCCCTCCACGACGAAACATATTTTGCTCTTTAGTTTTTGACTTGCGAAGTTCTGCCTCTAAATCGTGCACCACAGAATCAATTGCGTTCTGTATTGAGTCCCCGATTGCCTTCGCGTGATGACGCTTCCCGAGTGAATCAAGATTTATTTCAGCACGCCAAATCTTTCCAGTTTGTGCAGCGTATTCTTTTCCAAGCTCAACATACACTTGCGTGACTTCGTTTGTCTTTGCAAGATATTTCTTAAAACCAAGGAGTTTGCGTTCTGTTGCGCTCTGAACGTCTAGTGTAACAATGTCTTCTACTTCAGGAATGTGTTCAATTTTAAAGTGTACTTTCATAGGTAGTGTAAATTAGGAATTCTTTCCAAAACTCTTATGTAGGTATGCGACAATGTCGTCTGACTCATACATTTCTTCACATGCGTCTTCGTCTACGAGGTACGGCACCATTCGCTTCCCTCCTCGCTTAATCAGTTCGTCTGCAATTGCAGGGTCTGCGATATTCTTTTCATCAAATTCAATTCCGAGCTCCTTCCCGGCAGCAAGCACTTTTGCACAAAATGGACAGCCAGTCTTCACGTAGAGAATAAGCATATGTTTATTAGTTAGGTTTTGATAATACCTATACTATAGCAGGTATTCACTGGCCATTGCTCAAATACAAATTTCCGCTAGAATAGATGAAGTCTCCGTATTCATTTATGGAGACGTGAGATACATTCCGCGGTAGCTCAGCGGTAGAGCGGCTCGCTGTGGACAAGCTTTCTGGTATACTCATATGTATATGCCAGAAAAGCGAACCTATGCTGATCGTGCCGAATATTTAAAGAAAGCTGTTTCTGAGAGGCGTAAAAAACTCCGAGAGATGGCACTTGAATATGGCGGTGGCAAATGCATTTTATGTGGTTACTCATTATCTAAGCGTGCAATGGTTTTCCACCATGTAGATGCTTCTCAAAAAGATTTCGGTCTTTCTGTCAGAGGTCTTACAAGATCATGGGAGAAAATGAAAGCTGAATTAGAAAAATGTGTACTCCTATGTGCAAATTGTCATGGCGAAGTGCACGACAACATAACGCAGCTTCCAGAAGGAATTCTGGCTGAAAAACGAGGTGAATTCGGGGAAACCCAAACCCAAGAGAAATCAAAAGGTGGGCAATCCCGAGCCAAGCCAAAGTCTAAAAAGACTAAGGAAGGTGTAGAGACTATCCCGTAAGGGAGTACTTGGTCAAGCAATTGATCTGGGAAGCGCCTCGCATCGAGACCCGATGATGATATAGTCCATCCCCTCAGTAATGAGAGATAAGATGTAACGAGTTGGTCGTAGGTTCGATCCCTACCCGCGGAGCAATGTAGTGACTTTATATTACGTGTTACCATAATTTCACATGAGTAAAGAAGATATGTCTAAAGTGAGTAAGCCTGCTACTCTAGAGCAGTTAAGTGCTCCAGAATCAATCAACGAAAACCCTCTTCTCACATATGAAGAGTTCGTGCCCATGATAAATAATTTCTACATGTTCTTCATTGGAGGAAACCCGAATGCTGATAAATATCGGGACATGTGCAGAAGTCGTGGTGCGTACCAAAAATGTGCACAGAAGCAAGGTGCACAACTGGATGCAATCGCAGAGGCACTCCTCGTCAGGTATCAAGAACGAGATCCAAATGACTTCAGATCCTTCTATAGTGCTCCGGGCTACAAGGAGAAACTATATGAAGCTTATTGCCTGTTACATCCGTATGCGGAAAATGACGATCAACTTTTTGACTAAGTGGACCAAGAATCCGTGTTGGACACTTTCTTTATTTCAAATAGGTTGTAACCTCCTCCAACAGGCGGAGCACATAGAACAAAACAACCAGATACACTCTGGCTGTTTTGCGTTTGGGGAGAGCAGGGATCGAATTTTATTTGTGCTCACAGTGATAGAGCCCACATGGGGCATAATACCCAAAAAAGTGTCCTGAAATAGCATTTCCATGGCTTCAATACTGG
>CAJEYI010000025.1 GCA_903994795.1 uncultured bacterium
GGAAGATTTGGATGGAATTATTTGAAATCCAGGACACTTTTTTGGGTATTATGCCTAAATATAGCACAGTAATCATACGGGGCGGCTAGAGAGAATCGGACTCTCGATGCGGGTACCACAAACCCGAGTTTTACCACTAAACTATAGCCGCCATGTGTTTATTACGCCCATTTACTTCTCAATAACTTGACGGAGCTGCTTGGTGTCATGGGACACGCAGTCCCGACCCTCTTCTTCGCACGTGCAGGCACGTTAAATTCTTATACCACGACTAGCGATACTTTGGAACTTCCCTCTCTAATCCCGCGTCCACTACTGAGTAACGAGCGAGTGCAAAGAGGAGCGAAGAAAGTCTGTTTGCATACGCCTTCGTGTTTGGTGAAATCTTTCTGAGACCACCCTCGGCCACTCCTATGATTCTGCGCTCTGATCTTCGCGAGATTGTTCGCGCAACATCAAGAAGCGCCGAAAGCTCAGTGCCACCCGCCACTGAGAACGTTGTGATGGGTGGCATGAGTTTCTCGATCGTGTTTATGAGGAGCTCAACTTGGGTGACCTTCGCCTTTCCTATTTTCTTATCAGCTCCTGCCACTTCAGCCTGCATAATGAAAAGCGTCTGCTGAATATCATCGAGTACGTCTGAAGTCTTATGTGCGCGCCTCCCAACCATGATCTTTGGGTCAGGGCCGGCCTGTGCGCGAACTTTGCAAAGACCTATGAAGGAATTCAATTCATCGAGCGTTCCAAGCGCCTCAGGAAGCTCTGAGGTCTTTGAAATGCGTTGCTGATCGCAACCGAAGGTCTTTGTTGTTCCTCCATCACCTTTTCCTGTGTATAACATGTGCCCACGAGAGGATTCGAACCTCCACGGCCTTGCGGCCACTACCACCTCAAGGTAGCGCGTATAGCCAATTCCGCCACATGGGCATGTACTACTCTTCTCCGTCCAAATTGGACAGCTTAATTCCCACTATACGCAATGCTTCAACTATTTTCAATCTTTTACGTTCGAGGCACATAACTTCAGGATGTGGATAGATATATTTTAAGAGTTCTACTAGGGTTTCTTTCTTTGCATACTTTAGGCTATATATCACACACTTCTTCCCTGTTATAGTCATGTGACCTTTCAATACGGACAATCTTTCTATTGTCTCCCACAGCCATAAAATATGAGGCTGGCTTGCAGATACAAATGTAAAATAGAACATAAAACTACTTTTCCAACGCGGGTCGAAGTAACTGTAGAAACATCCGTCCCCATCATACGAACCTCGTAGGAAATCGAAGAAATACTCATCTGGTATCTTAAGAGCACCGAGTGTCAAAGATTTATTTGGAGTAAGCCCAATATCTAGAAGGAAATTATAAAGAGTAACGTCTCCCCACTGTATTCGGTAGTACTTTTGGTAGTGAGACAAAGCTCCACCACTTTTAGTAGAGACCTTTGCCCGTATGTTAAAGCAATTTTGCAAATTATTAATCTGCTGAATATCTTTTGAAGTAAGTTCTAAGTGGCGTCCGTCAGGAGAAAGGTTTCCATCAGTCGCCATAAGACCGACGCCGTATGCAACGCCGGGTGACCAGGCAATTTCTTTTGTGTGGGGTTTTGGTCCGGGAGTGGCCATGCAGTACGATACAGCATGGAGATAAAATAAAAATGAAATCAACGAGCACCTTTCGGTGCTCGTTGATTTCTAATTGTCGGGTTCGGCTCTTTGGTTCTGCTTACGCCGCCTTCTCTACTGCTTCCTCCTCCGCCGTTACAGGTGTTTCCTCATCGGCAACTGCTGCTACCTCTTCTGCAGGAGCCTCCTCAGTTACTTCTGCCTCGACAGCCTCAGGAACTTCGTTCATTTCGATTTCCTCAGCGACAACAGCCTCTTCTACTGGCTCCTCTTCTACAAAGTCATCGGTTGAAATCTTAACAAGGCGCATGTTTCGAAGCTGGCGGCGAACTTCACGAGCAACCTTCTCACGAATGAAGTATAGCTTAGCTCGGCGAACCTTTGAGCGACGAGTGATTTCAATCTTCTCAATAAATGGCGCAAATAGTGGGAAAATCCTCTCTACCCCTACTCCAGACATCATGGCACGTACAGTAAATGTAGCTCCTGCTTCATTTCCGTGCTTTACAGCAAGTACGAGACCTTCAAAGGCCTGGATGCGAGTCTTACCTTTTTCAACAATCTTCTGATGCACGCGAACAGTGTCACCCGGTCGGATGCCTAGTTTTGTGCGTTCCTCCGTTTTTACCGGTGTTACGACGTTCGTAGCTGTGTGATTCATAGTGGAAAAACTCTACCACAGCGCGTATCTAAAAGCAAAATCTACTTACTTGCCTGGTACTGTTCTGTACCTGGAAACTTAGTAATTGCTTGTGCAAGGTCGCTTGGGAGAGCGGCTGCGATAACCTTCCGCTCATAGGCACTAGGAGCTGCAAGCTGTCCTTCTTCAACTTCCACAATCATTGAAGGATTCCATCCTTCGGGCATTATCGGAAAATCGAGCTGATATGCGTGGAGTCCGAGCCGATTGAACCCTAGGTCACACTTCTGTTTTGGTGCATAGAGGGGGTCACAAACTACTGGGTGGTGAATTGCCTTCAGGTGCACACGGATTTGGTGTGTACGGCCCGTGAGAGGCATTGCCTTCATGAGTGAGTGAGTGCCGATATCGCTTACTACTTCGTATTTCGTAATTGCTTCACGGAGAATACCTTTGGCTTTCGGCTGTGCAGAACGAAGTCGGAAGTCTTTGCGGGAGCGACCAATTGAGAATTCAATGGTTCCCTTTCGCTCCTTTGGCACTCCATATACAAATGCCAGATAGGTTTTATGTACGTCTCGGTCTTGAAATGCTTTCTTGTAAAATGCATGCGCCTCAGGAGTCTTTGCGAAAATAAGCACGCCGGATGTCTCACGGTCGAGTCGGTGCACTACGCCAGGGCGACGAATTTCTTCACCACTCTGAAGTCGCTGTGTCTCGCCCACTTCGGCAGAAGCAGGATAGTGCTCAGCGAACCAATCGCTACCAGTTTCATCGATTCCGCCCTCGTGCTCAGCGGCTCGCCCGTCAGGGTGAGTCATTATGCCGGATGGCTTGTCTATTGCAACGATATTGTTGTCTTCGTAGATTATGGGGAGTTCCATTTATTCACCCTACCACAAATCTATTTTCCGTGTCGTCGTTCGCGACCTGAATACTCTTCAAGAATGGCGAAAAACTCTTCCTTACTAAACGCTGGCCACTTTGTATCTATGAAAAAAAGCTCACTGTAGACAGACTGCCATGTCAGGAAATTTGAGAGACGCTTATCTCCACCTGTGCGTATGATTAATTCAGGATCCTGAAGATCATGACTCCACATATTAGCCCGCAGACTTTCTTCAGTTATTTCTGTAACTCCGCTTCGCATAGCACTGTTTGCTGCAGCAATGATTTCAGAACGCCCCCCATATGAGAGTGCGAAAATGAGTGTTCCTTTATCACCACTCTTTGTGCTTTCTTCGGCCTTCAAAAACAGCTCCTGAATCTTCTGAGAGAATTTCGTACGGTCTCCAATGATTCGAATACGTATACCTTTCTGTACCACTTCATCCATCCATGCGCCAAAGGCATACTCAACGAGACGCATCATCTCGCCCACTTCATCTTCTGCTCTGCTCCAGTTTTCACTTGAGAACGCATAGAACGTAACTTCTGAAATACCTGTATCTTGTATCCATTGCAAGACTTCTTTAATTTTTTCAAGGCCGGCTTTGTGTCCTTCGAATTTATGAAGTTCGTTTTCTTTCGCCCAACGACGATTTCCGTCCATGATAATCCCTACGGACTTTGGGGCAGTGCTATTTTCCATACTGTATTGAAAATGACGTGTGCTGTTTTTTGGGACGTGCCCACAAAAGAGAAATTCCAGAAACATGCGCCAGAAGAGATCCTTTATGAAGCTTCTTTAAAAGAAGCATGAGGTGCGAGTGCTCGCCTTCGGCGAGCACTCGCACTGTTCCATCCGGCAAGTTCTGCACCTCCCCTACCAATTTCAATGCTGAGGCCTTTCGTTGTACGAAATCCCTAAACATAACCATCTGTACTTTGCCGGACACAATTGCTTCCATTCGTTTATGCATACGTATAGGAACTAAGAGTACAACAGATAGGTTACTTTAAAAAATTTCAAAGATGCGGTATTGTATGGGGACGGGCGATTAGCTCAGTTGGTAGAGCAACTCATTTACACTGAGAAGGTCGCAGGTTCAAGTCCTGCATCGCCCACAAGACACAAAAGGCCAAGCATTTGCTTGGCCTTTTGTTATCACTCTCTGTGTCCCCAGCAGGAATCGGACCTACATCTACGGCTTAGAAGTCCGCAGCTCTATCCATTGAGCTATGGGGACAATACCTACCACTCGCGCACCTATCCACACTAACTTCCCGGAAGCGATGGGTCAACGAAGTGATAGTTTTGCTGATAGTTCACTTCTTCAGTTGCTCGGTCTTTAAAAATACTTTGGATCTGTGGAATTGAATCTCCAATATCCTGTTGCGCAGGAGTTGTTGCTGCGACATTTGCCACTTTCTGTATTTTAAAGTGTCTAAACAATAGAATATTCCATCCAATACTTACTGCGAAAAGTATCGCAACTGTTGTAATTAATATAAACCAATCCCGTGCAGGTCGAATATTCTCTCCGTACGAGAATATTTTGGCGATCCGTCCTAGAATTTTTCGAATGGTTTTCATGGTGTTGTTGTGGCGGTAGATGTTGCGGCCGTGGTAATAGCGCCAACCCCAAACACTACTGACGCATTCCATACGGGCATGAGTGAAGTTGCTGGCGTGGTGCTGGCACTGACTTGACTTGGTGCCGCTGCGGTAAGTGAGAGTGAGTTGATAGAAGTGTTATATGGCTGGTATTCAATAGCACCAAGCATTCGAGACACGGCATCAAAAGTCCCAGTAATACTGACTGAAAGATTTAAGTGCCCATATGGCGATGCGGGTGCAGCTGCCACAGAAACGACCTGCACATTTGCACCTACAAATTTCCCTATCGCTTGGAGCTTCTCAATGAATGGCACCACGTCCGATGTAGAAACAAAGTACTGAGTAATTGCCGCTTGTTGTGTGGACAGTTGAGCGAGTTGAGTTTTTGCAAGAGTCGCTTTTACTGATGCGTCGTTTTGATTTTTAATCTGCTGTATTACAGAATTTGCTTGGACACTTCGTGCAGACACCCTCGAGTAGACATACCCATACGCACCTAGGGTTAGGACAAGAAGCATGAGTGCCCACATGAAATGTACAGATGCTTTGTGGATCATGGTTGTAGTGTGCCCGTAAGGGTTATTGTAAACGGAAGGCTCGTATCTTTTGCATAACTACTAACTGGTAAGTCCACATTTGTCACAAATGGCAGTGCGCTGAGCGCCGTACTGTAACCTCGCAACTCGTCACGTGTCGCTGCTACACCCGTAAGCAGGATCGTTCTATTTGGAATTGTTGGTGTCGACTGCTGAAATGTAAGTCCTGAAATTATAATGCCTTTGTGCGGAACAGCGAGTACGGCGCGCAGCGCCGTACTCGCTGTTCCGGCCTTCTGCATACCAAGTAAGTATGTCGACTCCGCACCGAGTGCCTGCATCTGAGAATGAGCCTCTTGTTCAGGCATACTGCCAATTAGTGCCGAGAGTTTCTGCAATTCCTGTGTTCTAGATGTAATCACTACACCTTCATATAAATATGAAGGGAGCAAAAACACTCCTTGTGCAATGACCAGTACAACTACAAACAATACTGCGACTGTCGCAAGCCGTATAAAATACTCTGCACGAAAAGACTTTCGCTGTTTGGTTGGTACTAAATTTGTAAGTTCTGAATACATATGTGTTACATGTAGTTACGCAAGGCAAGACCAATTGCTGTTCCAAAACCAAGTGAGTCAAGGTAGTCAATTGAAGGCACCCAGTCGGCGCGAGGTGCAAAATTCACAAACACGTCACCAAGCTCAACTGGCATTTTAAGTGCGGTTTCGAGATATTCTGGAAGTCCTCGCAAGTTTGCATTTCGACCTACAAGAATTGTACGCGAGATACTTTCATATCCAGGAGTTGTTGCTTTGTGCATATCCCAATAATCAATACGTCGAAGCAATTCATCTCGAATTACAGAGACTGTAGAAAGCATTGCGGCTATATACTCTCCGCTATTTGTTCCAGCAACAAGCCCCTGTTCAGACTTCACTTGCCGAGCCTCGTCTTCAGTAACACCAAAGTATTTTTGTATCGCTAATGTAAACGCATGCCCTCCAACATCAAGCGTGGTTGCAAGTCGTGGTAGTCTGTTTGAAACAATAAGCAGCTTAGTGCTCATCTTTCCGATATCCACAATAAGCACTGTCTCTTTATCTCCACGAGCGAGAAGTGCTCGCGGTAACGCAAACAGTTCACTTTCAAGAGACCTCACAGAAATTCCAGCTGAACTAAAACGTGAAATCGTGTCGTCCACAAGACGTCTAGCGCACCCAAGACCAATCATGTGCGTCTTTGTTCCTTCTTTCAAAAATGGTACAGCGTCGAAGGCGACGTCTGCTGGTGGTAGCGGCACACACTCATCAAGATGTTGCTCAATACCCGTAGACCACTCAGTCATGTTCTCCCCATCAACAGCCGCTTCAAACAAATACCCACGAGCCTCGGGGAGAGCTACATTTGCTGTATGAATGCGCCGCTCTTTTGCGAGCTTTGCGAGCATCGGCCCAACCTCTGGCTGTTCATCTGGACTTATTCCAGGAACACTTGAGGCTGGAAATTTTTCTTCTGTGTAGTAGTCGAGCTCAAGTCCGTGCATCTTTTCTACTAACTTCACAGCCTTCACGCCACTTGCTGCAATATCGATGCCCACCGTTGGCTGTGAAAGGTACGTGGGGGGAGCGAACTGTATAGCAAATTCGCGACTTGCGATATTTCCGGATTTTCTAACTCGGTTATCAACGGACATTACACTAAGTATACCTTAGTGTGCAGCTGTTCCGGGCGGAACGTGTCGATCAGGTGTTAGAAATGCAAATGTGTCAGCGTTACCAACCGCGAAGAGCATGCCATTTGATTCAAGACCTTTGATTGTGCGTGGTTCGAGATTTGTAACAAACGCTAATTGTCGTCCCACAAGATCCTCAGGCTCATTCACATATGCATTTATTCCAGACACAATTTGTCGGGGACCTGACTCCTCTGCAAAATCCACAACAAGCCTGAGGAGCTTGTCCGTCTCTGGTACACGCTCAGCAGAAATCACCGTGCCAACCTTCACTTCTATTTTTGAAAATTCATCAATCGAGATCATATTCTGAAATTGTACTAGGATTTGCGTGTGAAAGGTAGCTCGTAAGAATAAGAGCTGCGGCCGATGCGTCGACTGCCGCATAACTTCCGGTATACACACCAGTCATATCTCGACGTGCTTCTTGAGTAGTCATGGTTTCGGGCTCCCACTCGACCGTAACCTCTGCGGTTCGTTCTAGCAAAGCTGCAAACTCTTTTGCACTGGAGTGCACTACATTTGCCTCCCCCGCAAAATTCCTCGACTCCCCTATTACTACAGTCTCCACTGATTTGTGCTTTATAAGATCACGTACGTAGTCAATAAGTCTTCCATCGTTTGGAACCGAGGCATGCGGAAACCCCATGCGACCACTTTCATCTGAAAGTGCTAGCCCAACCTTCTTGGTTCCAAAATCAATTCCTAGGTATCGCATACCACCATCTTACAACTATGCTACGATAGACGCATGCCCCCATTCTCAAACACCCTTACAAATGCCTTTACTTCAGCCGGTATCGATCCCACCTTTATCCCAGGAATTGTCGTCGCTGTTCTTGCTGGACTAGGTGTGTTGCTAGTTTGGTCACTTATCTGGAAAGGCTTCGCCCTTTGGCACGCAGCACGAAATAACCAGAGCGGGTGGTTCGTAGTGTTCATGATTATAAACACCGCCGGACTTCTCGAAATCCTCTACCTCATCTTCTGGAAGAAGAACAAAAACAACCAAATTCACACGACGGTAACGACCCACACAACCACCGCTTCCACTCCGGCGCCAGACTCAATCGCCACAACTTCACAACCTGCTGAGATTGTTTAGTTAGCTATTAATTTTTTCCTGAGTTGGTAAAATTAGTGAATGATAGCAAAGCTAGACAATAGAATTAATCTAGGTAATTACGCAATTCAAGACGATATCTTTACCCCTGAAAGATCAGGGGAGCTCGCTGAATTTGTTGGTATTGTTTTAGGAGATGGCGGCATAACAGACAGGCAACTGAAAATAACCGTCGACTCTGAAAAGGATGCTGAATATATTCCTTTCATAACAAATCTAATTGTTAGGCTTTTTAAACTGACTCCCAGTCTAAGACTACGGGTCCCACGTCGGGCAATAGATATTGTTGTTTCTAAGACTAAACTTAGTACCTTTTTAAATTCAATCGGTTTGCGTTCAGGAAATAAAACTCTCCAACAAGTGGACATCCCAGACTGGATTAAAGAAAATACTGAATACTCAACCTCTTGTATACGAGGACTAATGGATACCGATGGATGTATTTATTCCGAGCGTCACACTATTAAAAATAAAATATATTCTTATCCAAGGATATCAATCGTAAACAGGTCTATTCCTTTACTTCAGTCAGTTTACAAGATACTTATATCATTAGGTTTTAAAGCAAAAATACGAGGAAATAGATGTGTGATGTTGGAAAATAGAGAAGATGTGATACGGTATTTCAATGAGGTTGGTTCAAACAACCCTAAGCACAGGAATCGGTTCTTGGAATTTACTACAGTAATTCCTGATTTGATTCCGGCGTAGCGCGGAGGAGTGTGTGAGTGGTCGAAACAAACAGTCTTGAAAACTGTCAGATCGAAAGGTCTCGTGGGTTCGAATCCCACCTCCTCCGCAGTGTGCCGGAATGTATTAAGACACAGTTGTGTAGGTTATACTACTTTCGTATGCCTGAACAAAAACTGAGAGTCTTTATATCAATGCGTTTTACTGGGAAAAAATTTGATGCCCTAACCAAAGAGCGCCAGGATTTACATGCACTTGCTGACAGATATGGTTTTGAACTTCCTGAGCAATTTATCGGTTATCAGTTCGAGGAAGATTTTAAAGCAAAAGATTACGACCCTTTCTTTGTGTTAGGTAAGGATAAGAAATATATAAAAGAATCAGATATAGTGGTTGCTGATTTTGATGACCCTGGCTTTGGTACGTGTGCCGAAGTAACAATTGCAAAAGAGCTTTATGACAAAAAAGTTATTGGTATCGTTCCCGATCTCGAAAAGAGAAAGAGTGCCTGGAGACGTTTTTATTTCGATCATTTCGTTTCGAGCTTCGAAGAGGCATTTGACTTAATAAAAGAAAAATATACAGGATACGAACACCCTGAGCATATCGATAAACGTCAATATGATTCAATTGCGTTTGAATACCAACTCGTTGAAGAAACACCCATTCAGAAATATGTATATGACCCAAATGCAAAAGCCTTGCTCGAGGAATATGCAAAAGGCGGTAAGGTGGGTGTATTTCATGCGGCAACTGGGCACCGCGCCCGAATTGCAAAAAAAGCTGGAGCTGCTGAAGTCATTGCACTTGATTCATCTTTCCGACAAATTAGTATTGCTCGAGAGATAGAGCTAACACAGCCTGAAGGAATTGAATACCATGTACTAAATGCATATTCAAAAGACTTCGATGATGAATTCCCAAATAAACACTTGGGTACTTTGGATACTATTCTGGGGTTTTTCCTGATAGATCATGCTCAGTACGAAACTGAGCTTCGAGGACTAGCTCGAAATGTCTATTCTTCACTAAGAGACGGCGGGAAATTTATTGCGATGCTCGATAATCCAGACTCGACACTTCCCACAGATCCAAAGTATGGAGTTGCAATTGAGCCATACACTGGAACAAAAATCGATGGCGCCCAACGCAAAATAGCTATTTATCAGAGTATGAAGGATGGTGCATACCGACCCCTGCTTCATTTCTTTAATTTTGAATGGTCACGAGCCACTATCGAAAAAGTGTTCATAGAAACTGGCTTCAAAAATATTGAATTCAAAGATCCATTCATTGCAAAAGAAGGTGCGGAAGATCTTGGTACTGATTTCTGGGATAACTACAGAGCTGATCCATGCAATGTAATCTTCCTTTGTACGAAATAAAATGAGGCGACCCGGACACGCGAGAGATGCGTGTCCGGGTCGAGGGTGGAGCGGCCGACTTGCTGGTGTCAGACGCTCCAATTGTGGCCGTCGACACCACATGCCGGATGATCATGGTTGGTGTCAACCAAGCTGATTGCCGCCAGAAGAAGGGCGACAGCCGCCAGTCCGGGGTGGTGCGCGGCTGCAAGTGCGCCCGCGCTAACACTGAATACCGTGCCTAAGCACGAATTGAAAGACCACGACATGTACGACTCTCTCCTTCAGGGTGAACGTAAGCATAGTAACACTCGAACGTGTTAAGTCAATACGTACGTGGTGAATTC
This sequence comes from uncultured bacterium, assembly GCA_903994795.1. Lineage (GTDB taxonomy): Bacteria > Patescibacteriota > Minisyncoccia > Phycocordibacterales > Phycocordibacteraceae > C7867-001. Next base: position 10,564 of record CAJEYI010000025.1, read on the forward strand.
TCACCCTAATTGCACCGAAGTTCGCAGGCTAATTGCACCACCCTCT
>CAJEYI010000026.1 GCA_903994795.1 uncultured bacterium
CTGTCCCTCACGCTGTCCCCCACGCTGGCCCCCACGCTGGCCCTCACGCTGGCCCCCACGCTGGCCCCCACGCTTTTATTTTTGATGAGATCGAGGACTATAGACCGCGTGATTCCTTGGGATAATGGGGAATTACACCACACGATGCGTGGAGTTGGTAGTTTTGCATTGCTATAGGCGAGAACGATTCCCCGCTCCGCCTCGGGTCGATTCGATGGTTCCGTGCTCAGGCCGATGGCGGTCCATCTCTCCCGCCATTCGGCCATACGCGCCTCTTGTTCTGCGGTTAACTTCTCAATCCGCGACATTGCGAATCTCCGCAGGGCTGTATTCCCGCTGGATCGTTACTTCATAATTTCCAGCGGGCAGATTGATCGGTGCATGTTCGTCGTGCACAATGCGGACCTCGTCTCCACTCACACGCAAGAAGAGGTCGGTGCCGATTTCGAGAACCTCAGCCTGATCCAGATTCTCGACCTTGTGACAATGCCCCGTGACTTCTCCGAAAGCCAGAATCCCACTCTCGCGCTTTATGGCTGTGGTCTGCGGAACAGCCTTGATCCGCTTAATGAGTACATCGCCCTGCCTATATATTTTCATTTTCATTTGGGACCTCACTTTTCATCTTTCAAGATATCAGCTTCCTTGATCTGCACAAACTGCGGCAAAGACATCTCCGTGCGTTTCACATGCGGACAGATTGAGTGATAACCGCAATACCGGTTGTCACACCACCAGGCTTGATCAGGAGCCGGAACAAAGATTCCAGACCGAATCGCCGCAATCGCGTTGACGATTCGGTTCAAGTAAGTGATCGCCTGCTGATCGTCGCGCCTTGTGGTCAGCGTCATCGTCTTCGTGGACTTCTTGAGATCAACCAGGTAGTCCAGTTTCATCGCGTCCGGCAACTTGCCATCGAGCACCTGTGAGGCGATTGCGTAGGCTGTTAACTGGTTGCTCTTTTCGGCCGTGTCCTCGCTCGGAGATTTCTTGCTCGTCTTAACGTCGCGGATCACGAGAGCCGTTTCCGTTTTCTCGACAATATCTTGCTCGCCAACGAAGTCGAATCCATCACGCGCAGCGGCGTTCAAGTACGCTGCCTGCTGGTGCGCGATTTTCTGGAAGCCTTTGACCTCCATCGTCTCGGCCATAGCATGTATCTCTTTTGCGCGTTTTCTCAACCAGGCGTCCATGTTGATCGAGAACTTGCGATGTGTTGCAGTCGGCAGCACAGTGGGTGCGATTTCGCTGTGATGTGCTGTAACGAGGCGCACGGCTTTGTCGGTCACGTCGCCAAGAATCTGCTCGTTCGACTTGCCTACTTCGTCATCTTCTGGCTCGATATTGTCGCGCTCAGGATGGTACTTCACCGCGTCTCGCGCTACGTCCAAGATGACGGACTCCTGCTCAAGATCCCCGGTCCTGATCTTGCAATCGAGATCGGTGCCAACCGCTGCGTCCGTCGCCGTGCCGCAAATCAGAAATGACTTCGGCTTGCGCTTCATGCCCTTGAGGTAGCGGAATTCAAATTGAATACCGCATTTTGAGAGCATTTCGAGCCCGCTCTGGTGGAGCTGCTTGCGGATTTTCATCGGACCTAGCGCTTCACTCGACATCTACTTCGCCCCCCCCCCATAACCATTCCGCGAATATCTGCACGCTGAACGTGACGCGAACACAAGAACACTTTCACCGAAGTCAGCATTCCGGAGACTCGTCGAAGCGGCGCTCGCTTGACCGCGCAGCCAACGACTTCGAGTGTCGTGCGCTTTCGTATCTTTGCGCAGCATGGACCGCGCGGAGGCTTCGGTTTCTTTTTAGCCTTCGGCATGGAGCGCATCCCAGAGTTTCAAGAGTCGGATTCGGTCCACTTCCCAAAACTTCGCATCGCTGTCTTTCGCTTTCTCGATGTCCGCCCCGTGGAAGATCGAGGTCGCCAGCATGGAAATGTTTGGCTTGCTCTTTTTCGGCGCCGAAATCTTACCGTTAGCCGGAGCCTTCGAGATCGCCGCCTTCTGCTGATCCTGCGAGAGCTTGGCAATCGCGACTGCCGCCGATCCCTTCAGTCGTCCGTCCTTCATCGCCTGCTCGGCTTCCGGCGAGAGATTGACGAGAGCCTCACGCTTGCGCACCCACCGGATCGCGGCTTTGAGTTCGTCGCCTGCAGCGCCAGGGAAATAAATCTGAGCAACCTGTTCTTCCGTTTTCGCGTATTGCTTCATCAGCCGCTTGATGTTGTAAGCGTCGTCCAGTTCGGTGGTCTGGTTCCGGATCCGGTTCTCGGAGATGGCCGTCAGGAAGCCTTCTTCCTCTGAGCACTGAACATAAGTGCAGCGCAGTGGAATTCGCTCGGACGCTGGACGCCCTTTGTTGATCTCCGACACGGCACGCCAGCGAGAAAAGCCAGCAAGCAATACCGGCTTGCCGCCGTCCTTGCGAATCTGGACCGGTGTGTGCTGGCCGTTCGTGGCAATATCTTGCGCTAGTGCCGTGATGTCGGGTAGAACGTGCCGACCGTTGAGCGCGGCTTTCACCACGATATCTTCGGGGAAGAATCGCCACTCTTGAGTGCAGCTCGATTTTACGTCCCACTGAACGGCCATATGTTCGACTCCTAGATGATGATGTCCTTCGACAATTTCACTTCGACCAGTTCGCCGTGCTTGTCCGATTCTTTTTCGGCTTTACGCGCGGCATGTTGCAGGGACGCGGCGGCAACCGGAATTACTTTGGCATCTCCATTTTTGGAGCTGTGGAACGTTGCGTTGTAGACTTTCACGGTTTCTCCTTTGCGACCGAACCGCAAGTTTTACAGACCCGCTCTCCGGTTGTTATTCGGAGATACGTCTGACTTGAACCGCAGCTCGCGCATTTCGGTTTTGGCTTTAGAACCTTCTCAGTTTCTTTTGCCATGCGTCGCGGAGTATGTATTATTTTATTTTTATTGTCAAGCGAATAGTTTATTTATTTTTTGCCCTTGACACGAGGTGTATAGTTGGCGGAGAATTTTATTGGGAGTAGCCGGGGGCTGGAACGTCTCTCGCAAGGGCCGCCAGCTTCCTGTTACTCCCACGAAAGTGTGGCCCTTGCGAAACCCTCGACAATTTGAGTTGCTTCCGCCTGTGGCCGTAGTCTGCCGAGACAACCAGGATTGTTCCGGGGAGTGTCGGTCGGTGCCCAGAGGACAATGCTCCGTGGTCCATCGTTAGGGGGGATGACCTCCTGCGCGGGGTCATTGAGCCAAGACACACTGCATGTTGCAACGTGCCGACTCAGAACTAAAGGCATTGCAAAGGCCCCCCAGCTTTTGCTGCGTCCGATCTAGAATCTTAGGCATTATGACTTTATGACTAAGCCATCCTACGAAGAAGTATTCTCTTACTGTGAAACGCGCCACCCGACTGTGGACCCGGTGGCGTTTTTCTTGCATTACGAAACGAATGGCTGGATGGTTGGGAAAGTTCCGATGAAAAACTGGCGAGCCGGTGTCGCCAATTGGGATCGGATGCAGCAAACCAGAAACGGAGGGAACAAATATGCAAGACAGCTCCCAGAGACGTTTGCCGAGCGCGACGACCGGGCAACCGGTGAGGCCGCTGCCCGAATTAGATCGCGTCTTAGCGGCAATCACAGCAATGGCGGCGAGGATCGGCAGACCCTTTTCGGAAACGAGGATGGACCAACTCATCACCGACCTCGCGCCCTACCCAGTGCAGGCGATTGAATGGGCACTGGACAGTTGGGGACGCAGTGCAGAGAAACTGCCGTCGTTGTCCAACATCCTGAAGCTCCTCGACACTTGGCACACCGATCATGTTCAAGAAACTTGCGAGTGTTCTGTGCTGCACGGTACCGGCTACGGCACCGACGATATCCGCTGGCTGCTGCAGGAGCGCGGGAAACATGCGAAGCGCTTCTCGATCTCAGACTGGGAAGAGTTGTTTGCGGAGTTGGATAAGAAACGAGCTGGTGGGGCACCGAAGTGGCGCGAGACTCCCGAAGGCCAGCAGTTCTTGAGGATATGAGCCCGGAGGAAGCGCGAGGACGGCATAATCGGTTGAAGCGGCTCAGGAAACTGAACCGGTATCTCGTCAGTGCGCCGACCGAGTTGGCGAAGAAGGTGATGATGAACGAAGTCAGGCGATCTTATAAACGCAAGAAATCTCCGCAGTCTGCGCCGATCTCGCTGGAGAAGGCCGCATGAGCGTCCAGTCGGTTGTCATCCCTCCGTCAGATGCCGCGCCAGCGAGCACAGAACGCGCCAGGACGCGCTTTAACGAACTGGTGAGCCTTGGCAAGCAAGCGGTGGAAGCTGGCAGGATCTGGGCCCGGATAGGCCGCTTGGCAGTGCAGATGGAGCGCGACCGAGACTTCGTAGTTTTGGGCTACGAGTCAATGGGCGCCTGCATCATCGAAATCGAACTGCTCTCGGGATACGACCGCAGTTCCATCTATGCTTTCAAGACACTCTACGAAGAGGCTAGTCCGAATGCTGGCGAATCGATCTTGCAGATGCCATTTGGAACAGCTCAAATTTACAGGCAACTACCGGCCGCGCTGCAACGAGACGCTGACGTGCGAGAGGCCGCCAAGCAGAAGCCGAAACTATTTCGTGCACAGGTTGCACAGGATTATCCACAGGCGCTTGTCGAGACCAGAACCAGATTGAGTCTGAATTTAGACAATTCGGTGTATCTTATGTGGGAAGAGTTTATGAAACTGGTTCGTCAGGTGAACGATGATCCCGGGATGACCTATGAAGCCGCGCTTGAACTTGAATTGCTCGGGCCGCGGCTGGAGATGTTGAGATTGGAAGCCAATGCCCGTAACCGCGAAACCTAGCCTTCGCTACGAACTAATCCTCGACGGCGCCGTCAGGCGCTACCCCTCGGGTCGTGAGGTTTGCTGCGATACCGCGAAAGGTGAGATCGAGTACAGGCGCCGCTTGGCAGTCATGGTTCTCCGGCAGCACAATGTCTGCGGAGTTGGCCCGCATCTTCTCAAAGACGCCACCTTCGATCACGCACAAGGTAGAGGCATGGGAGCTGCGCACAGGGACGACCGGATTGTTGATGACGAAGGCGATCCGATCAACGCGGCTGTGTGCTGGGCTTGCAACATGAGAAAGGGGAGCGTGAGAGCATGAATATCCCCACGAGTCTTCGTTTCGTAGTCGAAGGGACTCCCGTTCCCCAGGGCTCGATGAAAGCGTTCAAGGCCGAGAAAATGAAGTTCCCGGTTATCGTCAGCGACAACGCAAAGCTCAAGGGCTGGCGCAAATTAGTCGCTGATCTCGCGCATCTTGCGATGCGAAAGAATCGCTTCGTGACAATTGGGAAAAACGTCCCTGTTCGTCTGATTTTAGACTTCTACTTTGAGAAGGAAATCTCAGTCAAGCGGCTCGACAAGATCACGAAGCCGGACCTCGATAAGCTAGTTCGCAGTTTGGGCGATGCCTTGACTGGCATTGTGTACGATGACGATGCTCAGGTGACAGAATTGATCGCGCGGAAGTTCTACGGCTCGCCGGCCAGAGTTGAAATCGAAGTGCAGGAAGCAGACTTCCCGCCGCACACTCTCATGAAGTCGGAGCCGATCAGGGACACGGAGTTGGCGTTCGGCTAAGTGAAGTTTGGTGCAATTACCAAGGATGTAACCAAACAACGAACCAAGCGATGATCACGGCGCCGACAATGCACACGCCAGCAAACAGCGCAGAAATCTGGCGGTTCTCACGGCGAATCCGGTCTTCCCACGGTTCCGAGCGCGCCAAGATCGGCCAGTCGTAATGCTCGTTGGTTTCTCGTTCTACGATGTGGATGCGGTCGATGTGCATGTTAGTTCACCTTTCCGTTGAGATCGATTTCGATTATTTCGGTCTGCGTGTTAGTTTCGCGCTCGTCCAGGACGCGAGCCAGGGACATCAAGCCGCCGATGCCGTCGCAGACGCGGCAGCGGTCTCCGGTGGAATTTGAAATCACTCCACAAGCGCAACACAGGACGGCTTTCTCCAGCGGAATCGAAGCGAATGTGTCGCGCATCATGTTAGTACCCTTTCTCTTTTGGCTTATAGATGTTCAGAGCGTTCGCGATCCGCCGCGCCATCGTATGCGAGACGACGCGGGCGATCAATTGGCTGCCACGGTACACGAAATCCTTGACCGCGACAAACTTAGGTTGTGGCTTCGGCTCCATGATCTTTCTTTCGTGCTCGCAGAATCTCGTGGGCGAGCGCCCGTTTGTAATCCTCATCATTCGTGTATTGCAGTTCTTCGCGCAAATCCTCAGTTGGCGAGTCACGGATGTAAAGTACATCGGCATCTGTCAGCATGACATAATCTCCGTTTCCAGCCGCATCAGCGACTCGCGAATATTGTTATTTGCTTCTTTGACGATCCGCGCAAAGTTCGGGCGCTCGACCGGATTGTCGGCCTCTGCATCCCAGACTCTTTCGAGTAACGCGCTGGCATCTTTCGAGATCCCGTAGCTAGAAAATTCCAGCACCCGGCATCTCGAAAGGAACCGCGCTTCCAGGTTCGCGGTATCGTTGCCAGTAAAAATGAAAATTGTGTTAGGCGGGAAGGCTGTAGCGTCCAAGAGACTCAGGAAAGCGAGCTGAGCCGGATAGCTCATTTGGTCGGCTTCGTCCACGATAACGACGTGCATCTTGCATGGCGTCCAATCGTTCGCCATCCGTGGACACCAATGACACTGCCGCGCAATCTCGCGCACGGTATCAAGGTCACAGGCTTTAGACGCGATGTGGTGTACCTCTCCCGGCATCTCTGCGGCCAGTGCAAGCGCCATCGTTGTCTTTCCTGTCCCTGAGGGTCCAAGAAAGAACCACGCGCTGTTAAACGGGCTTGTAGCGAGTTTGGACATGATCTTTTTGACCTTATCCAACCCGGCGAAAGCGCCAATCGTGCGCGGGCGGTATTTCTCGGTGAGTGGTTGCGGGAACTCAAACGCCAAGTTGTCGGAAACTAGACTTGGGATTGTTTCGGCTGTCAGTTGGAAGGATGCTGCCATGATGTGTTCCTCGTTTGGTGCGAGTGTACGGGAAACTCCCGCGTGCAACGTTCACAGTCTTAGCAAACTTCCCAAACCTTGTCAACATATATTCTTTGCCATCGAATCAAGCTATTGAAATCGCTAGCTTTTTAGTTTCGCCATCGTATAGGCGCTCGCCCGCGCCAGCGAATCATCCCTTCGCGGTAAGTATTACATGATACGTTTCCGGTACACTCTCGTACTAGGTAAAACTTTCCTATTGACACGCGTGTTATAATCTACTTTCCAGTACATCGGAAGCGGGAAGTAACCCGCAAAACTCAACTAAATGAGGCAGTTAGATGACAAAATTCCAAACCCAATTTAGGACATCGAGACGCGCCGGAACTCCGATTGTAGTAATTCGGTCTGCAGATGCGGTCTCTAGTGTTCAGAGCGTGCTAGTAGCTTTGAACGGAAAGCAAGATGCAATTCCGCTTATGCAGTGGGACATAATGCGCGGTTTGCAGGGAATCAACGAACTGGGAAAAAGCGTAGCGGCAGAGGTACTAAATGGCCAAGCGGCAGAGATGGTCTCTGCCCGTCCGACCGATTGCCTTGGACTCGCGCAAAACCTTCCCGCCGATGTGATTCTATTCGCTCACAATTTGCAACTGTTTTGGCAAGATGGGCCGGTAATCCAAGCCGTTCTGAACTTGCGCGATCGTTTCAAGGGTAACGGTTCGATGCTGGTATCGCTTGCGGTCTCTGGTAGCACGCTTCCGGCAGAACTTACAGAACATTCGTTGGTGCTTGACGAAGCATTGCCGACCGCTGAAGAGCTGGCCGTCATTGTCGCGGAAACGTTCAAAGCGGCAGAACTGCCGGAACCAAAAGAAGAGGAAACCAGCAAGGCCGTTGATGCCGTAACGGGACTCTCTGCATTCGCGGCAGAGTCTAGCCTATCTCTTTCAATCTCGCGCGAGGGTTTTGACGTTGCCGAATGCTGGAATCGTAAACGCAAGATGATAGAGCAGACTCCAGGCTTGCAGGTCTGGAGTGGGAAAGAAACGTTTTCCGACCTTGGCGGACTCGATCAGTTCAAAAAATACGTGTCTGCCGTTTTCAATGGGAACGATGCGCCTAAGTGCGCGGTCTTCATGGATGAAATAGAGAAGGCCGTTGCGCAAGATTCCGGGAACTCAACGAAAACCGAGCTGATAGGAATTCTCTTGAGCTGGTTTGCAGACCGTGAGGCAGACGGCTTACTAATGCTTGGCGTACCAGGCGCGGGAAAATCGCAGGCAGTAAAAGCAATTGCGAATGAATTCAGCGTGCCGGTTATCTCTGCAAACGTTGCTGCGATGCAAGATCAATTCGTCGGAAACTCAAACAAGAATTTGCGCAAGGCACTTGCCACGATAGACGCCATGAGCAATGGCAAACCTTGCGTATTCGCCACGTGTAACAGACTCGATTCGCTTTCCCCTGAACTGCGCAGGCGTTTCACGCTGGGAACTTTCTTTTTTGATCTCCCAACGAAAGAAGAGCGCAGCGCAATCTGGGATATATACCTCGCGAAGTATGGACCGACGCGCGGACCTATGCCTTCGGATGACGGATGGACAGGGGCGGAGATTAAAGAGTGCTGCCGGAAAGCGTATCGGCTCAATATCACTCTCGCGGAGTCGGCAAAATACATTGTGCCGGTGTCGAAGTCTAGCGCGGAAACAATCAAGGCTCTCAGGCTACAAGCCTCTGGCAAGTTCCTGAGCGCCACAGATGCCGGTGTCTATCGCTACGAAGAGCAGGCCGTAGCGACCGGCAGAAAGTTCAGGGAATAACATGCCTTGCTATACAAACCAAACCGCAACCGTGCTTTTCGGGAAGAACACAGATCCAGAATTGCTCAAACTGGCTATGCGCGAGCTGGCACTCGATTACACGTTTGACCGCGCGACGGGCGAGCTAACCTTCAACTCACGATGGGCCGAAATTGGCGAGATTAAACGCGCCTATAGCGAGCAAGTAGTAACACAGACCGCCCAGCGTAACGGGTGGTCTCTGAAGTGGACTGTAAACGCATCCGGCAACCGCCAAGCGGAGGTACTACGTGCAAGCCGATAAGCTCACTCTTGAAATTCTTCCCGATGGGACAATCAAGTCAACGGCGGACGGCGTGTCCGCTGCAAACCATGACAATGCGGAGAACTTTCTGCGCAATGTCGCAACTCTCGCGGGTGGCAAGGTAACCCGTACACTCCGAACCGATCTCCGACCGGATGAACTGAGACGCGCCTTGGAAGAGCACGCAAAAGACGGGCACACTCACACTCATGCGGACGGGCACACTCACCGGCACTAGAACGGCAGTCTAAATTCAGACGGAGAAAACACTATGTCAACAGCAACGATGACACCGGAAGTCGAAACGCAAGGCGCAAACCTTGCACGTGAAACGGTCTGCATCGCCGTTTCGTTTGGCCTACTCGGAAACTCGCGCAAGGTCGCTAACTCTGCCGTCGAAGTGGATGCGGACAAGAACCTCATCAAGGTTTCCAAGACTCTCTTGGAATCGAAGGAGCTGGACGCGATCCGCAAGGCGGACGGGGAATTACGGCGCTATCTCTACGACCTGTGCCTACCGTTTGACATCGGCATTTACTTGCTGCCGGTCAAACTTATTCCGATGGTAGACACGAAACTTCGGGAGTATGGCGACACTCGCGCCAAGCTGGTAGAGACATTCATCTCCGCTTACGCGTCACTCTGCCAGACCGCATCCGAGAATCTCCGGTCTCTCTACAATCCTCGCGACTATCCCAGCGAATCAATCGTAAAGAGCAAGTTTTCCTTCCAATGGCGTTACATCTCTTTTGGGACACCGGAAGCCTTGAAAGCTATCTCTGAAGGCATGTTTGAGCAAGAACGGGAGAAAGCTGCGCAGCGGATGGAAGAGGCATCCTCGGAGATTACCGCCGTCATGCGCTCAACTATGGCAGAGCTGGTCTCGCATCTCAAAGACAGGCTAACTCCAGGCGCGGACGGTAAGCCGAAGATCCTCAGAGACACTGCCGTCACAAACCTCACTGACTTCTTGAAAACCTTCGACATGCGCAACGTCACAAACGATGAAGCACTCGCGCAGGCCGTCGCATCCTGTAAGCGAATCCTCGCAGATGTGCCGGATATGGATGTACTACGGAACGTTGCCAGCTACCGGACGAAGGTTCAGGCAGACATGGCCCAGGTGAGCGCCGAGCTGGACAAGTTGGTAGCGGAGAAACCCTCGCGGAAGTTCCGCCTTGGGGAAGACGACTAAGCGCCGTCTGAATTCAGACTCTTGAGACCGGCAGACTATCGCCGGTCTCTTTCTATCTCCGGCTCTCGTCTTTCTTCCATCTCACCGCGAATGCAACTCCCATGTCTAGGAGTGAAAGGCCAGTAGAGGAATCGACTCTCGGTTTTCCGGCCTAGGGGCCGATTCCTCTACTAGAGGGCGAGGTGAGGAATATGAGATAAATTCCACCCGTCGCGGGTGGGGGGTCGAGAAATCGGCCCCCATACGTTCCAAGCTCGCTTCTGTTTGTATAGCACGATTC
>CAJEYI010000027.1 GCA_903994795.1 uncultured bacterium
ATACAGGACACCTTTAGAAATCTGGAGTGGTGCAATTGAGAGTTGAATGTACCTTATGTGGAGTTGGCATGCCATCCATAATGTTTTTTGCTGTTACAGAAGTACCATTCACTGTACCCTGCACACCGACTGAGTCTCCAATCTGAATACCTGAGACGGTAATAGTCTGGAACTTTCCGATAGTGGAATTTGTCGCATCAACTGTGTAGGTTTTTCCATCCTTTCCGGTAACTGTCACAGTTGAGCCGTGTACAGCAGTAACTGTGCCCATCACACCAGATCCATGATCTGCACCTGCCATATCTTTACCCATACCGGACTCGCCACCACGTCCGAAGACACCATCCTGCACTTTAGTTGCAATAATAGTTGTGCCGTTTACCGTACCATTAACTGCAACCATGTCACCAACTGCAATACCTGAGACGGTAATAGTTGCAGGAGTTGGACGTGCTGAGCCTAACGCGGGCGCAGTTGTTGGCTTTGCGCGCTTCGTGATGGCTGCATTTGTAGCATCAACACTGTATGTAGTCCCGCTCTTAGTGTCGGTCATTGTGATAATGTTTCCACTCACTGCCGTTACTAACCCTGCAGCAATTGGCGGAGTGCCCTGATGTGCGCCAGTTGTAGACTTAGGACTAGACGTAGCTGCATCTGCTACACCAACTACGCCAGTGACAGCACTTGCCACCAACGCAAAGACAGCCAGGGGAATAATGAGTTTATTCTGTTGTTTCATAGATAGGTGAATTTAGTTAGCGCGAGCTAACGGGCTTGATCACTAGATCACACACCCTATGCCTATACTACGTAGCTCGGAGCACTTTTGTTTCAAAGATGAATTTTAAAAATTATTGCTCAAGACTATCCCTTAATTCTAATGCCCGCTTCATAAGATGGTCGCCTACAATTCCCCAGTCAAAGTACTTTTTATAATCCCCTGGATCAATAAGCTTTATCTCGGTAATATCACCATCAGGGTCTGATAGGAAGTCTCCATATGGTTCGACAATGCACACTGAACGAGTTTGGGTAATGATCTTATTTGACTCAAATATATCCTGATAACCCAAGAACACCTGTTTCAATACTTTCATATTTGCTTCTTCACGCACTTCCCGAACGACTGCTTCCTCTGGAGTTTCACCTGCCTCAACCCTACCCCCAGCTGGAGTCCAGCAATTATGCAAGGGTGTATACACAATTACAAATTTATCTTTGTAAAAACAATAAGCATGTACTCCCGACACAGCACGCCCTTCCAGCTCTAAGACTGAATCAATATCTCGATATATTACTTTCAGTTGATCTCCATTCTTATTGACTAGGGTTGATTCAATTTCCATTCATTAAATGTAGCACGTGGTGATTGTTAGCAGAGAAGGTGCGGTATACCCTCGATGTTACTACTGTTTGAACTGCGCCCGCACCCTCTTCCCTGGCCACCTCGTATACATAATCGGAATGAGTAGGAGTGTAAGTAAGAGCGAGAACGCAAGACCAAACATAATAGTGAACGCGAGTGGACCCCAGAGCGCAGACACAAATGAAAGCGGAATCATACCAATGACTGTTGTGACTGTCGTAAGCAGAATTGGACGGAGTCGAAGTGATGTGGCTTCTACCACAACATCTATAAGTGTTTTCCCTGACTCTTCCCTGCCAATTCGCGCAATTGAGTCCATGAGAATAATCGCATGATTTATGATGACTCCTGCGAGTGCAATCACTCCGAGCATTGATGGGAACGAGAGTGGAGAATTTGTTATGAAAAGTCCTGCAAATACTCCAATAAGTGAGAGCGGAATAATGAGCAATAGATAGAATGCAAGTCGGAAGGAATTGAATTCAAGTACGAGAATCGCAAGCATAAATGCAGCACCAGCGAGAAGTGCCAAGAGCATGTCTCTAAATGAATTTGCAATGTCCTGTGAATCTCCTTCCACGCCCATTGTGACACCTGAAGGAACTTGCGAGGCAAATGCCTTTTGGAAGGCAGCAGTTACTTGCTGTGCATTACCTGACTTTGTGAGGTCAGAAGAAAGTGTGACTGTACGTACGCCGTTTTCATGCGCGATGACTGTTTGCGAAGGCTCAAATGTAACAGTTGCAATAGAAGCTAGCGGGACAGGTCCGTGTGCGCCAGGCACGGTGAGTGCGCGCACAGAGTCAATCGTAGTATTTGTAGTCTTGCTTGGATCAGTGTATGCGGGATTTAAGTCGAGCTTTACGTACACATCAATGTTGTTTGTACCAGAACGAATCGATGTAGCTTTTACGCCATATAGCGCGGTTCGAAGAGTACTTGCAACTGCAGTTGGTGACACGCCGAGATTTGCTGCCTGTGCAGTATTGAGCGCAACAGTGAACTGTGAGCTGTCATTCTTTGTGCTGGTTGTGACATTTGTTGTTCCTGGAATTCCACGCAATACCTGTGCACCTTTTTCAACAGCAGCAGTAATTGCAGAAATATCGCTACCAGAGAAGATAATTGAAACAGGTGCACCAGAAGATGGGCCAGTTGCTGGCTGAGACACTGTAATCGTAGCGTCGGTTACTGGCGTAAGTTCTTTTCGTAAGTCATCTACATATTTCGTACTGTCCTCGTGTCCCGCCTTAAGGGTCACAGTGATATTTGCAATCTGACTTCCTGATGATGAATTTCCGGTAAAGGCACTTCCTTCGCCTACGTCTGTGACAAATGATTCAATGCGTTTGTCTTTATACAAAATCTCTTCCACCTCACGCGTCGCAAGATCGGTTGTATCGAGCACTGTGCCAACTGGCTTCTCAATCTGCACATATACATTGTCAGAAGATGCTCCAGGGAAGAAAATCGTTTTTACGAGTCCTGTTGCAGGAAGCGCCATTGCGACCACAAAAAGCACTCCCATTAGAATAAGAAACTGATTTTGTCGCTTTGTATCGTGAAGCATTTCGGTAATGAATTTTTCATACCAAACCTTTATGCGTGTCATGCCGCGCTCCTGTCTGTTTGCACGTGCATGCTCCTTCGGAGGCTTTACGAAAAAGATTGCGAGTAGCGGAACCATACCGAGAGCAACGAAGATCGATGCGATGAGCACAAAAATAATCGTAAATGGAATACTTGCAATAAACTTCCCAACCGTTCCACTAAGGAAGAAGAGCGGCACAAATACCGCAATGGTCGTGCACGTTCCTGCTACCAGTGGAACTGCATACTCGTGCAGTGCTGCCGCCGCAGCATCAAACCTACTCTGTGCATGCTCAAGATGCGTATGAATTGCTTCGACAACCACAATGCCTGAGTCGACCAAAATACCTATTGCCAAAATAAGTGAGAAGAGTGAAATGAAATTAATGGTGTTGCCCGAGGCGTAGAGACCAATAAATGCAATGAGGAACGAGAGCGGGATAGATGCGGCAGAAATAAGCGCTTCCCTCCATCCGAGAGATAGCAGCAACACAATAATTACAAGCACAACAGTTTCGAGGCCTGCACGCGTGAGTTCTGTGAGGTCTTTGTTTACAGTCTTCGATGAGTCAGTTGTGACGACCATCTTTGTACCTGAGAGCGTTGTCTTTTGGAGTTTTGCGATTTCAGCCTTCACAGCATTACCTGTAGTCACAACATTTCCTCCAGCGCTTTTATGTACTGAAAGAGTTAATGCGCCTTGTGAAGGTGCACCCGCAACAGATACGCGAGAATAGGTAGTTGGATTTTCAAGACCATCGACGACATTCGCAACATCACTTACATGTAGCGCTACACCTCCGGGACCGGTAAAGGAGACTGCAGCGACGTCTTCTGGTGTTGCAATTCCTGCGTTTAATTTCACATCATAATTCACACCATTCACACTTATAGAACCTGCAGGAGATGCGAGGCCTGATGCTTGAATAGCATTTATGATAGTCGAGACTGGGATATTGTATTGACGAAGCTTCGCTTGCTGGATTATCACTTGCACTTCGCGTGCACGAACTCCTGAAAGGTCGACCGTAGATACTCCTGGCACACGTTCAAGATCGCTTTGCACTGACTGCCCAACAGCAGTGAGTTCTCCTGGTGCTAAAGCCCCTGAAATGGATGCAATAACAATTGGCTGATCTGAGAAATTAATTTGCGTGACTGTCGGCGCGAGTGCGTCTGTTGGGAGTTGTGTTCGGACTTTGTCTACTTCGTCCTTGAGTAACTGAATTGATTTAGTAATATCTGCACTTGCAGTGAATTGAACCGTAATAGAAGACATGCCGTCTGCAGAGCTAGAGGTGACCTTCGAAACATTCTCGACACTTAGTACTCGGTCTTCGATTTTATTTGTGACTAGCTGCTCAACGTCGCTCGCTGAAGCACCTGGAAGTACAGTGGTGATGATGCCAATCGGAATGACAATTGCTGGTGATGACTCTTTGGGAATTGCGATTGCAGAATATGCACCCACGGCCACAAGCACAAGCATGAGCAACACTGTGAAGTGCTCACGTTTGATAAAGAATTTCCAGAATTCAGTCATGGGTGTTATCCGCCTGTTGCAGAACTAGACGCGACAAGCACTGCATCACCGGCTGAGAAGCCACGAGCGTCTGTGACGATTAGCAATGTTGGGTCGAGCAGTGTGAGTATTTGTATACGATCGCCAGTAACATCTCCTATATCTACTTTATGGGCTACAAGATGACCAGATGCGTCGACTGTAAACACATCACGCTCATTCGGGAGTAGCTTAACTGCGGCAAGCGGTAGTTGGATTGAGACCGCTGGAGTCGTGGTCCCTGTTACAATTGATGTACCAGAGGCCTTACCTGTCGCAACCGCAGCAGAAGTAGGAAGCGGTGGTAGCGTGACTTGCACAGACTGTCCGTTCACCAAAGTTGCATTTGAATCATTCACGGCAATATGCACCTCAATTTGTTTAGTCGAAGGATCAAGTGCTGGAGAAATTGAGGTGACGACACCTTTGTATGACCCTTCAATAGTCACCGTGTCACCCACAGCTACACGATTTCGATCATTTTGTGAAAGGTACAGCACAACCTCGAGTGCATTGTTGCGAGCAACTGTTGAGACGTGGTCATTTGTATTTACGAAATCTCCGATGTGTATGGAAAGAAAATTAATAGTGCCTGCAATTGGTGCTCGTATCACAGTTTTTTCATATGCTGCTTGTGCACTTCGAAGACCTCCAAGCGCTTGCTCAACAGTTGCCTGTGCACTACTTACATCAACACTGCTTTGCGATGATTGCACGCTACCAACTGCTGCTGCAGTTTGCTTGGCATTATATGCGTCACGAGCTGCTGAGACTGAGGCAATGAGGCCGCTAACGGTTGCACGAGCAGCTGTAAGGCTCGCGATTTGAGCTGCAGAAGTTCCAGAGTTCCGATCGTTTGCAAGTGTACCAAGGTCAGTAAGAAGAGTTGAAACTTTTGCAAGATTCACTTGCATTGTAGTGAGCAGAGCAAGCGGATCTGTAGAACTTACAGAAGGGAGCGTTCCTCGCCACGCAGTCATCATGTCCTTAATTGCCTGCCGTTCACGTGGAAGAGATTCACCTGTCGTAAGTGAACTTATCACGAGTGATGGACCAACTGGGGACGCCGCACCAAAGAATGCATCTACTTGTCCTGTAAGCGTACTATCAAGATTGGAATATGTTGACTGGTATAAATTTCGAACTGATGTCTGCGCTTCTGCAAATGAGCCTGATGAATCTTGTGACTGAAGTGTTATGGACTTTTCTGCTGCTAGCGCTGCGTCATAACCTCCTTGTGCCTGAAGTACGGAAGCTGATGCTGCTGCACTATCGAGATTTGCGATTACAAACCCTGCCGGTACTGACGCGCCAAGCTGTGTATGAATTGAACGCACAGTCCCTGACGTCTGCGCGAGAATATCAGCTTCACTTACCGACTGCACTGTCCCGAGCACGCTCACCCCGCTACCTGTTCCACCAAATGACTGAATACTCGCAACAGATACTGTCGGAAGTGTCGTTCCAGACTGCGCACCTGATCCGCCACGCAAAACTACGACCAGAATAAGGAGTACAAGCACTACAGCCACTCCTGAAATAATTTTGGTACGGCGAGAGCTCGCAGAAAAACGCTTCCACGAACTTTGTACAAAAGAAACAAACTTCTTAAACCATGAGAACTTCATTACATACACTATGCCTTCTGTGACCCACTTGCGTCAAGCAAGTAGCTTCCTAGACTATGGAAATAAAGGCGTAATTGCGATTGCTAGTGAAAACGTCACGAGCACAATCAGCGAGAAGAGAAATAATTTCTTGGCCCAGACAGCATCAGTCTCTGCTGTTTTCGAAGCAAAACCCTGCGTACCCTTCCATAACCAAATTACACCAAATACTAGAACTGAAGCTACATAGATATAGCCGGCAAATCCGTACAACCATAGAGAAAGTGTCGCGAGCAAATACGCAATTATGTAAAGAAGAATGTGTACTTTTGTTGCTCGTGCTCCGTGTAGTAGTGGAAAGACTGGAATCTCTGCTTTCTCGTATTCCTTCATACGACGCAGTGCTATCGCATAGAAATGTGGCATCTGCCAAAAGATAAGTACGAGAAATAAAATAAGCGCAGCTAGGTCGAGATGGTTCGTAACTGCCGTATACCCCACCACTATCGGCACTGCTCCTGGGACTGTTCCAATCAAAGCACCCCATGCAGTTTTTCGTTTTGCAAAGGTATAGATGAATACATATGAAATAAATCCAAAAAGCGCGATGCAGGCAGAAAGAATATTTACGTATAGGACTAATAGTGCGAGGCCTGCAAGGCCGAGCACCGTTCCGTACATACATGCATTTCGTACGGAAATTGAACCGGTCACGAGCGCACGCGTTCGCGTGCGCTCCATCTTTGCATCTATCCCCCTATCGAAGTAATTGTTGAAGACTGACGCAGATGCGATCACAAGTGACAACCCGACGAACGTGCAAAGGCCCGGAACTACAAGCAATACACTATAGTTCCCATGCGTAGCAAAAAAGAATGCTGCAATTGTTGTGAAGATATTTCCATATACTATTCCCGGTTTTGCGAGGCGATAGTATTCCTTTATTCGAGCAATAGTCATGTAATACTAAAGACCACTCTGACTTTTCATGTATGCGTTCATGTTTGTGGTATCTGGCATCATACGGGTATTAAGTGTGTTCATAATCCATACTGAACCGATAAATAGGACGGCAACGATGAACATCGTCGCACAAAAAATGAGATACCTGTCTCTCGATGTTGTGCGAGCACTAAGATGTAAAAAGAAACTCAACTGCACAACCAACTGAATAACTGCAAGGATTACAATAAGCGAAACTGCAATTGGTACAGAGAACGAAAAGAGGAGCACTGAGCTCGTTGCAAGCATGTATGCAAGCACGGTACATACAAGCGAGAGAATGAATCCCATGACGTACGAGATAAGCACGTTGTCTTTTGGCCAGATGCCGATGTCTTCGAAGTAGGTGTGTACGTTCATATAATTCCTAGTAAATATACTAACGTAAAGATGCAGATCCAAATAATATCGAGGAAGTGCCAGAAGAGACTGAAAAGCACGAGCTTACGCATATTGCTCTGAGTGAGACCATTGTGTGCGATATGCTCAAGCAACATCAGTGCCCAGATTAGTCCAATAAAAATGTGTAGACCATGTGTGCCAACGAGTGCAAAGTATCCAGAAAGAAATCCACTCTGTGCCCAACTATGCCCTGCTGCAACGAGGCTTGAGAATTCTGCAAGCTCAGTTGCAAGGAATCCTATACCTAGAATCATTGTGAGCACGACTGCAGAAATAACCAGCATTTTCTTGTGAGCGCGAGCGGCGAGCATTGCTAGGCCCACGACGAAACTGCTTGTGAGGAGAATGAGCGTTTCTGCGAGCACGACTGGTCCACTAAAAATATCTCTTCCTGATGGTCCACCCGCAGTATTTGCATGAAGGACTGCGTACATCGCAAAGAGACTTGCGAAGAGTACGAGATCCGTCATTAGATATGTCCAGAATCCAAATACGGTCTTTGTGTCTGACTCGATAGTGCGTACGTGTGTCATGGTGTTTGTAAATTAGAAGCGTGACGTGCACGAAGTGCAATATCCATTTCTGCTACATCAGCGGCCTTAAGCACGTACTCGGTATTTTCTGAGAACGTGCGATCAACGACGGCAATGATTCCAAGAGTACATGCTAATACTGCCAGCCACCACATATGCCATACGATACCGAACCCTAGAAGAAATACAAAGATCGAAATAATAATTCCTGCACTCGTATTCTTCGGCATATGAATATCTTCGTATGGGAGTGGGGGAAGTTTTCTGTTGTGGTGCTTGTGATGCCAGAAATCATCTCGTTCACTGACTTCAGGAAGTACGGCAAAATTGTACGCTGGAGCTGGTGATGGAATTGACCACTCCAGAGTGTGCCCGTCCCATGGGTCACCAGAAGTATCGAGATTTTTGTGTCGCTGAACTACACTCACAATTATTTGAACTATCTGCACAACAAGTCCAATTGCAATAAGTACTGCCCCAATACCAGCCACTATAAATAGTGGCTGCCACCCAAGCGATGCATCATAATGATCGAGACGACGGGTTGCACCCATGAGGCCCAGCATGTAGAGCGGACCGAAGGCAAGAATGAATCCAAAGAGCCAACACCAGAACGCTTGCTTTCCAATTTTCTCGTTCAGTTTAAATCCAAAAATCTTTGGGAACCAATACGTGAGCCCTGCGAAATACCCAAAGAGTACACCGCTCACGATCATTGTATGGAAGTGTGCGACGAGGAAGAGACTGTTATGGAGTTGATAGTCTGCTGGAGGTTCTGCCATTAGTACTCCTGCCACACCACCGAGCGTGAAAAGTATGACAAAGCCCATAAACCACAACATCGGAGACATGAAACGTATGCGACCTTTATACATCGTGAAGAGCCAATTGAACATTTTCACACCAGTTGGAATTGCAATCACCGCAGTCATAATTCCAAAGAACATATTGACGTCTGCACCTGCACCCATCGTGAAGAAGTGATGGAGCCATACCACAAACGAGAAGAATACAATTGCGACAACTGAATAGACCATTGATACGTAGCCCGCGAGTTTCTTACTTGAGAAAACAGGAACTATTTCAGAAAAGATACCGAATGCTGGGAGTGTCAAAATGTACACTTCGGGATGACCCCAGGCCCAAATCAAATTCACATACATCATCATGTTCCCTCCTGCGTCAGCAGTGAAAAAGTGTGCACCGACGGTGCGATCAAGAGCAAGAAGCGCGAGAGATACGGTGAGGATTGGAAATGCAAATACCACAAGTGACATCGAGCCAAGAACGGTCCATGTAAACATCGGCATTTTCATGAGCGTCATGCCTTTGCAGCGCATCTTCAGAATCGTCACGAGGAAGTTAATGCCTGACAGAAGCGAGCCAATACCGCTTATTTGCAAGCTCCAAATCCAATAATCCACCCCAACAGTTGGGCTGTATGCAAGCTCAGATAGTGGTGGGTATGAAAGCCAGCCTGCTGTTGAAAAATCTCCAAGAATAAGCGAGAAGTTTATAAGAAGTGCACCTGATACAAAGATCCAAAAACTAAGCGAATTAAGAAATGGAAACGCAACGTCGCGCGACCCTATCTGCAAAGGAACAATTAAATTTATGAGACCAAACATAAAACCCATCGCAACAAAGAAAATCATGATCGAACCATGCGCGGAGAAAAGCTCCTGAAAGTGTGTTGATGTGACAATGCCATGAGAGTCGCCGACCGACGTTGCCTGCTGTACACGAAGCAAGAGCGCATCTACCGCACCACGCACAAGCATGATGACGGACACCACAATATACATCACACCTATTCGCTTTGGGTCGAGTGATGTTAACCATTCAGTCCAGAGTTTTTTCCAGAGCTTGTAGTATGTGAGCAACGCGATAGCAGTCACCCCAACCACTACCATAAACACAACTGCTCCCCACGCCACAAGGCTTTGTGGCAAGTACGCGAGTGAAAGTTTTCCAAAAATAAAGTTGTACCAGGTCATGGTGTTTGTGTGGTCATTTGAGCGTTCATCTGCTTCGAGCTAATTCTTGGAGATTTTTCAACAGCAGGCTGGCTTTCATACCCACCACTATCTGAGC
>CAJEYI010000028.1 GCA_903994795.1 uncultured bacterium
CCCAAAGAAGGCGCACATATGGGTCGGTGCAGGCACACTAGACCTTGGAGTTGGTTTATCGAGCCTTACGTACCAAATTACCCACAGACAGGACAAGGACATAGACAAAGAGCGTGACTTTATTATCGAGTCACTGCGTAGCGCAAACATTGTCGCAGACGAAAGATATGTAGACTCTGGCTCGAATGTAGTCGGCAAGTTTTTCTCTGATGGAAAGATACTTGCCGCTGACCTCCTGCAGAATGCCGACTAGCTCGAACGTTTTCCGTGCATTAGCAACTCCACAGCTTCATCCATGGATCCGGCGAGCGTAAGTGCGCCCGCATTCACGAAGAATATCTGATCCGCATCACGAATAGTATTTAAGCGGTGCGCAATAATCACTTTTGTCGTGGTAGATGGTAGGTGTGAGAGAATATCTTCTAGAATCTGCTCTGTAACCGTATCGATGTTCGCAGTCGCCTCATCGAGTATAAGTAATTCTGGTTTCCGTAGAGCAGCGCGCATAAATGCTATCAACTGCTTCTGTCCAAGAGATAACCCATCTGCCCCACCAGATACTTTTGCAGAGAGACCACCATCAAAGCGTTCAATAAGGCTCGAAAGTCGAGCTGTTTCTAGTGCGCGTGCAAGCTCGTCATCTGAGCAGTCCGCATAGTTCGCATTCCCATATACAATATTTTCTTTAACTGTTCCTGAAAATAAAAATGGCTCCTGCAAGATAAATCCTATCTTTTCAGCTCGTTCGTGAGACTTATAGGTACGTATATCTTTTCCTTGTAGCAACACCCTTCCCTCTGTCGGATCATAGAGACGTGCCATAAGTGAGGCAGTGGTTGTCTTTCCTCCTCCTGTGGGACCAACAAGCGCATACGTCTTACCTTTTTCAAGCTCAAACGAAATATCACGGAGCACGGACTTTCCTTCTGGGTATGTAAAGGACACGTTTTCAAATGCCAGTACTGGTAACAAGCTATTTGATGTATTTTTCATTTCTACTTCATCTTTTCCTAAATCTTCAATAATCGGCATGTTCGTAGAAAGCGAGAGCACGTCTTGAATACGATCAAGCGATGCTAATGCTAGCTGTAGACTGGACCATACTGTAGCAAGCTGTCGAAGTGGGTTATAAAAACTGTTTACATACAGAATATAGCCGATTAGGAGCCCTATAGTGAGATTGCCAGTAGTTATTAAATATAGGCCGTAGCAAAGCACAACAAGCTGCCCTAGATTGGAAGCAAGTCCATAGATAGGAGTAAATACTCCTGACGCAATTCCGGACCAAATTGAGGCTTTGTAGTTCTGCTCATTCGCTGTGTTAAATTTCTTGCGGAAATAATCGAGGCGGTTGAACACCACAATAACCTTGAAATTATCAAGACTTTCTTGAATCTCCGCACTAAGTGAGCCAAGGCTTTGTAGGCCAGCGCGACTCTTTTGTTTCACCCACCCTGATAGCAATTGAGTGATGATAAATACTATTGCTGCAGGTGCAAGTGCAGCGAGTCCGAGTTTCCAATTGAGCACAACGAGAAAGACTCCAGCCCCCACGATAAGACTTCCATTTCCGA
This sequence comes from uncultured bacterium, assembly GCA_903994795.1. Lineage (GTDB taxonomy): Bacteria > Patescibacteriota > Minisyncoccia > Phycocordibacterales > Phycocordibacteraceae > C7867-001. The sequence continues at coordinate 1,575 of CAJEYI010000028.1, forward strand.
TAAACTGTACGAGTGCCTGCGCAAAAAACTGGTTCAGTTTATCAGTATCGTTATTTATACGAGAAATAAGGTCGCCGGCTTTATTTTGATTAAAGAATGCAATCGGCAACTCCTGCAACTTCGCAAATAATTCATTTCGAAGCTTAAATAAAACACTTCGACCTACAGTACCCATATTCTTTGTTTGGTTGTATCCAGCCACGAGTACAATTACATACATAAGCAGCAACAAGCCTGCATCCATAAGCACTCCCATGTAATTTCCGTGGACAATATATACGTCGACGGCCTGAGCAATTATTACCGGCGCAAGAAGTGTTGCTAGCGTGCTCGCAAGCACAGCTATAAGCGTGATTATAAGGCGCTTTCTTTCTCCGAGCATGAGTGGCGCAAGACTTTTCCATGCGCGTACAAACGTGTTTTGTTGGGCTTTATTTTGCTCTTCTGTACCTGTTGGCAGGAAGTATGTAGTGCGGTCATTATTCATAGTTTTCGGTACTTTTTTGCGAATCGTAAATCTGCACATATTCTGGTGTGGAGTGCATGAGCTCTGTATGCGTACCAATCGCCAGCACTTCTCCCTCCATCAGAAGGATGATCTGATCATAGTGCTCAATTGGTACAATCTTCTGAGTTACAGACACGAGCGTGAGGTCTGGATAATTATCAGCTACGTTTGCAAGAATCTTTTTCTCTGTTCGTGTATCGACGCGTGCAGTAAAATCATCAAGGAATAGAATCTTCGGATGTAATGCGAGTGCACGCGCAAGCATGATGCGTTGTTTTTGACCCCCAGAAAGCGATGTTCCGCGCTCTGACACAAGTGTATCGAGTCCTTGTGGTAAGTCACGGATAAAGTCCTGTAACTCAGCCGTGTCTATTGCTTTTTGTAAGTCTTCGTCTTTCACAACACTACTAAATGCAATATTTTCACGAAGCGTTAAGTTAAAGATCACACTGTCTTGAAACACAAATCCGATTTGCTCATGAAGCCGTTGCTTATTAAACTCGTCTAATGCATGCCCGTCGTATAGAATTTCCCCACCTGTTTGCTTAAGTAACCCTGTGAGGAGATAAAGTAGCTGAGTTTTCCCTGCTGCTGTTGGACCAATAATTGCATTTTTGGTCCTTGGTTTAATTTCAAATGACACATCCTTCAGAATTTCTTTATCTTCGTATTTCACTGACACATTTGTGACCGAAAGTTCACCCGAAAGATCCGAAGTGACGGTACCAGTATCTTTCGGATCTTCTGAGTCAAGTACGGCGCGAATACGTGCATAGGATGCTTCTGCTTGCGCAATTATGTTGCTCATAAATCCTATGACCAAAATTGGGAATATAAGAATGAGTAAATAGTTATTAAACGCAGTAAAGTTACCAAGCGACAACGAGTCGTGAATGACGAAATACCCTCCCAGTGCCAAAATACTGAGCGTGGCGATGTTAGAGAAGAATGTTATGACAGGAATAAGGAGTGAGAAATATCCGATGATTTTAAGTCCAATATCCTTTGATGCCTGTGCTGCTTCCGTGAACTTTGTTTGTTCGATTCTGTGTGAATTAACTAGTCGAATAAGCGCGGCACCCAAAATACTTTCACTAATGACTGAGTTAAGCCAATCGATGACTTCCTGACCTTTTAGGAACAATTTACGAACCCTCCCAAGCACCACATAGAAGCTACCCGCAATAATTGGTAGCACAAGCATAACTACGAGTGCGAGTTTCCAATCAAGTAGTAAAAGTAATGTACTTGCACCGATAATCAAAAATACTGACGAGAGAATTGACGATATGGCCTGTGCAACAAAGTTTTTAATTGCGTCCACATCCGAAGTTAGATTTGTGAGAAGTTTTGACGGTGTCAGTTTCTCTATGGTGGCATTTTCTTGCACGCTGATTTTTGCTACGAGTCTTGTACGTAAATCTCGTGCAACTCTTTCTGAGGCATAGGTTTGGACTGCTCCTTGTGCAAAAGTACCTAGAAAAATTCCCAATGCAACTAAGAAAAACTCCAGAATAACATTTCTAAGCACTAAAGTTCCATTAGTATACGCATCTATGGCATGTGCAGTTATTTGTGGAACAACTAGATTCAAACCGTTCGCAAGAATGGTGAGAACGGTCAACCATAAAACCCACACCCAGTATGGTCGAAGGAGATCAATAAGACTAGATTTAGCAGGAGGCATAAGGTAATAGCAGTATACAGGTTAGGCACTATTCAGCCATCATGAGTTCGGGATCAATTTTCCGATCAGGCACAACTATAAAAAATGCGGCCAGCGCTCCAACAAAAAGTATCGTGGCGGCAATCTCATAAATAAGTGCGTATGCATCAACCTGCGCCTTCAGTATGATGAGACTTGTAAATGTCTCCATATTTACTGCAGTATGTACGTACACCTGACTAAACGACGAGATATGTAAGACATTCCGTACTTCGGCCCAATTAAGCAAGCTCCCAAATAACGCTATACCAAATGCACCTGCAATATTTCGAACTAGCGCAAGTACTGAAGACGCCACACCAATTTCTGATGGATCGACAGATTGTGCCACAGCATTTGTGCGTTGAGCCATACCAAAGCCGAGACCACTAGCCATAACTATAAGTGGAACCATAATATCTATAGCGGTAGAGCGCACATCGAGAAATGAAAAGAGGTAAATGCCAAACGCCGCGACAAGAGTTGAGGCACCAATGACAATGCCGGGCTTCACCTTCCCTACCAGAGTCGCGCCGAACGGCGCGGCTGCCATAAGCCCAATCGCCATAGGAATAAACAAGTACCCCGTCTGAGTGGCGTCGTACCCGAGGAATGTCTGTGCAAAGATTGGTACGAGAAAAATACTGCCCATAAGACCCATGAACACGAGGAAGTTGTTTATGAGTGTGTTCACAAATACCATATTTGAAAAGAATTTTAGATCAACAATTGGCTCTGGATGTCGTCGTTCAACTAGGACAAAGAGCACTCCGGAAACTAGTGTCACCACATAGGTAATGAGGCTGTAATTTGAAAGCCACCCCCAGCTTGTTCCTTGGTCAAGGACGAGGACGAGTGATGCGAGTGACACACCAAGAAATCCTGCTCCAAACCAGTCGAACTTCACTACTCGTTCTGGTAACTTTGATTCAGTTATAAAGTTCAATGCCATAAATGTCCCTATAATTCCAACAGGAAGATTTATAAGAAATACCGACCGCCACCCAAAGCTGTCTATAAGTGGACCGCCAATTAGTGGACCAAACACTGCTGCCGCACCAAATACACTTGACCAGATTCCAAGTGCTTGTGACCGATTCTTTTGATCAGGAAATGTCGTTGCTAGAATTGCCATCGCTGTTGGATAGTCAGCTGATCCCGCAATCGCTTGGATAATTCGAAATGTAATAAGTGAAGGCAGGTCCCACGCAAGCCCAGCAAGCACTGAGCCTATGAGGAAAATCACGAAACCTATTAAATAAACCCTTTTCCGACCTATGGTGTCACCAAGCTTTCCCCAAATAGGCACGAATACTGCATTCGCTAGAATATACGCAGTACCTATCCAACCCGCCGCAGTGACAGTGACATGGAAGTCTGTAATGATTTTCGGCAGTGCAAGGTTTACGATTGTCTGATCAAGACGACCGAGAAACGTCCCGATAATAACTGTGATCAGCACCCACCATTTCAAATTATCTGAAGTTGGCTTAGGCATTATTTATTCTTATATACCCAGATTTTCGCACTCATACCATTTTTAAGTTCTGGATACGCAGCTAGATCGTACGCGACCTTTACATCAAACTGCTGCTCTTGTCGCTGATCAGAAACCTGAAAAACGACGTCTGATGTCCGAGACGTTGGACTTACTTCGCTCACGATACCAGTATAGGATTTTCCAGGAAACGCATCGACCGTAAAGGCCGCACGATCTCCAACTGCCACATACGCGAGTCCTTTATCCTCTTGAAGTTGTCCGTTTATACGAAGTTGTGCAGGATCAATTGTGGTAACTACCGCAGTACCTGACGGGACCTGGCTACCAATATTTTTATTCGTTGAGATGACAAGTCCTCCTGCTGTCGAGATAATAAGCTGAGTTCCAACTTGCGCAACAACTGTATTTGGTGCAATGACATCACCTACTGACACGTAGACATCATTCAATGTTCCAGTACTTATAGGAGAAAGAACGGTCGATGGTGCTACGATAGTTGAGTTTTCTATGTAAACTCTTTGATTCGATACCGCTACATATGCAAGTGCTCCAATACCACCACCTACAACCAGGATTAATGCAGCTGCGACCATGAGAGGTACACGACTTTTTGAGTTTTGAGTAGTTTTTTCCATAATATATAAGGTTATTGTGCTCCAACTACTGAGACAGTATCTCCTACCACAAGCCCTGAGAGAATTTCAGTTGTGGTCGCGCCGGAAAGTCCAACTGTAACAGGTGTTTTTACGAGTCCTTGAGGCATCTGCTTAAGGACAAATTTAGATGTCCCATTCGTAATAATTGCCGATGAAGGAACGATCAGTGTATTTTGAGCACTTCCCGCATGAATAATCGCACTTGCATGCATGCCGTTTACAATACTTGGATCAGCAGAATCAAAGATCAGCGTGACTTTGTATCCTCCTGAAGTCCCTCCATTTGAATGAGGATCAATAGAAGGAGAAGCCTCGACCGTTCCTACTGTTGCCGGGAAATTCTGACCTACACCATACGCGTCAAGCATAACGTCTGCCTTGTCTCCTATCTTTACTTTGGCTACATCATTTTCTGCAAGATACAAATCAACTTCGAATGTACCATTAGGAATTAAAGATATCGCAGGAGTATTAGCAGAAACTGCATCTCCAGGTTTTATTGAAACGCTTGCAACAGTCCCAGTAAATGGAGCTATAATTTCCTGCTGGCGAAGTTGTGCCTGAATTCCTGCCACCTGTGCTCGTTGAGCCTGTATGTCCTGGATTGCCGCACCTGCATTTACCTGGTCCAGCTGATTTTGTGCTGATTGCACTGCTAGTTGCTGAGTTGTGATTGATTGGCCTTCGTTTGTTAACGAGGTAATAAGACCATTTATGGTTGTGAGTGCCGCATTAGCATTTCCAAGATCGTTTACCTGCTGAATATGCGCTACACTTGTCGCCACCTGTTCTTGATTTATTGCTCCAATCAAATCATCTAGGAAACTTCGTATTGTTTCAAGATGTTGAATACTTTTCGCTGTTGCGGTTCTGAGCTGATCCGGTGTTGCAGAATTTGTGATAGTCGAAATTTCTGACTGCCAGATGGCGAACTCTCTATTTAGGGCTATACGTTCAGTATCAACCGTTACCTTAACCGAAGGGTTCTGGATTGTGCCAAGTAAAACTGGGTACTCTGAATTTGAGAAATCAAAGAGTGCATCAGCTCTTGTATTGATTGCTGATTGAGCTGAATTCAAAGAGCTTAGAAGTGACTGTGGGTAGTTAGTATAAATATTCGAAAGAGTCTGCTGAGCATTCAACACGCTGGTTTGCAGTCCTGCGACGTCCACATCTCGTGGTCCAGATTCAAGCTGGTTTAGTTTTGCTTCGGCGGCAGACATACTTGCCGACAGAATGCCTGTATCGAGTGCTGCGAGAAATGATCCAGCAGTAACTTTCTGACCAGCAGCGACCTGGACGGTTCTAACTTGTCCACCAACCTCAAATGATAGTGTGGGGTTTTGCACAGGAGAAACCAATCCGTTTACCGTTACATCCTCCACTATGTTTCCTTGCGATACTTTAACTAATGAGACCTTCGGTGGCTGACTCTCTATGAGATAGTACGCGAGACTACCTGCTACAATCACGGCGACGACAGCAAGTGCAATTTGCACTGCCTTATTTTGAAGTAGCTCTTTGAGATTAAATGAATCAGGCATGAAAATCTATGATTTGGTACGAGTAATTATAATTAGAATACGAGCAAGCTCCATACAATCAGCGTCAGAGAGCGGGGCGATAATTCGAGCGAATGCATCTGTCCGTTTCTGCATCACTTCCTCAAGAACCTTTTTCCCTTTTTTAGAAAGCTGTAGACGTACCACGCGACGATCTTCTGTGTCAGGAGCGCGCTCAAGCATGCCATCTTCTACAAATGAATTAATGAGCGAAGTTGCGGTCGGACGTGCAACTCTAAGGTAATTAGCAATATCACTCATGGACGGAGTTTGTGACTCTTGAATGAAACGCAATGTCTCAATATGCAAATGGGACGGCATTTCTGCATCATCTTTATGCGCCTCACTTTTAAGTACCCTTCCCATCTCGAATATGAGCGGGAGAAGCTTTTCCCGTGCCTCAGATGTTTCTTTGCCAGTACTCATGTTGTTATAATGACTAATAGTTAGTCTAACTAAGTATAAAGCATGCAACACAAAAGAGCAACCAGAGGTTGCTCTTTTGTGTTTATTTCGCTTTAGTACACTACTTTACTTCTGATTACTAATTGGCGCAGTACTGCTAGCATTACTTTTCATAGCAGCACTTAACTCCTTTGCCCACTCAGGCACTTGCGATGCTTCTTTCTTTTTTTCTACTTGCATACCAACGTACATTCCGAGGAAATACACTACCACAAATAACACTAACGCTGCTATTTGTGACGTTCGAGTAACTTCATTCCATTTGATTTTCATATATATCTAGTATACCAACCAATGACTACAACGACGACTTTATCTACAGCTATACGAGTGGACGATTCATCGGCTCGCTATGAGCAAGCCGTTCCTGCGTAGTTTGGTGGTACAACTCATAGTACAGGGGTACTGCGAGCGAGAACGTAAGCCAGAACGCTCCAAGCAAATACCCTCCAATCACATCTGAAGCATAATGATAATTAAGCATGAGACGTGATAACCCTACAAGCAGTATCAGTATCCCCGGTATACATATAGCTACTATTTTTCGAAGTCTTGTTGGCGCATGTACATACAGCAATAGTGCAAGAAATCCATAAAATACCATACTGCCATTTGAATGTCCGCTCGGATACGAATATGAATTTAGAATTGGTTGTAGTCCAGTCAATGTCTCTGGGCGAGCTCGTTGGATGTACGCCTTTAGATATTCACCACTAAAGGTCGCGCCGATAAGCGCGACCCATAGTCTGACCAATATGTCCGGACGGTGACGATACACAATCATTAGCACAAAGACTCCAATTATGATGGCTCCTACACCTCCGAAATTAGTGAGAACAAGCATGAATTGTACCAATCCAGGAGTCTGGAAATGCACAATAATCGCATGCACAGCGGAATCAAAGTTCTGAATACCTTGTGGTGAATATGAGAACAAAGACGTAAAACCCAGAAACAAGACTGCGAAGACAGCACTTAGGTATGGAAGTATCTTTCGCATACCTATGAAGTAGCTACTTCTTTAGCTGCGCATCAATAAGAGCTGCAACATTTGCGTATGTTTGACCTCCCTGAAGCAGCTGTGTGCCGATAATGACACTTGGAGTTCCA
>CAJEYI010000029.1 GCA_903994795.1 uncultured bacterium
CCAGTATTGAAGCCATGGAAATGCTATTTCAGGACACTTTTTTGGGTATTATGCCAAATAGTAGGTACCCCTTGACAATTTAGCATAAATGGTATTAAATAGAGGGTAGGAAAAGAGTACCTTGATAACTAGAGGTTACTCAGAAGCGGTTTCAGCAATAAGTGGCGTATCTAAAGGCTTTTTATAGGCCTTTTATTGCTGAAACCGCTTCTCACCTGATGGTGGACGGTCAAGCCAGGGAATGCCTACGGGAACCCTGAATTTGGTATCCACCATCACAATCATCACAAATCGAATCAAGGGAAACATGAAAATGCATAGACCAGGTGCACTGAGACTTGTGGGTTTGCTCGGAGGAAGAGATGCGGCGCCCACAAGCGTCGTCGCTCTCGCTCCCTCCGTTCCCGCCCCGTCCGGCATCGAAGTCTCGCCGGACAACATCCTTGAAGACCAGCCGGTGGAAATCGAGCCGGTCGACATGGAAACGTTCGAACTGGCGAACTTCGCTGCTCGCGCCGTCGCCTTCGTCCAGAGTCTTTGGACGACATACTCGGTGCGCGCCACCGATATGATCGAGACCGCATACCAAAAGGCACGCGAGGCCGAGCAGGCCTTCGAGCGCCACACTGCGAACTACGGGTTGATCCTGGCTGATGCCCGAGGTCAACTCGACCTCGTCATCTCCAGCACGCTCTCTGCGCGTGCGAAGGAAGTGGTGCAGCTGAAAAGCTCGTTGGAAGCCGATCAGGCACGTATGCGTGCTCTGAAGATTTCCATCGTGGGCGATCCTCGGACTGAAATCCGGGTCGTCGACGCGTGGGTGTCGGGCCTGATCTACACGCTTATCTCGTTGGCGCTCGGCGCTGTCGAGGTGGCGGTGATTTACGCCGTCAATAAATCGATGAGTAATGCCATCGAAGCGCTCGGCATCACTGCCTTTGCGATTGCCGGCTCCGTCGTTGGAATCTGGCTGTCCACATCGGGGATCCGGGCCGTTCAGTCTCGAAACAACGCCATCAACGGCCTCGAGTACTGGAGAAATTCACTACCTCATGGATCCGCTGAAAAGCGGCAATTCAAGGATTATGTGATTCCGGAGCTCGAAGCCAGCGTCAGACTGAAAATTTATATCGGTCTCGCTTTGTGGATCGGCACCTGCGCGTCTCTGACGCTCTACAGGATGAACTTCCTCAACGCGAATGCCGCTGAAATTGGCAACGGACCCATGTTGGGCATGCTCGCCTACTGCGGCATCGTCGTCGTCGGCTTCGCCGTCAAGCTCGTGATCGGGGGAATTGAGTCTCCGCAGATGAAGGAGTATCAGCATCTGTTGGAACGTCTGACCAAATCGAAAGGTGAAGTCAACAAGCTCAGCGCCCTCAACGCCAAGAGCGTTCCCGCTGAAATTACGAATGCGTATGGTGAGTTCAAATCCACCATGGTCGCGTTCGTGGATCGCAGCAACGCTCTGACCGCCGATCTCAAGTTGGCGATTGCTACGGCGATGAGCTATGTTCGAGGATTCAATGCCTCGACGGCATGGTTCGCAAATCGCTGCCGGTTCCTGATCAACTCACAACTGAACCACCTGCTTCGGCTTCATTCCGATAGGGCGGGCAATCCCGAGTACAGGACAAATCACTATGATTCCGACATCCAGGGTTTGGTGATTTCTCCAACACTTCCGGCGTCGATCGGGGCTCTCCCGGTTGGCCCGTCGGCTCAGGTGGCGAAAAGCGTTCCGACGCTCGATGCCATCCTGGCCGAGGTTTGGTCAGCTATTCTTAAGGAGGCCGAGGCTGAATACGCCGTAAAAAAAGCGGCTGAACTGACCATTCTCGCCAACAATTCGCAAGCCTAGGAGGCAACAGCGATGGATAATAAATATGTCGTGCGAGGTATCCTCGCTTCCGTCGTCGCGTTGGTCATCGTTGGCCTCTGCGTCGGCGCGTATGTGTTGGTGAGGAGTGGGGCCGAAAGCTTCACTCCGACCACGGACGGATACAGCTTCGTTCGATTCATCGACCAAAACTCGGGTCAACTCGACCCGGGCAAGGTCGTCTCGATTGAGGACTCAGCCCTCAATCTGGGCAATCTTCTCAATGATCCGAAAAGGGTCAGTCGCTATGGTGGCTTCGGGAAACCGGCGGCCGGCGTTGGCCTGAACGTCACGCTTACGACGAAAGTCGGTGAGCGCGTTGTCTCGGTCGAGCATTTCCAGCTTCCGGGCTGGAAGACCTACGAAGAGACCAATGACGACGCCCGACAGGCGTTTGTCAAGGGCAAGATCCCGGAGTTCACGGCGCTCGTCACGAGCTTCACTCGTCCTGTTGACGTGAAGCGCTTCACCGCGCTGATCGTCGACACGACGGATCCGATCACGTCGAAGCTCGCCAGCACCGTTCGCCAGAAGGCGTTCGACGTCTGCGGCGATCAACCGGGAGGGGAAGTCCTCCTCTTCCAGATCACCGACGACAGGTATCAAGGGGGTCACCCCAAAATTTCCTGTCCGGTGCCGAACTCGACGATGGACGTGCTCCTGGGCGCCAAGCCCAATCCGCACTCCTCCGTCTACGGCGGATTGCTCAGTGCCTTCAAGGAGCTGGGCGACCTGCCGAAACAGTTTCCGGCCTCGATCGTCTCGGTCCACGTCTTCACGGACGGGATTGAGAACACGTCCGTGATCAACATCTATGACCACCCCGAGCTCCTTCAAAAGGAGCGCTGGGGAGATCTGGACAAGGTCTTCGATCTGCACGTGGCGGGGATTCAAACTCTCGCCGGCATCAAGGTGTATCTGCATTCCTTGCCTCAGGGCTCGGATGCGGACTATGCTCGCCAGAAGCTTGCCCTGGAATACCTCCAGGATCGGCTTCAGGCGGTTGGCGCCAACGTCGAGATTGACCCCAGCTGATCTGCTGGGACTGTGTGAGTAACCTCTAGACTCGGCGGGCGCCATCATGGTGCCCGCCGAGACAAAGAAAACGCCGGCACCTCCACAGGTTGCCGGCGTTCCTTATTTATATACTGAAATTTTTGAAACGAGTTTGCTTACGCAGCTACGAATGGAAGCACGTCCACAATCTTCTTTGTTCGAGTGATACCTGTGAAGTTAGTTTTTCGGTAGTCTCGGAAAGAAACTCGTCCTTCAATAAGTGAAAATAGTGTGTGGTCTTTTCCAACCTGTACATTTGCTCCTGCATCATACTTCGTACCACGCTGGCGTACGATAATCATGCCTGGTGCGGCAGCCTGGCCGTCAGCAAGCTTAATCCCGAGGTATTTCGGGTTTGATGTGTTTAGGTTTTTAACTGATCCTCCTGCTTTTGTATGTGCCATACGGTATACTGGTTAATACATATGAATATAGCAGATTTCGCAGAACGAGGCAACCCCGAGGACATGCCTGAATATACTGGCGCAAATGAGTCGAAAATAGGCGCAAAATCCGGGCATGTGAGCTGGTTTCGTGGGGAATCAAAGAAAGCCCTGATTGTGTCAGTTGTGGTACTTTCTGCGACAGCAAGTCTTGGACTTGGGATATTAGCAGGTGAAGAAGTTTGGGGGCAGGGAAGTGGCGGGGCTGGTCTGGTTATTAGCTCTACTCCGCTTACACACCCAAAAAGCTCAGATCTTAGTGCAAATGCCTTGAGTACACTGTCATCTGTCGGAAGTACTGTAACTTCTAGTTCAATTCCTAGTGGTGGTGAGGTGGTAGGGAACACGAGTACGCGCGAGTACTACTTGCCATGGTGCAAACAGGTAGGGAAGATAGCGAGTAGTAGTGTGAAGTGGTTCGCATCAGAAAGTGAAGCAACTTCTTCTGGATATACTGCAGGAAAGGCCTGTGCCGGTATATAGCCTTTTGCTCTCATGATTGCTTTAGATATTGAAACAAGTGGCTTGGATCCTGAGCGTACGTCCATACTTTCTATTGGTGCTCTTGATACAGATAATCCTCTCGACCAGTTCTATGGAGAATGCCAAGTATGGACTGGAGCAGAGGTAACAGATGAAGCATTAGCTATAAATGGATTCACAAAAGAACAGGCCACAGACCCCGCAAAGAAAAGTGAGGCAGAACTCATTCAGGAATTTATCACGTGGGTTACGAAGGTCTCTGATACTGGTCTTGCTCGAGACACAACTATAGTCGGCCAAAACTCGTCTTTCGATCGTGACTTTGCTCGATCTGCGTGCAGGCGCGCCAGAGCGAAGTTCCCATTTGGACACCGTACAATCGACACTCATTCACTCGTGTGGCTGCACATGATACAAAAAGGTGTTACACCTCCAACCAAGTACGGTAGCTCAAGTTTGAGCCTCACAGCAGCGCTTGAGTACTGTGGTCTGCCCGAAGAATTAAAACCTCACAATGCACTGAATGGTGCCTATGCACATGCAGAAGTGTTCTCACGTATAGCGTATAATAAAAAGATGTTAGAGATTTATTCGTCCTTTGAAATTCCTTGGTATGCCTGAAAACACCGATCCTATTCTTGATTCCACTTCTGGAGCTGCGTTGCCATCTCCACATGATGCTCGTTCGACTATTTCTACCCAAGAACGTCATCAGGCAATGGGCCAAGTACTCACCGGTGCGATAGAGGAAGGGAAACATCAGGTTCCTGAAACTCCAGATCCACTAGTCTCAAAGCCGTCGCAACTAGAGTCATGGAGGGTCTTTAAGATCATGTCTGAATTCGTAGAAGGCTTCGACTTGATTAGAAAATATAGCGTAGCTGCTAGTTTTTTCGGATCAGCACGTGAGACTCTAGATCCAAAAATATATCAAGACGCAACTGACCTGGCAGCGAAGCTCGCCAAGGGTGGCTTCGCCGTCATTACCGGAGGAAGTGCGGGTATTATGCGGGCAGCTAATAAAGGCGCCTATGACGCAGGAGGAGCTTCTGTGGGGCTAAATATACGGCTCGCAGACCATCAAGAGACAAATAAATACGTTACGGATTCAATGATGTTTGAACACTTCTTCGTACGAAAGGTGATGCTGACGTTTGCTTCAGAAGTGTACATATATTTTCCAGGAGGTTTTGGTACTCTCGATGAGTTTACAGAGATCCTTACGCTCGTGCAGACTAAGAACATTAAGCGTATCCCTATAGTTTTATACGGAAAGGACTTCTGGGATCCTATTATAGAACTATTTAAGACCCATTTGCTTAGCAAGTATCATTCCATAGATGAAGCAGATTTAGAGCTTATGAAAGTGGTAGACAGCGTAGACGAAGCGTATGACCACATCATAAAGAATGTGCAGCCTCGCTAAGTAGAGTAAACCCTAATTACGAACTGGTTTCGTCTTTTGTCACAAACTCAGAAAAACTTTAGATATACTTTATAACTTCTTCATCTGAAATCTGTACAATTGTATGTGTATGGAAACTGAAGTGATTATGTTATATCCCGTCCTTTCATTCCTTAAGTCTTTAGAAAAACCTGAAGAAGCTAAACTAAATGCACTTGTTCTATTGTTAGGAAAATCAAGCAATAAGCTATCCATGCCTGAAGCAAAGCCAATAGGAAATGGGTTGTGGGAATTACGACTCAGAAGCCCATCTTCAATTAGGATTTTATATGGGTTCTGTGAAAACAAAGCAATATTGTTACAGGGTTTTAAAAAGCAACGCTCTGCAATCCCAAGACGTGATTTGGAGTTGGCTAAAAGACGTTTAAAAATGTATTGCACTTAGTATAGCGACCATGCTATACTTATATTATTATGAAAAAAGTAAACAATAAAGCAGAACGATTAAAGGACTCAGCAATAAATTTTGTTGATTACCACGCAGAGGCACTAAAAGATCCTGAATTTAGGAAGGAGTGGGAAGTTATTCGTCCAGAATTTGAATTAAGAAGTGCGCTTATGGATGCTCGACTTAAAAAGCAAGAAACTCAAGCTGATATTGCGAAAAAAGCTGGCACAACTCAGTCTGCCATTGCACGATTTGAGTCTGGTAGAACACGGCCTACACTAGCTTTTATGCAAAGACTTGCTGAAGCTCTAGAAAAAAATCTTGAAGTAAAGCTAACGTAGGTGCTTTAATAATATAAAGAGCAGGGAAGTGACTTCCATGAAAAAGCACCGATCTTCAAATGGGTGCTTTTTCATAAACAGGTCCCCTGCTGGGTATTTCAGCCTTTCGGGGAAGTGGTCAACATGTGCCTATTATATGTATACGGAAAATATATAGGGATAATTAACACGCAAAATATTTTTATAAGTGCATGCAAAGGGAAGAGAAGTGCTGAAAGTAAGTCTGTAAGAATAAGGAGGCTTAAAGCAATCCGGGCTTTGTTATAGGTACGTCGCACAATGTATCTTTTACACCAATGCGTTATGCGACATATAGAATTAAGTAAATAAGCCATGTGTATGCTTCTATGTATTTGGCCCTAGTGGCAGATTTAAAAAGTAATCTGTAATAACCTCCAACTGCTCAGCTTAGTTTGCTCTACGGCCAATCTTAAGGTCACCACATGTGCAATGAGATTTGGTTTAGTGGGCAGTAGCTAAACTATTTACTTTTAGAACTATACGTTATGACTAGTGTTTACAAATCTCGTACGGACGAGATAATTATTTATAAACTGTATAATATGGATATCTCGTCTCGGCTAGAGTTATTTAGTATCTGTATTCTCTTCAAGTACATTTTTCTCAAGTGAGTACAGGTGCCACTGGCAATCGAGAATATTCCACTGGTAAATCTGCTGATCAGAGCCGAGTCCATAGACCATAGCGTTGTTGTTTGTAATTTGGGTAATATTGATTTGTTCTGGTTTTTTCATACACGAAAATCATATCACTTCCCTGTTAAGTTATTAGACCAAATTCCTTTGTGTGTTGTGTGTAAAGATAGTTATACTTTTACTATAACTTTCGACACATGAGCTCTTTACGAAGTAATTCTGTCCGTTTCAGTTTGCTCCTAGTAGTACTATTCTTTGGAGTATTTCAAAGCGCACATGCGGATAGCTATAGCTGGACACAGCAGAACAGTACGGCCGACGCTGGAACTATGAGTATGAGCATGACCTCATCGCAAGATGGAACGTACTTAGGTCTTGCAACTCAACACGCTTTTAATCCAGGTTATTTGTACATATCATCAAGTGCTGGCTCTACTTGGTCACAAGCTACTGCAGCAGGTAGTAGATTTTGGTACGGCATAGCTGCTTCTCTGGACGGTTCTCATTTTGCAGCACTTGGTTGGGATTCGCTTAGTCAGGGTAGTTATATATATACGTCAACTGACCACGGATCAAGTTGGACACCAAGAACTGATCCAGGAAAACAGTACTGGGTCACAGTGACATCATCATCTGATGGTACACATCTTGCGGCTGCTGGGTATGGGCCGACAGATACTGGTGGGTATATCTATACTTCATCTGACTCTGGGGCAACGTGGACTCAGAGAACCAACTCTGGAAATAAATACTGGCTAAGTATTTCTTCTTCAGCAGATGGATCACATCTGGTGGCTGTATCGAATTCCAGTGCCTCTGGGTCAACGGATTATGTTTACACCTCAACCGACTATGGGGCTACTTGGACACCTCAAACAGCAGCTGGCTTGAAGTCTTGGACAGCTGTAACGTCATCCGCAGATGGTTCTCACATTGCTGCGGTAACTAGCAGTGATATAGAACTTTCTGCGGATTATGGGACCTCGTGGCATCAAAATTCATCTGTGGGTGGTTCTGCAATAAGCTCATCTGCAGATGGTTCTCACATTGCTGTCGTTTATAACAATAGTGGACAGTACATTCATACTTCTTCAGATTATGGTGCTACGTGGCTTACCGAAAATGCTCCCGGAGGTCACGTTTGGTACAGTGTTACAGAGTCGCCTGATGGAACTTTTCTTGCAGCAGGTTCAACTAATAATCTCGTATATACAGGGGTATATAGTCCCGATACTACTGCACCAATAGTTTCAGTTACGGCTCCAACAAATGGTGCCACTGTTACTGGCTCTCCTGTCACTCTTTCTGCAACCGCGTCTGATAACCAGACAGTATTAGGTGTGCAATTCTTCATTGATGGAACGCAGCTTGGCTCTCAAATTACTACTTCCCCATATTCAACGACATGGGATTCTACGTCTGTTAGTAATGGTGTACATACGATTTCTGCAGTAGCTGAGGATAGTTCGTATAATTACGCGACATCTACTGTTTCTGTGACAGTTTCGAATACGGTATATGAGCCCACTCCAGTCCTATCAAATATTTCTGCTGGAAATCCTGGACAAACTTCAGCAATAATAACTTGGACAACCGATGTTGCTTCTAATTCAGGTGTTAGTTATGGAACTAGTCAAAACTACGGCGACTCTAATTCTTCTAGTGTGCAAACGACTTCGCATACAATAACCCTTACAGGGCTTACTCCAAGTACTACATATCATTTCAGTGTACTTAGTAGTAGTCCGCTAAGTAGCACTGCATACTCATCAGATTATACTTTTACGACTGCCACTAACGCACCTTCTACGGACACAACTTCTCCAACGGTCTCAGTAACCGCACCAAATGCAGGGGAGGCGGTCTCGGGCACAAATGTAACACTAAGTGCTGATGCAGTAGATGACGTTGCTGTTGCCGGGGTGACATTTTACATAGAGGGTGCCAAGGTTGGGAGTGAGATTACTTCAGCACCATATACAACAACCTGGGATTCTACAGCCACTACAACTTCATCAAAAAGAATAGTTGCCGTTGCTCGAGATACATCAAATAAC
>CAJEYI010000030.1 GCA_903994795.1 uncultured bacterium
ACGTACTCAATAGCGGGAAGGTGATTGCCGAAGGTGCTCCAGACAAAGTTCTGCAACAAGAAAATGTGGTCGAGGCATACCTTGGAAAATAATATGAAAAAAGAACCAATACTTTCACTCAAGGATGTTTCAGTTCAGTATGGCGGAATTCAAGCACTTGATAGAGTCTCAATTGATATTGGCGCAGGAGAGATTGTGGCGCTCATGGGTCCAAATGGTGCGGGGAAATCTACAGTCATAAAGGCACTATTTGGTCTTGCTCCAATCACGCACGGCTCAGTTCATTTATACGATCAGAAGATTACACCAGTTGCGCATGAAATGATTAGTCGAGGAATCGCGTACATTCCGCAGGGCAGGCAGGTCTTTAAGCATTTAACTGTGTATGAAAATCTGGAACTTGGTGGCTACGTCTTACGAAATCAAAAAGACGTAGCAAGGTCTATTGAGGGTCTACTAAATCTATTTCCAACACTTAGAGAAAAACTTAATGCGAAAGCCGGATCTCTTTCAGGTGGTCAGCAACAGCTTCTTACAATCGCACGTGGGCTTGTGAGCAATCCCCGTATTGTATTGCTCGACGAACCATCTCTCGGACTTTCCCCGAAAATCGTAAAAGAAGTCTTTGCGTTAATAAAGCAGATAAACTCAGAAAGAGACATTGCAGTGCTAGTGGTCGAGCATAGTATAAAGTCCGTGCTAAGTATTGCAGACCGAGCATACGTACTTGCTCATGGGAAAGTTGCCCTTCATAAAGACCACAGTGACGAGATAGATGAACAAGTACTTGAGAAGATATTTTTGACCGCCTAGCTTTGTAATAAGTGGTATAGTGGCCACATGAACATCCTCTACATTGTACTTAGTATTATTGGTTTATTAGTTGTATGGTCTTTAGTTGGGTATTTTTCATCTCGCGTTGAAAGTGCTGACTACACAGTGCTGTCGTCTCAAAATGGATACGAGGTCCGTTTATATCCTGCACACATCGTTGCGCAAACGACAGTAAAGGGCTCATACACAGAAGCACTTACTCAGGGATTTCGGATTGTGGCGGGATATATTTTTGGAGGTAATACAAAGAAGGAAAGTATTTCAATGACGTCACCGGTTATTGAAAAGAGTGGAGTTTCTGAATCTATCGCAATGACTTCACCAGTAATGGCAACCGTGGAAGGAGAGTCACATACAATTTCATTTGGCATGCCTCGTTCGTATACGTTGGAAACACTTCCCATACCTACAGACTCTCGAGTACAGATCGTAACAATTTCAGAAAAGAAAATGGCAGTTATTCGTTTCTCGTGGTTCCGCACAGATGCTCGTGTACAGTCAAAGAAGCAAGAGCTCCTGAGTGCACTTAAGAAAGATAGTGTCACGGCAGTTGGTGAGCCTCAGTATGCTGGATATAGCGCCCCCTGGACACCACCATGGATGACTCGCAGTGAGGTGCTGGTGGAAATTAAATAAATCAATAAATGTATGTCATGGGTGATATAATTTGCGTATGTATAAAAGCAAATTAAGAAGCATGATTGATTGGTATAAAGAGGAGGTCCGTGCTAATCAATATGACCTTGAAGAAGGAAAAAGAAAAGTTCAAAAACTAGAACAAGAACTGCAGCAAGCAAAGCGTACAGTACCAGTACTTGAAGCTAAGCTTAATGCCAATAAACAAAAGTTTGATAGATATACACAAGAGTTGGGAAAAATGGAAACTGAAGAAAAACGGAGGTAAATTGTGCTATATTCTCATCATGGTACACATCACGTATTTTGTTCACGGGACTACGGTCGATAACCAGCACGAAATATCTTCGGGCTGGTCAGACGCACCTCTTTCAGAATTAGGCGTTGAACAAGGTAAGGCTTTAGGAGGTCTCACAAAAGATAAACATTTCGATGTAGTTTTCTGCTCTGATTTGCAGCGTGCACGCACATCCGCAGAGCTGGCGTGGGGTGGTGTATATGAAATCATCCCAGATGCTCGACTACGCGAATGTAACTATGGAGATCTTAACGGACATCCTTCTGAAGAAGTAGAACCACTTCAGGAAAAAGAGATGCATTTTAAACCATTTCCAAATGGAGAGAGTTATGAAGATGTAAAAAATCGCGTAGCTGACTTCCTTAAATTTCTTAAAGAGAACTACGACGGTAAAAATGTAGCTATAGTAGGGCACAAGGCACCTCAATTATCGCTCGATGTTCTATTGAAAGGTATGAACTGGGATGAAGCTCTCGCACATGATTGGCGAAAGACAAAATCATGGAAACCAGGATGGGAGTATGAGTTGGCATAAACTCGTTATATAGTACATATCAATGCCCGCTCCAAAAATAAAACACGCGAAACTGTTTTGGCTCGGCTTTTTTGTATTCATGTTCCTCGTTCTCGCAGCACATGTAGTTCCTGTATATGCAGCGAGCACGAGCACACCTGCTCTTTCTCCATCCCCAGCCTTCGATGTTTCTAGGTCTAACGCAACAACCACAAAAGAAATCGCACTTACATTTGATGATGGTCCGTATGGCACGTCGACCGCTGAAGTTCTCGACATTCTTGAGAAAGAGCACATACACGCAACGTTCTTTCTTATTGGAAAAAATGTAGAAGAATATCCTGCGCTTGCAAGACGTGAAGTTGCAGATGGTGATTTAATTGGAAACCATTCGTATGATCACTCAAAGAAGTTGGCTACTTTGAGTCAGTCTGCGTTTGAATTGAATCTCTTGAAGGCTCAGTTGGCAATCGTCTCAAATACCGGAATCTCACCAACCATTTACCGTCCCCCATATGGGCTACTCTCGGATGCAATGCACAAGGTGCTTGTAAAAGATGGTTTCCATACTGATTTTTGGACAATAGACGCTGAAGATTGGAACTATCCAAAATCTCCAAGCGCGCTAATTATAAAAGACATACTTGCGCAGGCAAAGCCAAGGGCGATCATACTTTTCCATGATGGACGTGATACGCATGTGGACTATCCGCGTGGAAACCTAGTGGATGCACTCCCGACCATTATTGATGATTTGAAAAAGGAAGGCTATACGTTTGTGACAGTGGATAAATTCACACGATGAGGGTTCTAAGGTATATGTCCTGTATATGCAAAATCAATCGAAGGGGATAGTGCTTGTGGGTTATACCTCGTCAGGAAAGACAAGTACTGGGAGATATCTTTCCCAGAGATTGTGTTTGCCGTTTCTTGATGTGGACGAAGCAGTTATTTCGCGAGTCGGCATGCATCAAGATTTGTTTATTACCAAATACGGATGGGATGCGTTTCGCGAAGCTGAGTACGAAGTACTCGTTGCTGCAGTTACTGCGCCTGGAATAATTATATCAACTGGTGGCGGCACCCTGTTGTATGAAAAGTCTAGGACTTTATTAGAGAAGCACGGAACGCGGATATACCTAAGTCTTTCGTTTGAAAAGTTGTACGAAAGGCTACAAAAAAGACTGGATAGACCGCTTTTACGTGGACTATCACGAGAGGAGGCAGAAGAAATGTTTCAAAAAAGATTGCCTTTTTACGAGATGTCAAATATGGAGATTGATGTAAATTGCACAATCGATGTTCTGGTCGAGCGGGTAAATAAAGTCGCCCAAGATTTATTTCCAGATACACCATTTGAATTCTGGTTTCGTAAAGAAATAGAGCAAGAGATCTGCAACAAAACACTAAAGTGCTTTGTTCGTCCAGGAATAAGAATGGCACCTGCTGCAAAAGGTGCATCAGTAGGAACTCATGCTCGCATGCGTATACTGGAGACACCTGGCACAGAATTACAATTTCCGACCTTAAGTTCATACGTTTCGGATGTAAGGGTGGTTAACTTAAGAGTTAAAAAGATTTCAGAATGTAATAGTATGGATTTTGTGACCGCAAGTGTGCGTGCAAATTCTATAGATTCACTTCTTCAGCAATTACAGTCAACTTACCAGAGACCATTTCAATTAGAAGATGTGGTTACTTTTTTTGAAATTGAATATCTCTAACTTTGATTAGGTAACACGTTATACTTTATATATGGATTCCATAACATCAAACGACCAACAAATTGATACTGCTGCGAAGATTATTTGGGACTACATGCATATGTACCAGAAGCTTGAAAAGGCCGATGCAATTTTTGTGCTCGGGAGTAGGGATTTGAGGGTCCCTGCATACGCGGCAGAACTCTATAACGAAGGGTGGGCGCCATTGGTAATCTTTTCCGGACACAGTGGCAAAGGAAAATCTAAAGAATTGTGGGGAATGACTGAGGCTGAGAAATTTACAGAAGTTGCAATAAAGCTGGGAGTTCCTGCGAAAGCAATTCTTTTGGAAAATGAAGCCACAAATACCGGTGATAATATTCTATTCACAAAACGATTGCTTGAAGAAGAGAATCTGCATCCAACAAAACTTATACTTGTACAAAAGCCGTACATGGAACGCCGAACCTACGCGACATTTGTGAAGCAATGGCCTGGTATGGATTTCAGCGTGACGTCCCCACGCATATCATTTGAAAAATACCCAAACGACGAGAATTCAAAAGACTACTTCATAAATGTCATGGTTGGGGATTTACAACGAATTAAGGAGTATCCTGCGAAAGGTTTTCAAATTGAACAGGAAGTTCCAGGCGAAGTATGGGCGGCATACGAAGAGCTTGTGCAGGAAGGGTATACGGAGCATTTGATAAAAGAGTAGTGGCTTGTATTTTGGAAGTTGGTATACTATTTCCATGAAAATATACGTCGCACACTCAAGTGGATTTGACTTTACAACCAAGCTTTATAAGCCTATACGGAGTTCCTCTCTCAATTTAGAGCACGAAATCCTACTTCCCCAGGAAGGTCCGGTTGAAGAAATCTCACGCGATATGATTCGAGATTCTGACGTACTGATCGCGGAGGTGTCGATGCCGTCACTCGGAGCTGGAATTGAAATGGGTTGGGCAGATGCATTTGGACATCCAATAATCGCACTGTACGAAAAGGGCAGTGCACCATCTTTCTCAATAGACAATGTGGTGACTGATAGGATTGAGTATGATAGTGCGGAGGATATGATTGGGAAATTGGAGGTTGCACTGAAAAATATTGCATAATGAACCATCCATACACAGAAGCTGGAATTGAGACTGGCTATGGCAGGTTTGTCATTCGGGTATACGCAGACGCACACGGAAAGGAAACGGTAGTTTTATATACAGAAGGAATTGACTCAACAAAGCCTGTGCTTACCCGTATCCATAGTGAGTGTCTCACTGGGGATACCTTTGGAAGTCTGCAATGTGACTGTGGGGAACAATTAGGACGTTCACTAGAAAGGATTCATGCTAGCGGAAATGGTGTGCTGATCTACTTGCGCCAGGAAGGTCGCGGAATTGGGCTTTTTGAGAAAATCAAAAGTTATCAGCTTCAACATAAGGGATTCGATACGTTCGAAGCAAATGTAATTCTTGGACATAGACCAGATGAGCGCACATACGAATGGGCAAAGATCGCGCTTACAGATTTGGATATATCAAAAATCCAATTACTCACAAATAATCCATCGAAGGTCTCTGAAATTGCGAAACTCGGAATTACAGTAACGGAGCGAGTGCCGCTTGTAATGAGTGCAAATGAATTTAATCAAAAATACTTTGATGCAAAGCGAGATAAGTTTAAGCATTTCTTTCATGCTGATGTTAGTTATTATTTCTATCAATTTCATGCACAAACTTCTCAGCAGGTGGAAGAGGTTGGTGAATTCTTGCGTGGAAAGAATCGTGACCCACTCCTAAAGATATGTGTGGGTGTAACTGCAAATCACAATACGCTTAACCATCCAGAAGAAATACAGAAGATACAAAGCATCTTCCAGGCGTGTGAATTCTATGAGGCATTTGTACCCATTCTTCATTTTAGTTGTAAAGATTCACTAGACCCCTCCAAAGATATTCAGGCTATAAAGGACCAAATGCCTTTTGTCACGTATCTTCAAGCCAACGACGTTGCACCTGATGATATTGAGACACGTCTACTTGCATGCAAATTATTCCTTGCAGACTTGCCGCTCACAGACGAAAGTTTTGAAATCGTACATAATGAAGAGTTTCGAAATGCTGTAAAAAGATATAAGGCATTTATCTTGCTTGATAATAGTCAGGGTACGGGTGTACGCGAGTCAAAAGAAAATCTTATGAAGAAGATTGATGTTTTACTAAAGTACGGCCTTAACGACATTGCAATATTTGGTGGATTTGGTCCGGATGATTTAGATACCTATTTTGAGCTACGACGGCACTATAGAATTAATTTCTCAATAGATGCGGAAACGAAGCTCAAGACTGATGGCGAAATAGATATTGAAAAAACAAAAATATACCTTCGACAATTACTACGTTTCGACGATCCCAAAGAAGCAGGTATTGAGCAGACACGAACTTTCTTGCAGCAAAATCAACAAGACGACTGGTCCACAATTGTAATTAAAGATACAGAATTCCTTGTGCATCCTGCAGTATTTAATCCAGGACCATTTCCTTCGACTGTCTGGTATGCAGATGAAGTGTGTGAGCAAATTATAGGAGAGCAAGATTTCTGCGAGGTTGGATCAGGGGCAGGGGTTATTAGTTGCCTTGTGGCCACAACCTTTCCAAACATTCATATAGTTGCGACAGACATAAATCCATTTGCAACTAAGACCACAAAGCTTAATGCTGAGCGGCTTAGTCTTGGTAACCGTATCGAGGCATATTCGGGAGATGTGTTCGATGGGATTCCAGAAGGAAAAAAGTTTGACACGATTTTCTGGTCACTACCATTTGGATTTCTTGATCCAGGTGCTCCAGTGAGTCTTCAAGACATGCAAGTTTCTGATCCGGGATATCGCGCAACTCGTAAGTTCCTGAAAGAAGCACCAAAATACCTAAAAGAGGGTGGGATTTTGCTTATTGGTTTTTCATCAGACCTCGGACACGGAGAACTTCTACAAGAGATTGCTAGAGATGAAAATCTTACTCTTGAAGAAGTCGCAAAGCATGAAATGAAAGAAACCGAGTCCGTGACATTTGAGCTCCTAAAAGGAATATATAAATAAATCATATGACAACTGAAGAAACTTGTAGTTTCTGCACTACGCCAGAAAATAGAGAACGAGAGATTTTAAGGAACGACCTTGTGTGGGCGTTCCCTACAAGAGCACCAATTATTCCGGGGCACACATTGATATGTCCAATCAGGTGCGTGCCCACATTTGAACACCTGATGCAGGAAGAGCGAGACGCCATATTTGAAGCCATGGTTTCGATAAAGAATTCACTTCGTGAGACTTTTAGTGCAACGGGATTTAATCATGTATGGAATGAAGATGTTACGGGAGGTCAAAGTGTGCCTCATTTCCATCTGCACATATTGCCACGCACTAAGGAAGATGAACTTCGATACGGATATGAACCGAGAGAGTTTCTGTATCGACCAACTGCAAATAGAGAAGTATCTCCGCAGCAAGAGCTTATAGAAGTGGCTGAACTCATTAAAAAGCATTTAAGATAACAAATGAAACCACATGAAAGTTCTGTATAGAATTGGAGCGGATACTATTTTTCTTTTGCATTTAATTCTAGTGGTACTTGTGGTGTTCGGTTGGATGGTCTCGAGTCTGTGGTGGACGTATATGGGAGCGCTCGTCGCAACCCTTATGTCAGATGTTATTTTCGGATATTGCATCCTGAGTAAGTGGGAGTTTGATCTACGTAAAAGGTTAAATCCAGAAACGAACTACGACTATGCATGGGCTACGTTCTATACATATAAAATTACGAATAAACGCATCTCTGACCGATTTTATAAAAGGACGGCAATTGTTGCTTTGCTATTATGCATAGCTATAAATTTGTATTTTAAATTCTTGTACTGATTAGTTGGGTGGTGTAGTACTATGGAAACATGGAAAAGATGCTTCCGGATTTAAAAAAGGCACTCGCTGCGGACT
>CAJEYI010000031.1 GCA_903994795.1 uncultured bacterium
GAGATCTACACGTCCGTGCACACTCTTTCCCTACACGACGCTCTTCCGATCTACAGTCTGGATAAAGCGCTTCTTTGAAGTATCGCCAATCTTCTTTCGTAGGCTAAGTACATGATACTCTATTGTGTTTGAGAAAGGGTCACTTGCCATATCCCATACATGCTCCATTATCATTCCTCTAGAAAGCACAGTGCCTGGATTCCGCATAAGATATTCAAGTAACATGAACTCCTTACGTGTTAGGTACACAGCTTTACCATCAAGTTGCATATTCTGGTGTTTTGTATCAAGTGTTATGTGTTGAAAAGTAATTAAATCGCTCTCCATTTTTGAAGGCCTCCTAAGAAGTGCTCGAATTCGTGCCATTAGCTCATCAAATGAAAACGGTTTAATCATGTAATCATCCGCGCCAGCGTTTATAAGTTCAATCTTTTGTGTGGTTTCGCCTAACACAGAGAGCACAAGAATGGGTACAGTACGACCCATCCGGCGTACTTCTTTACAGATAACAAGTCCTGACTTTTCAGGGAGCATGTTATCCAGGACTATAAGGTCATAATTATTGGTCCTCGCCATATATGAACCCTCTGTTCCGTCTTGTGCTATGTCTACAGCAAAGCATTCGGTCCGTAGTTGTTTACAGAGCATGTCGCTCACGGCTTTTTCATCATCTATTACAAGTATTCGCATATAATAATTTTATGCAGTGAACTAAAAAGTACAATGATATTCAGCCTAATAACTCCTCGTAGTCTTAATGTTAATTTTATCTTTTCTTCATAATTATTTTATCTTTTAACTTAATGCTAAAATAGTAAATAATGATGCGTGATAGAATCGTAGTTGAAACCGATGAAATAAATGACCAAAGATAAACGTATCATGTATGGAGGTGTGGCACTTGCTATACTCGCGCTCTTTTTTATCGCAATTGTATATGCGCGATACTTTGGCCCTGTGGATAGTTATGCCGGTAAGGTTAAATTCATTGTTGAGCCAGGACAAACTGAGCAGGATGTTTCAAATAACTTAAAAAGCGAAGGATTTATTCGGAGTCGACTACTATTCGACGCCCTAATTAAAGGCACATTGCATGGAGGAAAGATTCGTCCTGGCGGATATGAGCTTTCTGCAAGTATGGATATGTGGAGCCTCACAAGTACGCTCGCACGTCCACCATACTTTGTCTTCTTTACATTTCCACCTGGTTGGAGAAAAGAACAAATTGCAGATAAGCTAGCTGATACGTTTAATTGGACTCCGGTACAGAAATCCGAGTGGATAAACGTAGACACAAACACTTCTGCAAGTTATGCGGAGGGCGTGTACTTTCCTGACACGTACTTTATTCCTTCTGATCAAAAGCCTTCACTGGTAGCACAGCAATTTCGTGCAAATTTCCAGCAAGAGTATGCTCCATATGCAGATGTGGCACAGAAGGAGGGGCTTCAATGGACAGATGTTGTGATACTTGCGTCTTTGCTAGAGAGGGAGGCTGCTGGTGCACAAGACATGTCTCTTATTGCGGGAATTATGCTTAATCGACTTAAGGTACACATGCCGCTCCAAATAGATGCAACTCTTCAATATATGAATGGCAAAGAGGGTAATTGGTGGCCAGTTCCACAAGTTGCTGATAAGTCCATTGAGTCACCATTCAATACATACCTTCACGCTGGACTTCCTCCACACGCAATTTCTGAGCCGGGACTTGGTGCAATTAAGGCAGTGCTTAACGCTCAAAAGACCGATTGTTTGTATTACTTACACGATTCAAAAGGGCAGATTCATTGTTCTCCTACGTACGCAGGACAAATTGCAAATATTAAAAAGTACTTGAAGTAAGTTTTGGTAAGAAAGGTTCGTTTATCACGTCTACTAAGTTATACTACCTATATGAAAAAGTTCTCTGTATTTTTTGTATTTATTATTCTCGCAGTATGTAGCACTGCGGTTTTTTCTGCGCATGCTGCAACTACAAAGTCAGCAAGTGCCAAGGCGGTTGTCACTAAATCAGTCGTGAAAGTTGCAGCTGTCGTTGCGCCAGCTGCAACTACAAAACTAGAAGTATCTGGGTGGCTTCCATACTGGCGTGCAGCAACATCGAGCGCGGATGTGTTGCCACACCTAAATCAACTCACCGAAATCAATCCTTTTGGATATACGGTAAAAAGTGATGGCACGCTTTATGATGCTGGGAATCTAAATAGTGCTACCTCAAGCTATGCAACAGTCATAGCTGCGGCTCGAACTCAGCACGTACGAGTTATCCCTACTGTTATGTGGAGCAATACCGATGCAATTCACGCGGTGCTTTCTAGCCCTACACTTCGTGCTCAGCATGTCGCAGCTATTGTAGCGATGGTAAACCAAAATAACTTTGATGGAGTGGATATTGATTATGAAGGGAAGAAGGCATCTGACAAAGATGCGTATTCAGCATTTCTTAAGCAGTTGTATACAGCAATGGGTAATAAGTGGGTGATGTGTACTATTGAGTCACGTACACCTCCTGCAGACTTAAATACAACGACTCCAATCGATCAGTTTCAATATGCAAATGACCTGCCACTGATAAATAAATACTGTGACCGCGTACGCATCATGACGTATGACCAGGAATCAGTTGATAAGACACTAAATGCCGCCGCGGGTACAAGTATCTATACTCCTGTTGCGGATCCAGCGTGGATCTCTAAAGTAATTACTCTCATGGAGAAAGACATATCTCCTAAAAAGATTGAAATGGGAGTTGCTACATATGGATATGAATATGACATTACTCCATATGCAAACAATAGTGGTTATATGTACGACCTTCTGTGGTCATTCAATCCTAAATACGCAACACAAATTGCGAACTCACTCGGTATAACTCCTCAAAGAAATCCTGCTGGGGAAATGGCATTTACCTACACACCAACCACAACACCTGCAACTCTTCCATCAGGCACGTCTCCAGCCACGTCTACGACAGCTAATCAAACAGCTTCAGTTGGAAATCAGCTAGTCGCAACGGCACAAGCTGCAACGAATTCAAATGCCCTTCCGGGAACCATTCGTTATATGACTTGGAGTGATGCGACAGCAATTGCTCAGAAAGTCGCACTTGCAAAAAAGCTTGGAATTAGAGGAATTGCGATATTTAAGCTCGATGGTGGAGAAGATCAAGGGATTTGGAACATCTTACCTACAAAATAAGCCACTTTAAAGGCTGGTGATAACTTTACACAGTGTCAAAAACAGGAGTAGCATTAAAGGTAGCGGAACGGTCGGCCGCACATTCGCGAATTATATAAACCGTTAACTTACCATTACTCAATCAAATATGAAAGCTACACACATGATTGCCTTTATCCTTTTGGTTATTGGCGGATTAAATTGGGGTCTGATCGGAATTGGAGAATTCATGGGCTCAAATTGGAATGTTGTACATTTGATCTTTGGTGCCTGGCCAGCAGTTGAGTGGATTATCTATATCCTCGTCGGTATCGCTACGATATACGAGCTTATAATCCACAAGAAGAATTGCACAATGTGCATGGGAGGTGCGAAGTAGTTTACCGAACAAAGTTAAATCCTGTATTTATACCAAGAAGCGCGCCCAAGGGCGCGCTTCTTGGTATTTGACGCCTTTACGAAATAAAGGTACTTTATATGTAATTGGAGCCAGTGTTTCTCGGGCTACTTTTTACTTAGGGCTGAAAAAGCTCTCTTATAACTCGTTCACATAAACCTTATTTACTATGGAAATCCGAAACATCGCCATCATCGCTCACGTGGACCACGGCAAGACTACCTTGACCGACGCCTTGATGCGTCAAACTGGTGCTGCTGCAGAGGGTATTACCATGGACTCAAATAATATTGAGCAGGAGCGAGGTATCACCATTTACTCAAAAAACACCTCTGTGGAGTACAAGGGTACCAAGATCAACATTGTTGATACACCAGGACACGCTGACTTCGGCTCTGAAGTAGAACGTGTGCTTCGTTCAATTGACTCAGTGCTCCTTATTGTGGATGCGCAGGAAGGCCCAATGCCGCAGACACGTTTCGTGCTTAAGAAGTCACTTGAGCTTGGTCTCAAGCCAATCGTTGTTATAAACAAAATTGATAAACCAGCTGCCAATCCCGCACTTGCAGAAGAACAGGTGCTTGAGCTCTTCCTAGAGCTTGGTGCTTCAGATGAGCAGGCAGATTTCACAACTGTGTATGCAATCGGTCGCGAAGGTGTTGCGATGCGCACACTTGATGCTGAGCGAAAAGACCTTAATCCTCTGCTCGATGTAATCCTCGAAAAGGTTCCTTCAGCAGCAACTCCTGAGCTTATTGCAAAGCCACTTCGTATTCAGGCGTTCAACCTCGGGTACGACAACTTCCTTGGCCGTCTTGCTATCGCTCGTATCTATGAGGGTACAGTGAAGTCTACGGAAAACGTTTTCGTAAAGAAGCCAAATGGCGACACTCGCTCTGGAAAGCTTACAAAGCTCTTCACCTTTAAAGGTCTCGAGCGTACTGAAGTAGCAGAGGCGCAGGCAGGAGACATTGTGCTTATTGCTGGTCTCCCGGACATTTTCATTGGAGAGACAATCACAACTGATCAGAATGCTGAGCCAATCAGTGCAATTTCAATCGACGAGCCAACAATCACTGTCAACTTCTTGGTCAACAACTCACCATTCGCAGGTCGCGAAGGGAAGTACGTTACCAGTCGTCAGCTTCGTGAATATCTTGAGCGTGAGCTTGAGGTTAACGTCGGGCTTAAGATTGACTTCGTATCACCAGACTCCTTCAAGGTTTCAGGACGTGGAGAGCTCCACATCGCAATTCTCCTTGAGAACATGCGCCGAAATGGATACGAGCTCCAGGTCTCACAGCCACAAGTAATTATCCGTGAAGAAGAAGGTCAGAAAATGGAACCATTCGAGGAGGTTACAATCGACACGCCAAGCGAATTCCAGGGCGCAATCATCGAACGACTTGGCACTCGAAGCTTCGTACTTCAGAACCTTGTACAGCACGATGATCTCGTACGCCTAACTCTCGAAGGTCCAACACGCGGACTTCTCGGATACCGAAACCAGTTCGTTATCGACACAAAGGGTGAGGGAATCCTTTCTTCACGTGTTATCGGTTTCAAGCCATATGCTGGTGAAATCAAGAAGCGTCAGGTTGGTTCTATGATCTCAATGGCTCCAGGAAAGGCTCTTGGATACGCTCTATGGGGTCTTCAGGAACGAGGCGTGCTCTACATTGTTCCAGCTACTGAAGTATATGAAGGTATGGTTATCGGAAACACTTCAAAGGGTGAGGAAATGATGGTGAACCCAACAAAGGGAAAGAACCTAACGAACGTCCGTTCTTCTGGAAACGACGAAGCTATCAACCTCGTACCACCATTCGCACTCACAATTGAGCGTGGACTAGAAATCATGGCAGAAGACGAATATTTGGAAATCACTCCAATAAGCGTGCGTCTTCGAAAGATGTTCCTCAATGAAAGCGAGCGAGTGAAGGCAAGAAACAAAGGAAAATAGTCAGTCTTCATGATTCCTTCACGTGTGTAGGTGTATAAATAAGGTATGAGCTTGTCTCGCCTTATTTCGTAACTTCCAAACGTATGCTTATTACAATTGCTGTCATCTTGCTTATTCTCTGGCTTCTCGGGGTTGTTACCTCGTACACAATCGGTGGATTTATTCATATCTTGCTCGTCATTGCGATTATAATTATCCTTATTCGCCTCATTCAAGGAAAAAGTCCAATTGCATAAAGACGACAATTGCTGAGCTTGCAAAATTGGGGAGGTATGCTATTGTTATAAGTAACCAGTTCTCCGTGGTTTAACAGTCTTGAGAGTCGCTCAGGACCAGGCATTACACAAAACGACCAGTATGTACTAGTCAGAGCCTGCAAACTCTCGAGATCGGTTGAGTCAGAGGAAGAATACTCCATCACAAATTCAGGGAGTTTTTACATTCAGGCTTCTTATATAAACAGCGCGCCCAATCGCGACACGTGTCATTTCTGAAGTGCTTATTTATTTAGGTACCGGTGATCTTCAACACAGATACGCGCGCATACTCACAATACACATGGCAATAACATACATTCGACGTACTGACGGACGACGCCCGCCTACTAATGGTGGCCGTCCACAAGGAGGTCGTTCAA
Source organism: uncultured bacterium (assembly GCA_903994795.1). Lineage (GTDB taxonomy): Bacteria > Patescibacteriota > Minisyncoccia > Phycocordibacterales > Phycocordibacteraceae > C7867-001. The sequence goes on from CAJEYI010000031.1 coordinate 6,178, forward strand.
CAGGTGGTTCAGATCGCGGAAACTCATCTCGACCATCTTATTCAAACTCAAACGGAGGCTCACGTGGTTCTTTCTCACGACCTAGTTTCGGAGGAGGTTCTCGTGGCGGCTCACAGGGTGGTTTCTCTCGCTCTCGTTCAAATGGTGGAGGGGGTGGAGGAAAGCGCGGATACCAGGAAATGTCAGTTGACCTTTCTAAACTCGTAAACAAGGCAAAGCCTGTTCTCGATGATGAGGTGTTTGTCCCAGAGCACCAGTTCAGTGATTTTGAAATTGAACAGGTTCTAAAGGACAACATCGCAAAGAAAGGATACGTAACACCGACCCCTATTCAGGACAAATCAATTCCCCTCGTACTTCAAGGTAACGATATTGTGGGAATTGCACAGACTGGAACAGGAAAGACGGCTGCGTTTCTTCTTCCTCTTATAAACAAAGTTCTAAAAGACCGAAATGAGCGCACGCTCATCATGGTTCCTACACGTGAACTTGCTATTCAAATCGAGCAGGAATTCTATGGATTCGCTAAAGGACTTCAGATAAACGCAGTGTGCTGCGTTGGAGGTGCTGGCATCGAACCACAGATTCGCGTACTTCGTCGTCGCCCAAACTTCGTTATCGGAACTCCAGGACGTCTTAAAGACTTGATGGAGCGAGGTGAGCTAGAGCTCTCAGTCTTCCAGACTGTGGTGCTCGATGAGGCTGACCGAATGCTCGACATGGGATTCATCCCAGACATGCGATTCATCATGGCTAAAATGTCTAAGAATCGTCACACACTCTTCTTCTCAGCTACACTTTCTCGCGAAATTGAGACACTCATTCATGAGTTCCTTAATAAGCCAGCTCGTGTGTCTGTGAAGACTCGTGATACCGCTGCGACAATTGACCAGGACGTTATTCGCGTACCATCAGGCTCTTCAAAGTTCGACATGCTTGTAGATATGCTTCGAGACCCATCTTTCAACAAGGTGATCATCTTTGGACGCACAAAGCACGGTGTTGAGCGACTTGCGAAAGAACTTGGTGCAAAGGGAATTCGTGCTGATTCTATTCATGGTGACAAGACTCATGGTCGTCGCCAGAAGGCTCTCGGGCTCTTCAAGCAGGATCATGTTCAAGTCCTTGTTGCTACTGACGTAGCTGCTCGTGGTCTCGATATTTCAGGTGTGTCACACGTAATTAACTACGACCTACCTGCAACGTACGAAGACTACACGCACCGAATCGGCCGAACAGGTCGCGCTGGAAAGACAGGGATTGCTTTGACGTTCATTTAGTCTAAGAATCCAAAACAAAAAAGGCCCCTTTCGGGGTCTTTTTTGTTACTCACCAAAACCTTCGAAAGTCCCTTTTGGAGGTGGTACACTATATATGTGCCTCTCTGGCTTGCGAACGCACATAGCTAATAACATCTTATGAGTGAATTTCTCAAAATGGACATCTTCTTCGTGATTGCAACAATTGGTTTTGTTGTATTTGCTGTGCTGGTTATCTGTGCGCTATGGTATGTGGTGAAAATACTTCGTACTATAAATCGCGTTGCAGACTCAGTAGAGGAGGAAGCGACTGCCATCAAGGAAGATCTCCATGAGGCTCGCGAGTCTATGAAGCG
>CAJEYI010000032.1 GCA_903994795.1 uncultured bacterium
AGTATTGAAGCCATGGAAATGCTATTTCAGGACACTTTTTTGGGTATTATGCCTAAATTTGACAGCCATTCTTTTACCGCGCCAGCAAGATCCTGCTCGTTCCCTATATATCCATGATTCGCATCTCCTAACATCCTAGTCTCCACTTTTGGACTAGACGAGAGCGCCTTACTCAGCTTCTCAAACGTCTCTTCTAGCGGAATAACTAGCGCATCATCTTTGTGACCCATAACAGCGAAAGTGGGCACGGTTATCTTTCCAAGAGTATCAAATGATCCCGCAGGATCCAGAAAGTTGAAAATGGCATCTTTTGAATCGTCTGCAAACAAACTGATATATGTGTCGGCAGAAATACGGTACTCACCCCAGATTGGATGCGTAACAAGTTGTTTGCCTTGGCCTTCATCTGCGAGTTCTCGTGCCTCAGTGATATCTTTTTGAAACTGTTCTTTTTCCATACGTACTAGACCAAGCATGTCTGGCGGAGAAATAAAAAGTATAGATTTTATTCGTATATCTTGAGTCTCTGCAAAGTAGAATGCAATCTTTGGGCTTCCTAGACTATGACCACCAAGATGTATTTCTGAGAATCCTTGTTTCTCTGCAAAATCAATGGCAGCACTTATGTCTAATACACTATCTTCGAATCGTTCATAAGCACTGCCTATCTGAACTGTCGTTCGCTTGTCACTTTCGACCTTATAAAGATCCTTAACAAACTCACAGTCTCGATTATTGAAAACAAAGAATGCAATTCCATTATCAGTTAGAGTCTGTGCTAGGTAATCGAGAAACTTGTTCTCATAGAAATTACCAGCCATTCCATGGACATGCACAAGGACTTTACTGGTCGGAGTCTCTGGCTCGTATAGCAAGCCTACCAACTCAATATGATCTTCTGTGTATATCCTGCGCAATGACGTTTTCATAGGAAAAGTATATCAGTTTAAACTTGCTAGAAGCATAGGACGATGTTGAAACTTTTATTTCTAAAGCTGAGAATCCTTTCGTGCTAGAAACCATCCCCACTTGACCTCAGATCGACCATACTTGTCTTCGGAATGATGCGTATCGATAAGTGTTAGGCCACTTGAAGTTATAAATTTGTCCACAGTGTCTTCTGAGTAATATCGGAAAAAGCGTTCATGCTTTGAGAGAGAATCCGCAATCACCTCGGTTTCTTGATCACCAACCTGCAATTTCACACCAACAAATAAAACGCCTTCTGGTTTCAATACTCGACTGAATTCATTAAGAGCTTTCTGCGCATCTTCTAAACTCTCTAAATGCACTAACGACGCATGCGCCCATACGCCATCGAATGTTCCGTCAGGCAAAGGAACATCAAGGAAACTTCCTTTTATGTATTCAACTGATGGATTCTTTTCCTGCGCAATATTGAGCAAGCCTTCAGACAGATCAACGCCAACCGGCTTCGCGCCTTTCTCTAAGAACACCGCTGACTCTCTTCCTGGCCCACACCCGGCTTCGAGAATATCGGGATTTTCTGGAAGGGCTTTTAAGAACCACTCAATTGCCTCGAGCGGGATATGCTTGCCTTGATTCTTTGCATACTCTTCAGCATTTTGGTCGTACCATTCAACAGTGTCATCGAGACCTTTTATTTCTATATTAGCCATGATTGTATTGTATCGCGTTTATAGGTTTTGCTAAGCACGCGTCTCGTGCGCGGTAACCTAGCACGAGTTGGCTGGCTGTTTGGGACGATGTTGGAACTTTTTTCGCTAGTCATCTTGCGTTTCCTTTGCGGCAATAACCTCTATCTCGATGAGTTGCCCTTGATAGCCCAAATATGTAACTCCAAGCAATGTCGCAGCAATTGTGCTATTCGCAATTCCTAGCCGTACTAATTCATTCCAAGCAGCACTTAGGGTTGAAGTATCACCAACAATATACACCATCAGCTTCACGACATCACTATTTTGCAGTCCTTGTTCGGCAAGAACGGTTTGCATATTCTCTACCGCCCTTTGAGTTTGAAGCTTTATATCAGTTCCTCCAACTAATGCTCCACTAGCGTCAAGTGGTACGGCACCAGCACTAAAAAATATATCTCGCCCATTTACTTGTACTATATGTGCGTAACTCGGAGGAAATAGTAGTGAAGGACTTATGTATGATTTTTTCATTTATATATTTTAACCTATAAAATATTCGCTGGGTGGGACGATTGGAACCTTCTTGCCTCAAACAATGAATTGCCCGTAACGAACTGCGAGTTGTTCTAAATTAGGCAATCCGAAATGATCAATCATATTCTGGAACTTTTCAGTCTGATCTTCCCCGAACCTGGCCACATAGGACTTATACGAAGAAGCACTGTTAAATCTGGGAGGAGTTGATTTGGAGTGAAATTTATCAGCATACATGACCAATAGTTCTTCTTCTGTTTCTGCAAAGAAATCTTGATGCGGGAGAGGTAGTTGTCTTTCAGTTATCTGTTCTTTTGAAATACCAACTCCTGTATGGTGCGAAGCAAATCTACAAATACTCTCAGGCAACCCTTCACCTCTTAAGAGTTCATCTCCAAAAATTCCGTGGCAGATATATCGGGACTCGTCTATGTATCCGTCCTTATACAGGCGATACACTCCTATGTCATGAAGAAGGCATCCTGCCCGAACCAAATCTGGGTCAATATTTTTATTTGATGAGAATAACTGTTTTGCAATCTCGGCAACAATTTGACAATGAATATACACTGACTTAAATGCCTCATCGCTCGGTGCATACTTTCTATGCAATACTTCTATTTCTTCAAGAGTTGGAAGTTTCATATAAAAATTATATCAAATATTGCTGGCAGTCTGGGACGATGTTGGAACCGCATGACCAAACAAGAAAATTTGATACGGTAATAAAGGATAGGCGGAAGAGAAGATGCCAACTTGCCCAGTGGGGTTCATGGCCCGTTGCCCCTGAGATCAGACCCCGAGGTCGCAACGAAGACCTTGGGTTCCTCCCCACCTAAGTGGAGGCCCGTAGGCGCGGTTGTCTGCTCATTTCAGGTTCCATCAGGAGAGCACATCTTCCTGCTCTTCTTCGTTTCTATGACGCGCTTACGGACGCGTCTTTCTTTTTACAAAATGACTGGCTGGCCGTCTCGAGTTCAAACCTAATAGAACCAAGCCCTGCTTAGTGCGTTTGGTAAGTTTTTAAAATCCTAAACAACTCGTCTCGTGTACCTCTAATCCTCAACGAAATAGTAGTTATTCCATTCTTCGATTTGAGAAGTGAATCCTTCCTCCAAAAATAATTTCTTAGTTGCCTTAAACAGTTTCGATTGCACGTCGAAATCACCCGTTTGAAGTATGTGCTTATAGTCTTCGATAAATTCATCTACTGGCCAAGGCAGTAATTTAAGTGGATAATTTCGCAACTCCCATTCAAAGTATTTGTTATAGGGCCTAAGTCTTCCTTCAAGTGCGTAGAGTGCAGTAAGAAGTAATGGCATTGATTCAGTTGCGTCTAGATATGCAGCAAGCTCTTTCCCATCTCTCATGTACTTCGCAGAACGATAGACTTGGTTAAAGTAGCTATCAAGCGCTTCTGCCGCTACCAGCTTTTTCACTTCAGTAGGCAGTGTACCTTTCTCGTCCATGAGAACTTGAATCTCTCCAGTCTTGTCTATCACCGCCTTATTATGCGCAAAGTTGTATCGATCCCACTCCTTCTCACTTCCCCATTTTGCATACTCTCGAAAATATGAAAGTCTGTAGACTCGAATTTCAAATCCGTCTGATTCGAGAGCTTTGAGTTTTGCCTCCAATTCTTCAGAAGCATCGTCAGACAGAATAACGTAGACATCGATATCAGAATGACGTGTAACAAAGTCTTGACTCTTGCCACAAGAGCCACCAAGAAAAAGTCCGACTATTTCATCGTTAGCAATACTTTCTTTATAAACTTTTTCATACTTTTCTTGTAAGCCTTCCATGTAATTTAATTATATACGAGGTTTGGGAATTCTTAGAGACAACGGGTCTCGTGCGGGATAACCTAGCACGAGTTGGCTGGCTGTATGGGACAATGTTGGAACCTTTTTAGGCTTTAGATTCCTTCTCGCACCTCTTTCGCAATCCTGGCCCGGTCTTCCTCAGCATTGAGAAGCTTTGAATAGTGCCCTCCATCAACTTCAAAACTATACGACTGATTCGGACCCATAATCTCTGTCGTTGCATCCACGACCTCACCATTCTCAGCCTTCACTTGAACGGCAGCGACTTGATACCAGCCAGTATCGACGAGCTCCCATTTTTCTATCATATTCCGTTCTTCTGGAGTTATGGCCCAGAGCATACCAACAAGACTAGAACCCACTTGAGGAACAAGAGTGTAGCTTCTAAAGTCGGCAGGCCATTTCCGATGGAGTATTTCTTGAGTGGCCTTTGGGAGCTCATCAAGCTTTTGGATACAGAGCTTCATTCCTGACAAAGTTCCAGGAATTCCGTCGGGTATTCTACCAATGACATCTCTCATGGATTCAGCACTACTCATCGCCCCGTAGCCGAAATAGTTAATCATGCTTTTTATTATAACGTGGCTGACCGTATCGAGTCCGAACTTTTCTATACCTAGCCAAGTTTGGTCCGTTTAGTGAGTTGGCAGTACTCAAAACGAGGCGTCTCGTGCAGAGTTAAAATTCACTCCAGAATAAAAGTTGGTAGACGAGATATCAAGCCTCTACGTGCATTCTGGCTTACCAAGTCAGTCTCACGCATAAACTTATGCCCAATACTCTCAAACTCATATATATTAGCCTTATCCGATACAAGAGTCCCATATTTCTCATAAATCTCTCTCGGCACCACTTCGTCATGACTACCATATGCAAGAAATATCTTCCCCTCAAATTGAGAGAGGTTATTGAATTCTGGTGAGTTGTCCCATCCCTTACGAATTTCTACTGAGAACTCGGGACCAAAAGTTTTAGTTCGCGCCTCAAGTGAGTATGCTGCTGGAACAAGGAGAATAAGACTAGTAAGTGTATTTTGTAGTGAAAGTGAAATTGCAATTGGAGCACCCATACTTACGCCCATAACATATATATTTTTCGACTTGCAATTCTCCTGCAGTAGAGAAAGGGCAACCTGCGCATCATTAATACGAGTAATAAGAGACGTCTCGCTAAATACACCTTCACTCTGACCAACACCTGTAAAATCAAACGCAAAGCTTGTGATTCCCTTCTCCGCTAAAGCTTCTTGCAATTCGGGATACCAACCCTCAGCACGAGGCACATTCCCTCCTCCAGCAATGATAAGGAGAGCTGCTTGTTCATCCGTCTTAGCTATATATAAATCTCCAAAAAGCCTTTTCTTGGCTGAAATGAATTCAATTTCTTCTTTCATTAGAGTTAAGTATATCTCCTTTCAAGACTTTGCTAAGCGAGGCACCTCGGGCGCTCAAGAGCCATATGCGTCTCGACTGCGATACCCTAGCACGAGTTGGCTGGCCGACTCGGTCTCGAACTTTCTCCCGCCAAGCCCCACAAGGGTTTCCAAGCGACTTTTGAAAAGTAAAAATGACCCGTCTCGGACTACTAGATTTCCTTGAGCCCAAACATCATTTTCCCGTCTATTGAAGTGATCTGAATATTCGTATCCATGTAAGCAATATCGTTGAGATTAAGACCGATCATACTATTATTTGCAAATGCCCAATTAACCAATTGCTGTGCAACTGAGTCATACTGCGGAAGTACTCGTAGATATGCGGTTCCCTCCTGACCGTCTGATTCTCTCATCATTTTAAAGACCACTGCCTTTTCTTGCTTAGTTTTGTTTGTGACTTTGCAATTTGTATAATCAAGCAGCTCAACAACTCCGCTCAAAGACTGGATTGGTCCACCAACATTAAATAGTTCTTTTACTTTCATTAGTACAACTATACGCTTATTAGAAAATGAGACAAATGAGACACTCTGGCACTATTTCTTTGAAACAAGTTTTATAAGGTCTTCCTCCTTTTCATATGCCTTTAGCCTACCTTCTAGCATTCCGAGTCGGTAAGTAACTCCATCAGACATAAGACGCCAGTTTGTGTCTTCAAGCGTCTTCTTTATAAGCTTCTGAAGATCGTGGCAACTAGCTCGATCTTCCCTACCGTCTTGAATATCATGAGTAGTAAATGGTACGACAACATCACGAGTTATTTCGGGATCTTTGAATTGCAACCTTACGAAGTCTTTCTTCTCTAGTACGGGCGCAAGTAACTCTTCTACCTGAATAATCTTTAAACGTCGAATGTTGGCCACAGCATCATAGAGCTCCTTATTCTCCTCTTTCTCTTTGGTCTTATCTAGAATTTCTCCAATCTCTTTTGCGGTGCGCATCCATTCTACATATCCCTCTCCTTCCTTTTCATCACAAAATCGCGCCCGATCATTGTCGTAGTCAGGATCATGCTCTTCTTTAAAGAGGGTGCGCTCAATTTCACTTACCTCTACATTCCCGCAACTTGGACACGTTGAGGTAGTCTTCCACATCTTCTCAGTATCTTCGCTTACTTGATCTACGACAGTATTACATTTAGTGCATCGTGGCTTTTCAGGAATCCACTCTTTTCCATTATTAAAAAACATACGACGAGGTAAGTGGTTGAGTGTGCAGTCATACATAAATAACACTTGTGGATCTGCATCAAGATTCGTTTGCAAGTGCTTTAATGTCACGAACATGTCCCTCCCACACATAAGACAACAAATACCTTTCGGTGCCTCGGTTCGTTCATAAAATTTATCAAGCTCTTCATCAGCTTTCATCCACCCAGCTATAGTGTCGTACTTCTTTGAATACATTTCACCAGCCACAAACCATAGGTGTAACTTTGTAAACGTAATTGCAGCGTTTTCTAGTGCTTCCTTATCTGTTTCAGGTTTGAAATACTTTTCTAATGACTGTGCTGTTGTGGCGTTCTCGACAAAACGGCAACGCTCTACAGTTATACGATCATAGCGATCTATATACTCCTGACGAGGCCGAAGATGCGGAGTCTCCATATTGAAAATATTATACTTTCATAAGTTTTCCACAATATTACAAAACACCGTACTTACAGTGCTGTATGAAATCATTTTACGGTGTACACCACGTATGTGTATAACTGTCAAAATAGTATGTGGTACATTCAACTCTCAATTGCACCACTCCAGATTTCTAAAGGTGTCCTGTAT
>CAJEYI010000033.1 GCA_903994795.1 uncultured bacterium
TGGTATTGGTGGCATTGGCATGTCAGCACTCGCGCAGCTCATGTTAGATCACGGGGTAATTGTTACTGGTTCTGACCGGGATACAAGTCCTGTGACTGATTTACTCGAATCGAAAGGCGTGCAAGTCTTGACACCGCAAGTCCCAGAGAATGTTCCTGTAGATGCAGATGTTGTTGTATATAGCGATGCAGTGCCAGAGGGAAATCCCGAGCGACAAAAAGCGACTGAGTTAGGTATTTTGCAAGAGTCGTATTTCCAAGCGCTCGGGAAAGTGTCGGAAGGGAAGCGCACGATTGCAGTTGCTGGTACTCATGGAAAAACCACGACCACTGGCATGCTTGCCCGCGTCCTAAAGGACGCGGGGGCTTCTCCTGTCGCAATTGTTGGTTCAATAGTAAAAGACTTCGAATCAAACTATTTACCTGGAACATCCGATCTTTTTGTCGTAGAAGCATGCGAATACCGCAGACATTTTCTAAATCTTTCTCCAGAGATTTTAGTAGTCACAAACATAGAGCTTGATCATACAGACTACTTCCGCGACTTAGTTGATGTGCAGGATGCCTTTCGTACGCTCATAGAGCGTGTACCTTCACATGGTGCAATCGTCACCGATGCAGCTCATCCAAATATCGCACCGCTACTTCTGCATGCGCAGGCGAAAGTAATTGATTATACAAAAGAGGCAGGGCACGAGTTGCGACTTCCAGGAGAATTTAATCAAATGAATGCGCGGGCAGCAGCTGCGGCTGCTCGCTTCGTGCTTTCACAATCTGCTGAATTTTCTGCCGAACAATTCGAATCACAACTCGCCACATCTCTCGCTGACTTTCATGGCACATGGCGACGCTTTGAATATAAAGGAAAGAACGCAACGGGTGCAGATGTATATGATGACTACGCTCATCACCCTACAGCAGTTGCTGGTACGCTTGCAGAGTTAAAGAAACGTACGAAAGGAAAACTATACGTTGCGTTTCATCCGCATCTCTATAGTCGCACACGAGATCTTTTCGATGGATTTTCCGAAGCATTTAAAGACGCAGACATTGCGTACATTGCTCCTATCTATGCAGCTCGCGAAGTAGACGATGGTATTGTTTCATCGACGCTTCTTGCAGAACGCATTACCGCACATGGTACGACTGCTTCCGCTCCAGAATCATTCGAAGAAATTGAAGAATTGCTAAAACAGGCAGGCCCAGACGATATTATTGTCACGATGGGAGCAGGAGACATTTATAAAGTCGCGGATGCTTTAGTAAAATCCTAGCAAGTCCTCATTTTGAGTGTTGAAAGTTTTTAAATTTAGCTAAAGAAGAAGGGGGTGTCCGTGCAATGTGCCGGACACCCCCTTGGTCGCTTCTCTTTGACTGGTGGAACAGGAAATTCGTCAGGTTGGATCAGTCAGCTCTCGTAGCGTTTCCCGGAGTGGTTTTAGCTCAACCTCGAGAGCCATTCTTGCCCTGAGTTCAGTCTCCGCGATTTCAGCCCGGAGTCTTTCAATGGCTGCATCTCGCCTAGCTCCTTCTTGCGCGACTACGGACTTCCTCCAGAACTCTTCTAGGATCTCAAGCAAGGGTCGAAGCAGCTCAGCGCCGTTCAGCCCCTTCTCGGTTTCCGCTATCGTGATGCCTTTTGTGGCGAGATGTTCGCGCAGCACCGAAGGGTCTGTCCCGCTCAGTATTTCCCAGTCACTCTGCAGGAAACGACCCTGTAAAGGATTTGCATGCGCATTCATGACAACATCGAGACAGAGCATGACGCATTCATCACAGATGAAAACAGTCGGCCCAGCAATCAGTTTGAACACTTCGTGTTGGCTCTTTCCGCAGAAAGAGCAGTAGAGAGTAGATTTGGAAGCAGTGGCAGTGGACATCAGATTAACCCTTTTGTTTGGCTCAGAGCCGTGATGGTTATGTTGGAACTGTTCTGGAAAGGCACAATGAACGGTACCTACTCTTCCAGAATGGTTGTAGATGATGGATACTATATACCATATAAAGTACTGACTGTAAAGGGTTTCGGTTCCATTTCGATTCCACAGAAAGATACATATTGAGCCAGCGATTTAATGGCAAGCAGAGTCGGTGGATATGCCTCGAGTAACACAGTCCCGAAGGCGGAGCATTTTGATTGGAGTTGCGCGACAATCTTAAAATGCGACTGGGCTGAGCCTCGGGACGAGTAACGCCGAGGCATATCCACCGACTCTGCCACGCACAACTTCTCGCTTTTTTGGAGAAGGGGGGGTAGGGTTAGAGGATGGAAACATTTGAGACACGAGCGACGCTTTCAATAGTTGCAACACCAATTGGAAACCTTGGAGACATAACGCTCCGAGCGCTTCAAATACTTAAGGACGCAGACGTTATTGCCTGTGAGGACACGCGCGTGACCGCTAAGCTCCTTGCGCGGTATGACATACAGAAGCCACTGGTTATATTTCATGCGCAGAGCGGCCCGCAGGCGGGCCGCCGCATCCTCTCGATGCTTGGAGAAGGGAAGCAAGTTGCACTCGTCACTGACGCTGGAACTCCAGGCATTTCAGATCCGGGTAGTGAGCTAGTGCGAGCAGTACGCGATCAGATGGGGAATGCCGTACGAATCGAAGCGATTCCTGGCCCTGCAGCTATTACTGCTGCACTTTCTATTTCAGGCGTTTCAGGAAACGACTTTACGTTCCTCGGATTTCTTCCACATAAGAAAGGTCGCCTTACGACATTTAAAGAAATTGAGGCATCAACTCGCACCTGTGTATTTTATGAATCACCGCACAGAATTGAAAAGGCGCTCGCTTCGCTCGCGGAAATTCTCCCCGAAGACGGAAATCGAAAGGTGATGGTTGCCCGAGAAATCACCAAAATCCATGAATCCTTTATAGAAGGAGCACCAGCAGAAGTTGCAGAATATTTCAAAACACATCCAACAGAAATCCGAGGTGAGTTCGTTGTAATAGTGACAGTGTAGTTTATCCACTCACTTCATAATTACTTTAGAATTATCTTATGGGTACTTCATCTAGACGCGCTATACTATTACTATGGATAACCCGGAGCGAGTAACGTACTTCGCAGCTACTGATTCACGCGGGAAGCGAATTCCTTTTGGTATAAAAGCGAAAGACCGAAACAAACACATGTACGTCATTGGAAAGACGGGTATGGGTAAGTCGACCTTGCTCGAAAACATGGCAATTCAGGATTTGCGAAACGGTGAAGGTCTGGCCTTTATTGATCCGCACGGAGGTACGGCAGATAAACTTCTTGAGTATATTCCGAAAGAACGCATTAAAGACGTTGTATATTTTGCGCCGTTTGATCTCGATCAGCCAATTGCATTCAATGTTATGGAGGATGTTGGCTATGATAAGCGCCACTTGGTGGTTTCAGGTCTGATGGCGACCTTCAAGAAGATTTGGGAAGACGCATGGAGTGCTCGTATGGAGTACATTCTCACAAATACACTCCTCGCTCTCCTAGAATATCCAGACGCTACACTCTTAGGTGTGAATAAAATGTACACGGACAAGTCATATCGAAAGAAGGTGATTGAAAATGTAAAAGATCCTGTGGTGAAAGACTTCTGGGTAAAGGAATTTGCAAACTACGGCGAGCGCTATACGCAAGAGGCAACTCCAGCTATTCAAAACAAAATTGGGCAGTTCACCGGAAACCCATTGATTCGAAATATTATCGGCCAATCCAAATCGTCATTTGATATTCGCGAAATGATGGATCAAAAAAAGATCATCATCATAAACCTTTCAAAGGGTCAGGTGGGTGAGACAAACATGCGCCTTCTTGGTTCGATGCTCACGACACGCATATTCCTATCTGCAATGAGTCGAGCAGATCTTCATGCTGGAGACCTTGCGAAGCTTCCACCATTTTATTTCTATGTGGACGAATTCCAGAACTTTGCAAACGAGACTTTTGCTGAAATCCTCTCTGAGGCTCGAAAGTATCATTTGAATTTGATTATCGCGCATCAGTATGTGGAGCAAATGGAAGAGGAAGTACGTGCAGCGGTTTTTGGAAACGTCGGTACAACAGTCGCATTTCGCGTCGGGCCGTTCGATGCTGAAGTTTTGGAAACAGTTTTTTCACCAGAGTTTATGAAAGAGGATTTGGTGAATTTAAACCAGCGACAAATATACCTCTCATTAATGATCGACGGAGTCGGGTCACGTCCTTTTTCTGCCGTCACTATTCCACCAATTGAGCCACCACTCGTGATCTACCATGATGAAGTTATTCAAGCATCGCGTGAACAATTTGGCACAAAACGCGATGCCATTGAGGAGGCTGTAGCCACAGCCCTAGCAACTGATCCGGATGACCTGGTTCCAGATCCTAAGCCGAAACGGGACTACCGACCAGGTGCCGCACCTGGAGCGATGATGCCACCCAAACCTGTACCATCTGTGGCATCATCTTCACCTACTTCACAGCGCCAAGATCAGCAGGCACCCCAAAAATCTGACGAATCTCCGCGACCACGCCCACAAGAATCACGTCAGCGTGACCTGGAGACTTCAGGTGTACGAAACTCGTCAGGAGGAAATAGACCTGCTCGCACGGTTCAACCAGCAACAGCTACGCGTACTAGTGAAGACCTGAAAGCTATCCTGCGATCAATGACCTCGGGCTCAGAAAAGAAATCTGTTCCTCAAGAGCGTCCTACTCAGTCTGACACATCACTCAAGAACACTCTCGCAGATATTTTAAAGAAGCAGGAGGCCACAAAAGAGACAGAAACCATAAAGGAGGATGTTAAGGCAAAAAAAGTCGAAGAAGGGAATTCTGGTGCCACAACAGAACAAGTGGGGGAGCCGAGTGAAATTAAGAAGGTTCCGGACGTAGTGCCGTTTGAAATTCCAGAAGAGACATTAAAAGCGATATTTAAGGAGCAATGATTCGTGTTGTGCTTGTGCTGATAAGTACGTTGCTTTTTGCGATGCCTGTACGTGCGCAGATAGTAATAACAAAGGTTGTGTATGATCCCCCGGGTGCAAATACCGGACATCAATGGATTGAAGTCCAAAACATTGGGCCAGAACCAATTGATCTTGGTGCGAAAGACATTCGACTCTTTGATACCACCGGCAATCATTTGATAAAAGGATATGGAGGAAGTAATACAGTGCTTGCGGGCGGAGCGAGTGTGGTTATTGCACAGAACCCACTCTTGTTTTTAACTGACACGCCAGACTTCCCAGGCACACTGATAAAAAGTTCATTCTCGCTTCCTGCGTCAAAGGGCGAGGTGGGTATTACAAAGACTGATGGCACAATCCTTGGAAAAGTTGCATATGTAGCACCGCCAGTTGTGAAGGCTCCCAGTACTACGAAACTTTCTAGTACAAAAAGTAGTACTAATAAACGAGCACACTCGTCGACTATCACAAGCTCAACAACTGCGAAATCGTCTTTAAAAAATAACAATTCTAGCTATGGAAAAGGCACAGTAGCCCGTACCGGAACAGCAGACGCTGCGCCGGTGCGGGCGCTTGTATGGCCGTCAGTCCCGCTCCTGTCTTCGGTCTGGTTTGTGGCATTTCTAGCGCTTTTGGCTTTTTCCTCTTTTTCGCTTATTCTAATTGAACGCGACACACGTCATTTCCAACATTCATGAAAACTGTACTTGTAACTGGAGGGGCTGGCTTCATAGGTTCTCACCTCTGTGAGCGACTTTTGGCTGACGGCCATAAAGTGATCTCTCTTGATAATTATTTCACTGGCACTCGTGAGAATCACATGGAAGGAGTCGAGTATCGAGAAGGGCATACAAAGGATATTGAGAAATTAATTCCTGAAGAAATCGACCTCGTATATCACCTCGGAGAATATTCACGAACAGAGAAAAGTTTTGAAGATTTAGAATTTGTGTGGGATTTAAATAAAACAGGGACATTCGCTGTACTTGAATTTGTGCGACGACGCGGGTCAAAAATTGTATATGCGGGTTCCTCCACTAAATTTGCAGATGGTGGGCTTGGAAGAAACCAAAGTCCGTATGCATGGACCAAAGCAAGTAATACTGAACTGGTTAAGAATTATGCAGATTGGTTCAATATTAAATACGCTATTACATATTTTTATAATGTATACGGTCCCAGAGAGCGTGCAGGTGCGTACGGGACAGTAATAGAAATATTTAAACAAAATTACATAAATGGACGAGCGCTCACCATAACGTCGCCAGGAACTCAGCAACGAAACTTTACTCACGTCAAAGATATTGTCGATGGGCTCGTTATTGTCGGGGAGAATGGCGAAGGAGATGAGTTTGGTCTTGGAGATGCACGCGTGTATTCAATCTTGGAAGTCGCGAAGTTATTCGGGAATGAAATAGTAATGTTACCTGAGCGGGCTGGTAACCGAATGCAGTCAGAGATAACAACAGAAAAAGCAAATGCACTTGGTTGGGTACCAAAAAGACATCTTGCTGAATATATTAAAGAATTTAAAAAGACAGCGAAAAAGACTGAAAAGGTTGAAAACCGAATACTTGTATTTACAACTACATTTCATCCATTTATGGGACCTGCAGAACATGCGTTGTGTCAGCTTATGAAACAGCTTCCTGATATACAGTTTGATATTATTACCGCAGCACACTCCCCTGAAGCATGGGGAGCAATCTGTCCCGTGCCAAATGCCACAGTGCATCATGTTGGGTGGGGAACTCGTTTCGATAAATACTTCCTACCAGTGTTTGGTGCAAGAAAAGGGCATGAACTAAGCAAGAAGCACCAATATTTATTTTCTTGGTCACTCATGGCAAGTTATGGTGCAATCGCAGCGCTTTTAGTGCGTCGTGTCGCCAGTATTCCACTTCTGATTACTTTGGCAGACCAAAAGATAGGATTACTAGAAAAGATATTTCTTGGATCAATACTTGGATATGCGGATCAAATATACGCTTCAACTCCTGAACAGAATCGGCGTATAGTATCTCTTGCGAAACGTATGAGTATGCGGACTTCACTTGGCGCAGGGGATGCATTTGCGAACCAGATCCGTTTTGCATACGCAACGATTCTATCAAAGGTGGTACATTCAACTCTCAATTGCACCACTCCAGATTTCTAAAGGTGTCCTGTATC
>CAJEYI010000034.1 GCA_903994795.1 uncultured bacterium
ATTGTACGCGAAAGCGGCTATTGCTCTAGCTGTATATGGACCAATTCCTGGAAGGAACTCCAGTGTATCGACCCCTTCTGGAAACTGCCCTTTGTACTTTTCCACAACTTCCTTCGCCGCAAGATGAAGCATTTTAGCGCGTCGATTATACCCAAGACCTTGCCAGAGAATGAGTACTTCACTCAGTGGTGCTTTTGATAATGCGCGAACTGTAGGGAACTTCTTTAGAAACTTTGTATAGTACGGAATGACTCGCTCAACCTGTGTCTGTTGAAGCATTACTTCCGAAACCAAAATCCTATAAGGATCTTGCGTCTGCCTCCACGGCAACTCATGCCGACCCTGAGTTTTATAAAAACCCCACACCACCCTACGGAACTCGCGAGTTGTTAGGGGAAGTGAAGGAATATTGTTTCGGAGATTTGGGTTTGGCGCGGCAGGCAAATCGAGAAATAATTTCCTTCGCTTCCCCAACACATTGCTAGAGTTCGTAGATGACATCTTTTCGTTCCACCACCACTCCCCACCCCAGCTTCTTTGCATGCCTATACAGCATTCTGTTTGGATTAAAGGCAATTGCTGTCTCGACCAACTCCATCATGGAAATGTCACTTTCAGTATCTCCAACACCGTATGACCCAATCAGTGTGAGGTGCTCCTTCTCCACTGCTCTTTTGAGAATTGCGCTCTTATTCATAATCAAGTGTTCATCCTCAACAGTTCCGGTAAATCGATTCGTCGCGCCTGTCTCATAGAATGTCCCGTATGTCTTATCAAATCCAAGCTCGTATCCAAAACCATCCACAATAAACTTCGGCGAATGGGAAATACCGAGCAAGAAATACCCATTGCTTTTTAATTCTTGAATTAAATCACGTGTATAGCGATAGGTGCGGTGCTTCTTCTTTTCAATTATTTCACCTGCAATATCAGCGACCACCCCATACTCTTGACCTTTTATATGGTATGCAAAAGCTTCTACAACCTTCTTTATATACGGTCCGTATTCATTGTTTCTATTAAGCCATTCTTCTTGTGGCACAGCATATGCTTCGGCTGCCTCAATAGGGAAAACTCCCCGCTCAATAAGTGCTTCCACGAGCTCAATTAATAGCGACGAACGAAACACAGTGCCATCTATATCAAAGACAGCGACCGGCTTTCCCCCAACTAGCGCATTTTTCATACCTTCATGGTACTCCTTTTCTTCCTAAAAACGAACCTATTTCGCCTTTGGCCAACGATGGTTTGCAGGAGGCCATATTTTAGTAAGTGGATGCTCGGTACAGTCGTGCGGAAATGCATTACAAACATACCTGCCATACAGGACTAGGCCATTATTGACATATTTCCA
Organism: uncultured bacterium; assembly: GCA_903994795.1. Classification (GTDB taxonomy): domain Bacteria; phylum Patescibacteriota; class Minisyncoccia; order Phycocordibacterales; family Phycocordibacteraceae; genus C7867-001. The sequence goes on from CAJEYI010000034.1 coordinate 1,355, forward strand.
GTCTTTTTTTGGAACCAAAGCCTCTAGGTCTTTAGAAATCTTGGTAAGATCAGTATTGTTCGTGAGATCGAAACGAAGTGCAAAGCGCCGCACATGTGTATCTGTTGGAATTCCTTCCCATATCTCAAACAACTCTCCCAGCACGACATGAGCAGTTTTATAAGCGATTCCTGGCAGTCTTACGAGCTCAGCTTCAGTCTTTGGAATCTCCCCGCCAAATTCTGCAAGTATCATATGTGCAGTCCCGAGAATTGCCTTTGCTTTGTTTCGATAGAATGTAATTGAAGATATTTCATTTGAAAACTCAGTCAAATCAGCAGCGGCAAAATCCTTTACGGTCTTGTATTTTTTCCATAACTTCTCAGTCACTGCATTTACCTTCTTGTCAGTACACTGCGCTGAGAGCATCACTGACACAACTAATTGAATCGGGGTGTTGTATAGCAATTCAGTCTTTGGCACTGGATATGTCTTTTTTAGATACGAGAGTATCTTTCGCATTCTCGCTATACGTTCTTCCTGTGTTGAGAGTACTGGCAAACTCATGACACAATTTATGCATTACCTAAAAGGTAGCTATATCTATACGACTTTTCTTGAATGCAAATTTGTATCCAAGCATTAGCAATGCGCCTCCGGAAGCCGCAGCAAGCACAACTTTAATAACCATGCCGACATATGGAATACTTCCAAGTATATATAGGACTACGACGCCTAGGATTGCCACTTTCCATGTTATACGAACTTGCTTATGTGAACGTCTTTTAATAAGACGTACAACAACCGCTCCAGCAAGTACGTTTGCATATACATACGCCAAAAGCAGAAAGAGCAGGTAGGCAGCGAACAGTATCATCGCAACTCCAATCCCCACAAACGAGACAATGAGGAGAAGTATTAATACAGGAGCTGCGATAAATCCTGCAAAACCAAGAAGCGCAAGCAAAATAAAGCGTTCAGGAGTCTTTCGCAACGTCACCTCTACAACTTTGTCAGTAAATACTGGAAACAGGCCCGCAACCAATCCGGTTGCCACAAGACTAGCAATGATACGTACTATAATAAATATCCATAGTCCCGCAATTGCATACGTTTTTGCTTGCTGCTCAGTGGGAAGCCATGCTGCTGCTCCAATATAGTTCACTCCTCCATCAATGTGCGCAGATGCAGGAATATCTGCCTGCTGTGGTGCATTGTATTTAAAGACCCCGTGAATAACTGTACCTTCGCTAATTGTAAGCTTGTCAGAGGCAACCACCTCAACATCACCCTTATATTCTCCTGAAAGCGAGACGTCTGCACCATAGATAGTTACAGGACCATTTGATCCATTGAGCATCTCGACTGTCCCCCCAACAATCTCAGTATTTTTTGCCTTTCCACTTACACTCACAACACCCCCTGCAATCATCAAATCCCTACCAACAGTGTCAGTTACCGAGACACGGCCACCAACCACTCTTGCGTTCCCCGTCACTGGTTTTTGAATATCAATCGTACCTCCTGCCAGCAAAGCATCTCGTGCAATAGGAGCCGCGACAGTCACGGTACCTGCTAATGCAGTGTAATCAGCTGGAAGCGGTGCATCTACTCGGGCCTGTCCGGAAAATACATATGCGTTATCGGGAGTAGATGAGGAGATTTCTACAGCCTGCGACGTAAAAACTGTTGCGGCATGTGCCGGCGTTACAAACACCGTTCCTGTACTAATTATGACCAGACCAAGCGCCCAAATAAGTCTTTTTCGATGATTTGCAAATTCAGTATTACGACGTCTAATGTTTAGTCGTGTCATACCACTTATGGTATCACAGTCCAGGAATCGTCACTACGCTTGGTTTTTTTGAGATCTTAGTGCCATATCTTTTCCAAAGAACTACCGTAATCACACATGCACCCAGCGAAATCATGCCCGACGCAAGGCAGTATATACAAACAGCTTTAATAAGAAAAACTTGAATTCCTACAAAAAATAATGAAGCAATAAGCCCAATAATACCGAGCCCAGCAAGGATATCATGGGCATATTTAATTGAAACTGTAGTAATTAGTGCAGTAAAGATAAATAGCAAACTATAAAAGACAACTCCGTACAGTCCGAGGGGAATCCCAAAAAGATGCGAGTACACGCTCTGTGCAACCTGATTACATCCATCAAGGCCTTTTATGTTGCAAACTAACTGCCCACCGAACAACGCCTTGCTGGCCAAATACCATGAATCTGCAATACCCAGAAATGAAAGCACGAGCAATCCAAGCACAAGATAGTTTTTATGCATTTATCTATGGTACCGCGCATACGCCTCATGGGCAATCCGCTAATTTGGATGACTGTATGTATGATATACTTTACACATGATTGAGAAAACAGAAGAAGATTGGAAAAAAGAACTTACACCTGAAGAGTATCGTGTACTTCGGGAGGCAGGAACAGAAGCACCGTATAAAGGTGCCTTTGTAGACAACCACGAGACAGGCATGTATACATGCAAAGCCTGTGGCGTAAGTCTATTCTCTTCTGACGCGAAGTTTGATTCGAAAAGCGGCTGGCCCTCATTTACCGACCCTGCAGTAGCAGAAAATGTCGGTACTCGCTCCGATGACTCTCATGGCATGCACCGTACTGAGGTTTTTTGCAAAAATTGCGGAAGTCACCTTGGCCACGTATTCAATGACGGCCCAAAAGCTGAGACTGGTGGAAACAGATACTGCATAAATTCTCTTTCCTTAGAATTTGAAAAAAGTGAAACTAGTGAATAATCTATGGAGGATACACTCGAGTCGGTAGTTTTTGGCGGAGGATGCTTCTGGTGCACAGAGGCTGTTTTCAAAATGCTGAAAGGTGTAGCCGCAGTAACTTCTGGATACGCAGGCGGCCACACAGAGAACCCTACCTACCAAGAAGTAGGCACTGGCACAACTGGTCACGCTGAAGCAATCAAAATTGACTACGACCCGTCGCAAGTCTCGTACCGAGATTTGCTCACAATATTCTTTTCAAGTCACGACGCAACGCAACTGAACCGTCAAGGTGCTGATATAGGTACACAGTACCGTTCAATTGTACTTACCACCACAGAAGAGCAACAAAATGAAACTAATGATTTTATACGAGAACTGGAAGCATCAAGTACTGATGGAGACCCAATCGTTACAGAAGTTGTGCCACTCACCATTTTCTATCCCGCAGAAGACTACCATCAGAATTATTATGACCAAAATAAACAGCAGGGATACTGTCAGGTTATAATCGCACCGAAGCTTCAAAAAGTTCAGGCACAGTACGCTCAACTACTTAATTCACAGATGTAACCTTTTTCATAAAAAGTGTGTTATATTGGATAGACAAGAAGAACCTTCCCGACTGGAGGGCGGACGTAGCTCAGGAATGAAGCATGTGGCGCACATATGCTGCTGCCTTATTTTTCATTCTCAATCTACTTCCCACAAACCATTTGCTGCTCATGCGAACAACAAATACCCTTCAGTCGTTAGCTGATTCTTCTTTGTACCTTTCGAGAGATCCGTTCTTTACTTATATAACTTAAGTTAAGGCCGATCTCCATACAACCGTGAGTCAGATATATTTCTACTCACAACCAAACTTTTTTTCTTCCTCACATAACCACCCGCCGCCTATTACGTATGCTAGGCGGTTTTCTGATTTCTTACTTTTATTTCTTATGCTTCTTAGGGCTATTTTTAGATCGAGTTTGCTTCTGCACATATGTATATAGCACAGGTAGCATACCTGCTCCAGCGAATGCCAAGACAATGAGAAATACCGCATGTCGCACTATTTCAAATCCGGCTATAAAAGGAAGAATAGAGGTGTGAAATGCATATCCAAGACCTAGCATTAAAGGTACGAATACGACTAGCACAGCAATATCACTGAGCACATACCATCTCCATTTAACACCTTCAAACCCTGCATAAATTGGCGCAATGAATCGGAAGCCCGTTATAAATCGAAGTATCCACACTGATCGAAGTGGTTGGCTTGGAGAAAAAATCCAGGTTTTCTCCAGACCGATTTTATTTATACGTGTTCTCAATTTCTGCGCATACGTTCCGCCTAGGCGAGCCAGATAAAATAGTACTAAGTCCCCCACCAACAACCCAGAAAATGCAGCAACCAATGTCCATGGCATACCAATCATTCCCGTAGCAAGCAGACTACCTGCACCGAGCAGCGTTAACTCTTCAGGAATTGGCACAACTATTGCAGCACCAGCAAGAAGAAGAAATAACCCCAGATAGGAAAACTCACTGATCATTGAAATTAGTAGTGGTGACATACTATATTCCTGGTATAAAGGCTTTGATCTTTTTTACGAAATGCTCGACCTCGTCAGATTCCCTATGTCTTGGTCTGGTAAGGGTAATAGGTACTCGATGTGAGATAATTCCTCCTGCAAAGACAAAGACCTCATCTGCAAGAAGTACTGCATCATCGATATTGTGAGAAACCATAAACATGGCGATATCCCGCTTTGCGAATATGTCCAGCAATTCTTTAGAGAGGTGCTCTGTAGTTTCAATATCGAGGGCCGAGAACGGCTCGTCGAGCAATAGTAGCTCAGGATCTGATACTAGTGCTCGAGCAATTCCAACGCGTTGCCGTTGACCACCGGACAAATCGCGTGGGTATGCGTTTGCAAATTCAGTAAGCCCGAGATTTCCTAATTCCTCCTCTATGCGATTTTCATGCTCCTTTTTTGAGCCTTTAGTACCTGCAAACCCTAAGTGCACATTTTCTTTAACAGTACGCCAAGGGAGCAACGCAGCGTTCTGAAAAATCATTCGAGTACGTGCATTATTTGTAACCACTCCTGATGTTGGCTTTTGTAAACCAACCGTGAGGTCTAGGAGCGTCGATTTTCCTCCACCAGAGGGGCCGACTATAGTTGTAAACGTACGAGGCATAATATCGAAAGATACGTCTCGCATAACGATTGCTAGGTGTGCATCATACGAAAAAGACACATTTTCAAATGACAGCACTGGCTTTTGTGATTGAGTGTCAGACATATTATTCAAATTTATAACGCTCAGCACGAGCGAGAAGTGGTTGCCATAGAGCGAGATTGATTCCGGCAATGACTATCACTAGCACCGCTATCGCCATAAGGAGCTCAGAATTGTCCCCTCCAGATGCAGCAGATACGAGTGTGCTTCCAATACCAAATAAATCATGTGCTTGTGCTGCATTCGGAGCGTATACATGAAGTGCTTCTGCCACAATGGCAATATTCCATCCGGCAGCAAGGGCAAGGATGGAACCAGTTACGATAGATGGGAAAAGCGCAGGGAGAGTAATCTTCGTAAAGCGATCCCACCTAGAAAATCCAAAGACAAAACCAACGGATTTCACCTCCTTTGGAATAACCTTTAGCCCCCCAATGACACTAAAGACAATATTCCAGATCATTGTAAAGAAGAGCATAAAGATAGCTGCTCCTTCAAGGAATCCTGACCGCACAAAGAAAAGAATGATGACCGGGAAGAATGCGAGTACAGGAATTGATTCCAGCACATCATAAATTGGCAGGAGAAAATTCTCAACATGACGACTTCGTTCTGCAAGTAGTGCAAGTGGGATACCAACTGCAAGTGATAG
>CAJEYI010000035.1 GCA_903994795.1 uncultured bacterium
ACGTCCTTAGATGCGCGAATGATTTTAATCACTTCGTCGATATGATCAAGTGCCTTTGAAAGTCCGAGCAAGATATGCTCGCGTTCCTCTGCCTTTCGCAAGTCATACTCAGTACGACGCTTCACCACAATCTTGCGGTGTTTTATGAATTCAACGAGAATACCCTTGAGTGAAAGTGTCTGCGGCACGCCATCAACAAGCGCGAGCATGTTGTAGTGGAAAGTGCTTTCAAGCTCTGTGTGCTTGAAGAGATTATTTAAAACAGCTTGCGGATGCGCAGTTCCCTTAAGCTCAACCACGACACGAATGTCCTCTGCTGATTCATCACGAAGATCTTTAATTCCCTCAAGCTTCTTGTCTCGTACGAGATCTGCAATACGTGTGATGAGGTCAGCTTTATTAACGCGATACGGAATAGACGTAATGATGATTGAAGTTCCCTTCTTTTCTTCTACGATTTCTGCAACACCACGCACCACAACTCCACCGCGACCAGTGTTGTATGCCTGCTTTATGTCTGACTGATTAAAGGCGATAGCGCCAAGTGGAAAGTCAGGCCCTTTAACGAACTCGAGTAAGTCGTCAGTTGTTGCGTCAGGATTATCAATAAGGTGCGCAGTTGCGTCCACAACCTCACGTAAGTTGTGCGGAGGAATGTTTGTCGCCATACCCACAGCAATACCAAGTGCACCATTTAGAAGAAGGTTTGGCACTGCAGCTGGAAGCACGGTTGGTTCCTGCTTTGTTGCGTCGAAGTTTGGCACCCACTCGACAGTATCCTTTTCAAGGTCCTTCAAGAGCTCGTCTGAGAGACGAGACATTTTCGCCTCTGTATATCGATATGCAGCAGGCGGGTCACCGTCAACAGAACCGAAGTTTCCTTGTCCTTGTACGAGAAGGTATCGAGTTGAGAAGTCCTGTGCGAGCTTAACCATCGCATCGTACACAGACGTATCACCGTGCGGATGGTACGAACCGAGTACCTCTCCCACCACAGTCGCAGACTTTCGGAACTTCGCAGAAGGTGTAAGTCCTGTCATGCGCATGGCATAGAGGATACGACGATGCACAGGCTTCAACCCATCGCGCACGTCAGGCAAGGCACGAGACGTAATAACCGTCATCGCATAGTCAATATATGACTGACGCATTTCTCCAGTGATTGACTGGTCGACGATGTTTACGTGATTGGAATCAGCATTCGAAGCCGCATCCTTTTCCTTTTGTGTTGTCTTTGCCATAAATTATCGAGTATTAAAATGAAATGCTTGTAGGTTCTGTAGGCGCAGTGGTCGTTGGAGCCTTGTCTTCAACTGTGAGTGCAGGCGCTGGTGCCGGATCGGTTGAGACCCCTACCGCAGCGAGCAACTTCGAAAGAGTGGTGTGATGGGTCTGGGGCGCAGACTGGAAGATACTTGCAGCATCTACTCCCGCGACATTCGAAGCGTTCCCATTCTGATTTATTATATTGCCATTGTCATCCACCTGTGCGAGTTGTCCATTATCTCCAATAACTGTTGGTTTTATTGCGAGCGAAAAATTGCCCGCGAAGAGGAGCGTGAAAAACCATCCAGCAGCAACGATGCCTGTGATACCAGCAGATGTACCAATCGCATAGCGTCTTCGTATGTGTTCAGGCTTTGCCTTAAGTCGTTCAATAAAATCTCTCATATATTATGGTGTCACGACTATAATAGCACCGTCTTTCTCTGCAGTGTCCTTCTTTTTCAATGTGAGCTTATCAACTGACTCGGAGGTTCCTCCTTCTTCTTTTATAAATCGCTCCAGTGAACCCTTCTCACCAATACCGCTCCAGTGCATAGGAATGATGATCTTTGGCTCGAGAATTGTTGCGAGCTTCGCTGCTCCAGCCGCATCTAGTACACCATCGCCTCCCACAGGAAGGAAAAGTACATCTATATCATCAATTGCTTCACGAGCCTCTACAGAAAGCGCTGGTTCAGACAGTGCGCCTAAGTGCACAATAGTCATCCCTTCTAGCTTCACTGCGTACACAGTATTAGTTGCCTCGAGCTGACCTTTACCAAGTCCGTACTCACTCTTAGTGAGAAAACCTTGAATTGTCACTCCTCCCTTTTCATATTCACCGGGACCAGATACTACGAATGGCTCCTTTCCTCCAAACGCAACTTCAGCAGCGCCATTCATATCTGGATGACGTCGTGAGATGAGCGCAATGTCAGCACCGAAGCGAACTGCCGGAAGAGAGCCTGCTTTTGAAATAGGATCGAACACTAGTGTAATGTCTCCAAACGAGACTTTGAAACATTGACCTCCGTGATGAGTGATAACCATGAGGTAATTATAACGTGAAGGAGGGATTAAATCCAAGAGTGGTTGAAGTGCGACTGAGTGTGTGCTCTGTGTTACTCGTCCCGAGGCAACAGCCCAGTCGCATTTTAAGATTGTCGCGCAACTCCAATCAAAATGCTCCGCCTTCGGGACTGCGTTACTCGAGCACACACTCAGTTCGCAACTTTCGAACGTCTTGTGACTTTTTGAGAGTAAAGTTAGTTATACACACCCACACTTTGAAAGGACTTGCGGAATATTTGTGGGGTGATAAATTCTTCAAATGCTAACGAGGGATTCAATCCCAACCGAAGCGTCTGGCGAGGAGCCAGTAATAACCGGTCGTCAGAATGAGGTATACCATGTCTCACTTCGTCACCCACACTTTCGCCGTCGTCGACAGCCCCCACGCTTTCAACGGCCATCTCGCCAACTAGTCCGCCGCCCGGACATATGGCGAAGCCCAGTCACTTTGGCACCTTTCGCGAGCGCCAAGCCAAAGTGACTGGGTGAGCCGGTATTCATCAAAATGATCCTTTGGTTTGTTACATGCGTAACTTTTATGTAAATAAACGATTTGAGATTGCTTAAATCGTTGTCGCCAAATCCACTTCTGTGGATTTTGTTGCTTTTATGCTTGACAAGACATTTTCTGCATAGTAATTTTCTTAAGTTCAACCAAGGGAGCTGTTCAATCATGCATAAGCGTCTTCTTTTCGTACTCGTGACCCTCGCCGCTGGAAGCGTTGCTTTCGCGGCAAGCGCGTCGATCATCGGCTAGTTCGACTAGTTCGACCGATGAAATAACTCGTCTGGGAGATTGGCTCGCAAAGCGCTTTACGCATCCTCCCCCAAGGACGTAATGCAAGCATGGCGAGGCTGAACTTCAGACTGGTGGACTGGTGGCTCGTCTCTGCAACTCGAGACGGGCCACCAGATTCCCAAAACTGATCATTATTTGTTCTTCTATAGAATTCAGACTTTCTGAATTCTAATCCGTAGGTGGCCTTCTGTTGAGAGGGTCATTTTGCTTTTTATACTATTGATAAATATCTATGTGTGTGATAGTTTATTTTTACTCATGAGTGCACTGCTTATGAGCACTGAAGAAGGACCTCACATGACCGACCGCAACACGACCTTGCACTCCGGTTCCGGCTCGACCACCGACAGCATGATGGGCGCCGACGTGATGATGAGCACCGTCGCCGCGACCGCCGTGGACAGTCTGCCCAGCGGCTTCGTGGCCCCGCCGACCTCCGCGGGCGCCAGCTGGTTCAACCAGGCGATGGCGACCGCCGCCGCCACACCCTAGGCGACGACCGACAGGTCTGGGCGGGAGTTGCGATTCAATCGTGGTTCCCGCCCGGCCTAACCGCCTTTTAGTACATTTCATTTACGATCATTTGAAGAACCGACTCACTAGCTATTTTGCTATGTGGGTTTTCGTCGTTTATGGTTCCCCTTTTACATACATTGTGCTATATTCTCTATGTTCTAAGCGAGCGATATTAGACGCGAGCGGGCTATCCCTTATGTCACGAGATTTTACTGCTTACACCCGTAAGCGAGTCTCAACCTGACTAAGTACCCACCGCACAAGCACTTGCTTACATTTCCGTATTTATGTCCGAAGAAACAAAAGAAGCTAAGGCTCCGGTACCAGTAGTACCAGCTTTCGTACTCGACCCGAGCCACCCAATGGCTCACTTGGCAGACCAAGTAGCAACTCCACCTCGTGAAGGTGATGTTGTTGAGGGAACAATTATCGAACTTATTCGTGGACGTCTCTATGTAGACTTGCCACCATTTGGTACAGGTATCATTTATGGTCGTGAATATCTAAACGCTGCCGACGTACTCCGAAAGTCTAATCCTGGTGACCTTATAACAGCGAAAGTTGTTGATCCAGCTGGTCTTGATGGATACATTGAGCTTTCACTTAAAGAAGCTCGACAGGCTGCTATTTGGGGAGAAGCTGAACAGGCTATTCTTTCAGGTACTATCTATAACCTCACCGTTGAGGAAGCAAACAAGGGTGGACTCATCCTCTCTTGGCAAGGCATCCAGGGATTCCTTCCTGCTTCACAGCTCTCAAAGGACAACTATCCTCGCGTACCAGAGGGAGACAAGGAGAAAATCTTTGGTGAACTTCTCAAGCTCGTTGGAAAGCAGCTTGCAGTACGCGTAATCACTGCTGATCCTAAGGAGGCAAAGCTTATCTTCTCTGAGCGTTCAGGCGCTGAAGAAGAAGAAAAGACAAACCTTATCGACAAATATGTTGTGGGTGACACTGCCGAGGGTGAAGTAACTGGTGCTGTAGACTTCGGTGTATTCGTGAAGCTTGAGCAGGGTCTTGAAGGACTCGTGCACATCAGCGAACTCGACTGGGGACTTGTGGAAGATCCACGCACTATGTACAAAGTTGGTGAGAAGGTAAAAGTGAAGGTCATCGAAATTAAGGATGGCAAGATCTCTCTCTCAATCAAGGCGCTTAAGGAAAACCCTTGGAAGAGTGCAAGTGAGCGATACACAAAAGGTCAGGAAGTAACTGGTGTCATCATCAAGTACAACAAGCACGGCGCTCTTGCGAGCATCGAGGAAGGTGTTGCTGGACTCGTGCACATCAGCGAGTTTGGAACTCCTGCAGAGCTTAAGGAAGCACTCGAGCTTGGAAAGACCTACCCATTCACAATTACACTCTTCGAACCAAAAGATCAGCGTATGACACTTACATACGCAGGTGCAAAGAAGGCGGTCAAGAAATAATTAACAAAAAATAAGGGAGCATGTAAAAACGCATGGAACTGAACTCCATGCGTTTTTACATGTCTCGGTACGTCTTTTCGTTACGATTTGCGAGTTTCAAAACGTGATTTCCTTCACTTGTCTGCTCAAAAATGATTCTCCATTGACCAACTCGTACGCGGTATTGATTTTCTTTTCCGTGCAATTTCTTTATATCCAAACCAACAATCTTTCCTGAGCGAATTCTTTCAAAGATTTCGAGAAACTTCACTCGCTTTGGACCAGAAAGCTTAGCGAGATTTTTGTCGAGCGGATTCATGCCCTTTCTTTCTATCTTGTAACTGGAGACGCTTTAGTGAAGCGATTACTTGATCAATATGCACTCCATGCGGATCTATTTGGGTTAAATCGATCTTTGTATCCCACAAACGATCATCATCCGCCTCCTCAACTGGCTCAAGACGGAAGATTGGCTTCGATCGGCGGACAACAGTAAATGATTTGCCCTTATCTATGGCACGTATATAGTGCTCGGTATTTTCACGAAGTTCTTTTAGACCAATGATGCTTGATTTAGACATAACATAAGTTTACCCAAAGATACTCTTTACGTCAACTTAATATAACTGAAAAAGTCCCGCTTACGCGGGGCTTTTTCGAAGGACTTTAATAATATATATCCAGCAGCATGAAAGGTCGATGTCGCTGTGCGTTAAATATATTAGCGAGTATTTGCTTCGAGCATCGCCTTGTCGATGCCGTCGGAGACGAAGTAGCGCGCCGCCTTAGCGGCGCGCTTCAGCGTTTCCTTTAGGACTTCCTCCTCCTTTGGAGAGAACTTCCCAATCACATGTGTAATCACCTTTTCCTCGCTTCCTGGCTTCTTAAGCTTTCCTTTAGGAGTAGCTCCAGAGATTCCAATTTTCATCTGTGCGAAGTCTTTGGTCTTCAGTGCACGCATAATACTTTCGACTCCTTTATGCCCTCCTGATCCTCGCCCATATCCGGTCATTTTTATGACACCAAGCGGCAAGTCCAGATCATCGCGTATCACCAAAAGCTTCTTTGCTGCTTTCACACTTTTCACAAAACTAGGTGCCACCTTTCCTGAAAGATTCATTGCAACCTCTGGCAATACCAGTGTAACTTTTTCACTTATCTCTTCTCCGTCGTGCTCTGCAGTCACAACTCCATCCACTACAGAAGACTTCGCTAGTTTTTTTAGTGAGAATTCTCCAAAGCCTTCTTGCTTTGCA
>CAJEYI010000036.1 GCA_903994795.1 uncultured bacterium
TCTCCAGGGGTGGTGATGATATCTGAAACGCCCTCGACTGCCTGACGTAGAATTTCATCGCAAAGTGCGAATGCATTCTTTGCGCTTGTCTGTGCCTCTACGATAGCAAGGAGCTTATCGTTTGGAATGATGAGGTATGCATCCACTTCTTTTTTAAGGTCAGCAAGACCCTTTTCAGCGATAGTGTTTCGGTGAGCACCCTCGAATGAGAATGGGCGAGTCACAACAGCTACAGTGAGTGCACCGAGCTCCTTCGCAATCTTTGCAACTGTAGGAGCTGCTCCCGTACCAGTACCGCCTCCCATACCACAGGTGATGAAGACCATGTCTGAGCCCTGAAGTGCTTCCTGAATTTCCTGACGAGTTTCTTCAGCAGCGCGGCGACCAAGGTCAGGATTCATTCCTGCGCCAAGTCCGTGGGTCAGGTTCTTCCCAATGTGAATCTTTCGCTTTGCAAGAGAACGGTGAAGGTCCTGTGCATCAGTATTAACTGCAACAAATTCTACGCCTTTGATCTTGGAGTTGATCATGTGGTTGATGGCGTTGCAACCTGAACCGCCGACACCTACGACGCGAATTCGTGCAAACGTCTCGATTTCTGGGGTGACTCGTTTTGACATGGAATGGTTGGTAAATCTTGCTGGTAAGTAAATCAAATAAATTAAGGCTCTTTTTAGGAATGCCTCGATAACACAAGTATCATACTACAGCTGTCAACTATGCAAATATTGACAAGGGAACTGTATATGCTCATTTAAAATCACGTTTTGCCAATAAAAGCACATTTCTCAGAAAAACTTTATCTCCGCTTGAAGACTTTTTCATGTTGAATATTCCATACTGTTCAAATGAAAAGATACGCGTTTATTGATGTTCCGAATACCAAAGGTTCTGCTGCGGTGCTCGGATTTAAAATTGTTCCTCAACTACTTATAAATTATCTAAAGGATGAAAAATGGTCATGTGTTGATGTCTATTGGTATAGTGGAAGAATTAATACCAGAAAAGAAGAGGTAAATCGTGAATTACTTACTAATATGGGATACGTAATGCGAGATAAAGCCACTCATTTTTTCAAGGCTAAAGAGTCACTATATTTTTGCGAGCAATGTGGTACAGAACGAAAGTTCATAGTTTCGGGAAATAAAACCCCTAAAGCAAATTGTGATGTAGAGCTTACTGTTGATTGCCTAGAAATTGCCGGTCCAGAGGTACAATTTCTCATATTTACGGGAGATGGAGACTTTAGATATTTGATTGAAAAACTAATAGCGAAAGGGAGTTCTGTCAGGCTATTTTCCACGTCAAAGTCAGACAAACAAGGAAATTTTAGACTCTCCACCAGATTGAAAGAGTTAATTAAGGAGCATGAGACTTCTCAATCAAATGATCTACATTTCATTGAGCTAAATAACATACGTAATCGTATAGGTATAAACAATAAGATCGCCACGAAGCGTGACGATCCTGAATGTTGAATTCAGTATAATCTCTACAAATGTAGGAGTCAAACTTTTTATACACAAATACACACTACGGCATGAACTGCTTGAAAAATGACTTCACTGATTCAGTGATTTCTGGAATGTTGAAGCCGAGTGGTTTCTGATGAGTCTCGGTATCGCCAGTAAGTCCCCAAAGTGCCATACCATACGCAACTGCCCATGTGCCGTCACGGACTTTTGAGTCAGGTGGTGTTTTGAGTTCGGCAATGCGAGCGGGCAAACTAAGAACCGTCTTTGCAAGGTCGGTGATGTTGCTTTGTCCGGATCCACCACCTGAAAGTATGACTCCTGCGGGAAGCGCTCCGCGCTTCCCGATAATTCGTAGGTGTTTATCAATTAAATCAAACACATTCTTAAACCTGCTCCCAATAAAGTCATCCACTTTCTTTCGCGGATACATTGCTCCTCCAAGTCGTCCGAGCTTAATTCGCTCAGCGTCCTCAAGTGAGATACGGAAACCAAGCGCAAGGTCGTCTGTAATGCTCGCAGAGCCCACTGGGAAGACTTTGAGGGAGATTGGTACTCCTTCATCATAAACCACGATTGAGACTGTCTCAGCGCCAATATTTGCCAATATACAGCCCTTCATCTTCTGGTCCTTACTCAGTGTGACGTATGAACCTGCAAGTGGAGATGCCATTTTGTCGGTGACCTCAATATCAGCTGATTCAAGTACGTGCGTAAGTCCTTCTGCGTGTTGAGTGAGGCATGTAATAAATAGATATTCTATTTGGAGACGGGTACCCTTAAGTCCTAGTGGTTCACCTAGTGTTTTATTTCCATCGAGTGTGTGTTGAAGCGGAATCTCATGAAGGACGGTCATGTTCATGAAATTTGGACGCGCCACTTCTCGAGCCATGTCTCGTGCCTTTTCGATGTCGAGTTCAGTAACTTCCTGATCTGCTCGAGAGATAACTGTTTCGCCACTAGCACGAACTTCGTTAAGAGAAATTCCCCCGATGGCCAGAAAGGCATTTTTTATAGGAAGGCCAGTTATGTGTTCGGCTTGTGCCTTTGCAACTCGCACAGAGTCACTGGCGTCTTTTAGATCGACCACGTATCCGTGTCGCATTCCCTGAGTCTCTGCGAGACCAGTTCCAATTATTTGTACACTTGATCCTTCTGGTCCATCGACATATTCAACTACCACGACCTTCGTCTGGTATGTGCCAATATCAATTCCTGTTGCGATTCGTCGTGCCATTTTTTACGTCGTTATCGTCGTACGAAATTGTTGCACCAGTGAAATGTTTGAGTGCTTTGCATTCATATCTTTCCATTGTAGTGCCGTGTGGCAGTCCTTTCAAATGCAATAAACCGTGGATAAAGAGGAAAACTACAAAATGTGGATAAGATACGCCATATAGCTGTGCTTGTTTCTTTGCGACTTCAAGACAAATTATGATTTCACCAGACCGTTTTCCACTTTCGTATGACAACACATTTGGAATGTATGATTTATTTCGAAGTGCGATATTTAAATTCTGAGCACGAGTTGTACCTGCAAAGACGAGTGAGATTTCCCAGTGGGGAAGTATTGAGTCTGCGATTTTAGTATACGGAAAGCCCGGCGCGGAGCGCCGGGTGAAGTTCCGAACGTCAACAATTGTTGAAGTCTTTGCTGTCATTTGAATTATCGTCCGCGTCCCTTTGTGCGAGCTGCTGGATCAATCTTTCCAAGCTTTACGAGCTCATGATACTTCTCGCGTCGATCTAGAGAGATAAGTGCGCGCTTGTGTTCGACGTTCTTTGAGCGAGGGCGATCATAGTATCGCTTGTTTCGCATCATACGCACAATACCCAAACCGCTTGCGCGCCGTGAGAAACGTCGAATAAGGGAAGTAGCACTTTCGTTTTTGCCGCGTTTAACTTCTACGCGTGTTGCGTTAATCATAGGTGAAATATAGCATATTGCCCCCTAAAATGTCTAGTCACGGCGTTAAGCAACGAGGCGGAGGCGATCGATAAGGCTATCGAGTGGGATTGAGGTCTCTGTGTATGTAGAACGTTCTCGGAGTATAACTGAACGCTCAAGAGCTTCTTTGCGGCCCATTATAAGCAAATATGGTGGGTTTAATGTCTCTGCATAGCGCATTTGCTCAGTGAGAGATTCAATACCAATTGCTTGAGTGAGAGGAATACGGGCCTTTCTCAAAAGGTCGGTCATCTTCATGCTTTCGCGCTTCGCTTCTTCTCCGATATGCACGAATACGAATCGCGCGAGGCCACGCTCTTTGATCGCAGGCATTTCCATTCGTTCTTCTACATTTATCCGAATGAGTGCGCCTATTGAGGGAAGTGAAGTTTTGAAAAAGTGCTTTGCAAGCTCATTGTATCGTGAGCCCCATGCAGTTAATCGGCTATCAGAAGTGATTTGGAAGCAGGTCTCAGCCCACGCAGTTCCTCGAGACAAAAGACTTGGAGTAAGTTCGTACGGTGTGTCAGTTGCTTCGAGGTATTCGAGAACGTTCTCGAAGTGTTTTCGACTAGCTTCTGAAAGGTGATCAGTTGGCGAAGGGAGTTCATCACGCCCAGAACCCATGCAGAGTTGCTCTGCTGCCTCAAATACCTCGCCACGCTTTGCTGTTGCAACACAATCTGCAGGAAGAATTGCGCCCTGCTTCCTAAAGTACACCCCAAGCTCTCGTGTGTAGCGACTACGCGTTTCTTTATCGCCCATGCTATTTACTCGTAGGTGAGGTTCGTCCTTCACTAAGTCACTGATAAGTGCGCGCATGGCTCGGATTAGTACTGCATCAGCAATCGCGTGCTCTACACCGAGCGCATGAAATTGTATAAGTATTTGTTTTGGAGCTGGTCGGCCCGCTGCGGCATTTGAGTGCCATAGGAAGAGTGGTTGAGCTACAGATGGGGTTAGTCCAGCATCACGTACATGCTTTAGAAATGCTGCTGTATCTTTTGCATTTGGATCAAGTGAATCTATTGCGAGAGTTTCTGGATACGGATTTTTTGTTGTGGACTTCACAGCGGCTGCAGCAGTCGCAAGTGGTGTGAATCCATAATAGTTACCAATCGCGTGCACGCGTTTTAAGATGTCATCCGGACGAAGTGAGGTTGTGCTCATTGCGGTTGAGTGAATGCTCCGGGCAGTATACCAATTCCACTCGGGGGAAGTAAACGAATGAATACGCGACCAATGATGTCTTTGGTTGGAAGTGGTCCCCATACTCGAGAGTCAGAGCTTTGCGGGCGATTGTCACCCATTACGAAATACTGATCTGATCCAAGCGTTGTGTTTAGAGTATATGTAGCGTCTTCTACAACTGCGTATGGTTCAGTGAGTGCGAGTGATGTGCCATCTGGCTTTGTGATTGTTATTTTTCCAGCATTTATGTGGATAGTTTCGTTTGGGAGTCCAATGATTCGCTTAATGTAGAAAACACGTGTGTCTCCTGGGTATCGAAATACGATAACGTCACCTCGCTGAGGGAGTGAAAGGTGATAGGTGAGCTCGTCAACGATGAGATAGTCTGCGTTTTCAAATGTCGGATGCATTGATTCTCCATCAACGACAAATGGCTGTGCAACGAAGAGACGGATGGGGACGACGATGACGATTGCGAGAATAATAAAGATAGCTACCTCCTTTATCCAATGCTCGTCGAAGAACTTCATAGGTGTATTGTATGCTTTAGTTTCGGCGCGTCAAATTTCCGTCGCGAAGCGTGCGTTTGACGACGTGATTTTGCGAATTACTGTATGATGAATACATGTCTAAGACTGATGTCTCATTTGAAAATAGAAAAGGGAAGCGGATTTTGGGGACTGCTCGAACTGCAATAATTGGAAATAGCTCAACCGAGTCTGCAAAAGGCACAGTCATTCTGCTCCACGGACTTGGTGGCTGGAAAGAACAGCCACTCATTGTGATAATTGCAGAGACACTCGCGCGACACGGATACAATGTCTTTACATTTGATGCCTCAGACGGAGCAAAGGGTCCTGATGCGGACTTCAAGCACAGCACCGTCACTGGGTATCTTGATGACCTGGATGATGTCGTTGGGCACGTACTGAATTCCGAATGGTTTGCGCCACCACTCATGCTTTCGGGGCATAGTCTTGGTGGAATGGTGTCAGTTCGATACGCACGACTACATCCTGCACAGATTTCAAAG
>CAJEYI010000037.1 GCA_903994795.1 uncultured bacterium
CATGACGCAGAAGTTAACACTTTCGGATATTTCTGATGAGTCGAAAAATTATCTTGATAAAGCAGGAATTACTACTGCTTGTTTACGAATTAAATCGAAGTGGACTGCTGGCGGAAAATGAGAAAATTCGACCTATCCTTGCGCAGCTCGAGAAGCTCTTACTTTGCGACCTTTCGCCATCAACTAACGATTCTGTCAAAAACTGACGCGTTGGATGAGGAGAAGTGGCTTAATATGCTTGGCACGTTCGTCAAGGACTGGTTTAGATATGAGTCACATTTTGTTCATGGTAGAGATTCTCTTGTTGACATTTTAAAAGAGCGTGGATTACTATCTGAGTCCGATGCTGTTCAACCACTAATAGGTAAGAAATCATGAGTCAAGTTACTGAACAATCCGTACGTTTCCAGACCGCTTTGGCCTCTATTAAGCTCATTCAGGCTTCTGCCGTTTTGGATTTAACCGAAGATGATTTCGATTTTCTGACGAGTAACAAAGTTTGGATTGCTACTGACCGCTCTCGTGCTCGTCGCTGCGTTGAGGCTTGCGTTTATGGTACGCTGGACTTTGTAGGATACCCTCGCTTTCCTGCTCCTGTTGAGTTTATTGCTGCCGTCATTGCTTATTATGTTCATCCCGTCAACATTCAAACGGCCTGTCTCATCATGGAAGGCGCTGAATTTACGGAAAACATTATTAATGGCGTCGAGCGTCCGGTTAAAGCCGCTGAATTGTTCGCGTTTACCTTGCGTGTACGCGCAGGAAACACTGACGTTCTTACTGACGCAGAAGAAAACGTGCGTCAAAAATTACGTGCAGAAGGAGTGATGTAATGTCTAAAGGTAAAAAACGTTCTGGCGCTCGCCCTGGTCGTCCGCAGCCGTTGCGAGGTACTAAAGGCAAGCGTAAAGGCGCTCGTCTTTGGTATGTAGGTGGTCAACAATTTTAATTGCAGGGGCTTCGGCCCCTTACTTGAGGATAAATTATGTCTAATATTCAAACTGGCGCCGAGCGTATGCCGCATGACCTTTCCCATCTTGGCTTCCTTGCTGGTCAGATTGGTCGTCTTATTACCATTTCAACTACTCCGGTTATCGCTGGCGACTCCTTCGAGATGGACGCCGTTGGCGCTCTCCGTCTTTCTCCATTGCGTCGTGGCCTTGCTATTGACTCTACTGTAGACATTTTTACTTTTTATGTCCCTCATCGTCACGTTTATGGTGAACAGTGGATTAAGTTCATGAAGGATGGTGTTAATGCCACTCCTCTCCCGACTGTTAACACTACTGGTTATATTGACCATGCCGCTTTTCTTGGCACGATTAACCCTGATACCAATAAAATCCCTAAGCATTTGTTTCAGGGTTATTTGAATATCTATAACAACTATTTTAAAGCGCCGTGGATGCCTGACCGTACCGAGGCTAACCCTAATGAGCTTAATCAAGATGATGCTCGTTATGGTTTCCGTTGCTGCCATCTCAAAAACATTTGGACTGCTCCGCTTCCTCCTGAGACTGAGCTTTCTCGCCAAATGACGACTTCTACCACATCTATTGACATTATGGGTCTGCAAGCTGCTTATGCTAATTTGCATACTGACCAAGAACGTGATTACTTCATGCAGCGTTACCATGATGTTATTTCTTCATTTGGAGGTAAAACCTCTTATGACGCTGACAACCGTCCTTTACTTGTCATGCGCTCTAATCTCTGGGCATCTGGCTATGATGTTGATGGAACTGACCAAACGTCGTTAGGCCAGTTTTCTGGTCGTGTTCAACAGACCTATAAACATTCTGTGCCGCGTTTCTTTGTTCCTGAGCATGGCACTATGTTTACTCTTGCGCTTGTTCGTTTTCCGCCTACTGCGACTAAAGAGATTCAGTACCTTAACGCTAAAGGTGCTTTGACTTATACCGATATTGCTGGCGACCCTGTTTTGTATGGCAACTTGCCGCCGCGTGAAATTTCTATGAAGGATGTTTTCCGTTCTGGTGATTCGTCTAAGAAGTTTAAGATTGCTGAGGGTCAGTGGTATCGTTATGCGCCTTCGTATGTTTCTCCTGCTTATCACCTTCTTGAAGGCTTCCCATTCATTCAGGAACCGCCTTCTGGTGATTTGCAAGAACGCGTACTTATTCGCCACCATGATTATGACCAGTGTTTCCAGTCCGTTCAGTTGTTGCAGTGGAATAGTCAGGTTAAATTTAATGTGACCGTTTATCGCAATCTGCCGACCACTCGCGATTCAATCATGACTTCGTGATAAAAGATTGAGTGTGAGGTTATAACGCCGAAGCGGTAAAAATTTTAATTTTTGCCGCTGAGGGGTTGACCAAGCGAAGCGCGGTAGGTTTTCTGCTTAGGAGTTTAATCATGTTTCAGACTTTTATTTCTCGCCATAATTCAAACTTTTTTTCTGATAAGCTGGTTCTCACTTCTGTTACTCCAGCTTCTTCGGCACCTGTTTTACAGACACCTAAAGCTACATCGTCAACGTTATATTTTGATAGTTTGACGGTTAATGCTGGTAATGGTGGTTTTCTTCATTGCATTCAGATGGATACATCTGTCAACGCCGCTAATCAGGTTGTTTCTGTTGGTGCTGATATTGCTTTTGATGCCGACCCTAAATTTTTTGCCTGTTTGGTTCGCTTTGAGTCTTCTTCGGTTCCGACTACCCTCCCGACTGCCTATGATGTTTATCCTTTGGATGGTCGCCATGATGGTGGTTATTATACCGTCAAGGACTGTGTGACTATTGACGTCCTTCCCCGTACGCCGGGCAATAATGTTTATGTTGGTTTCATGGTTTGGTCTAACTTTACCGCTACTAAATGCCGCGGATTGGTTTCGCTGAATCAGGTTATTAAAGAGATTATTTGTCTCCAGCCACTTAAGTGAGGTGATTTATGTTTGGTGCTATTGCTGGCGGTATTGCTTCTGCTCTTGCTGGTGGCGCCATGTCTAAATTGTTTGGAGGCGGTCAAAAAGCCGCCTCCGGTGGCATTCAAGGTGATGTGCTTGCTACCGATAACAATACTGTAGGCATGGGTGATGCTGGTATTAAATCTGCCATTCAAGGCTCTAATGTTCCTAACCCTGATGAGGCCGTCCCTAGTTTTGTTTCTGGTGCTATGGCTAAAGCTGGTAAAGGACTTCTTGAAGGTACGTTGCAGGCTGGCACTTCTGCCGTTTCTGATAAGTTGCTTGATTTGGTTGGACTTGGTGGCAAGTCTGCCGCTGATAAAGGAAAGGATACTCGTGATTATCTTGCTGCTGCATTTCCTGAGCTTAATGCTTGGGAGCGTGCTGGTGCTGATGCTTCCTCTGCTGGTATGGTTGACGCCGGATTTGAGAATCAAAAAGAGCTTACTAAAATGCAACTGGACAATCAGAAAGAGATTGCCGAGATGCAAAATGAGACTCAAAAAGAGATTGCTGGCATTCAGTCGGCGACTTCACGCCAGAATACGAAAGACCAGGTATATGCACAAAATGAGATGCTTGCTTATCAACAGAAGGAGTCTACTGCTCGCGTTGCGTCTATTATGGAAAACACCAATCTTTCCAAGCAACAGCAGGTTTCCGAGATTATGCGCCAAATGCTTACTCAAGCTCAAACGGCTGGTCAGTATTTTACCAATGACCAAATCAAAGAAATGACTCGCAAGGTTAGTGCTGAGGTTGACTTAGTTCATCAGCAAACGCAGAATCAGCGGTATGGCTCTTCTCATATTGGCGCTACTGCAAAGGATATTTCTAATGTCGTCACTGATGCTGCTTCTGGTGTGGTTGATATTTTTCATGGTATTGATAAAGCTGTTGCCGATACTTGGAACAATTTCTGGAAAGACGGTAAAGCTGATGGTATTGGCTCTAATTTGTCTAGGAAATAACCGTCAGGATTGACACCCTCCCAATTGTATGTTTTCATGCCTCCAAATCTTGGAGGCTTTTTTATGGTTCGTTCTTATTACCCTTCTGAATGTCACGCTGATTATTTTGACTTTGAGCGTATCGAGGCTCTTAAACCTGCTATTGAGGCTTGTGGCATTTCTACTCTTTCTCAATCCCCAATGCTTGGCTTCCATAAGCAGATGGATAACCGCATCAAGCTCTTGGAAGAGATTCTGTCTTTTCGTATGCAGGGCGTTGAGTTCGATAATGGTGATATGTATGTTGACGGCCATAAGGCTGCTTCTGACGTTCGTGATGAGTTTGTATCTGTTACTGAGAAGTTAATGGATGAATTGGCACAATGCTACAATGTGCTCCCCCAACTTGATATTAATAACACTATAGACCACCGCCCCGAAGGGGACGAAAAATGGTTTTTAGAGAACGAGAAGACGGTTACGCAGTTTTGCCGCAAGCTGGCTGCTGAACGCCCTCTTAAGGATATTCGCGATGAGTATAATTACCCCAAAAAGAAAGGTATTAAGGATGAGTGTTCAAGATTGCTGGAGGCCTCCACTATGAAATCGCGTAGAGGCTTTGCTATTCAGCGTTTGATGAATGCAATGCGACAGGCTCATGCTGATGGTTGGTTTATCGTTTTTGACACTCTCACGTTGGCTGACGACCGATTAGAGGCGTTTTATGATAATCCCAATGCTTTGCGTGACTATTTTCGTGATATTGGTCGTATGGTTCTTGCTGCCGAGGGTCGCAAGGCTAATGATTCACACGCCGACTGCTATCAGTATTTTTGTGTGCCTGAGTATGGTACAGCTAATGGCCGTCTTCATTTCCATGCGGTGCACTTTATGCGGACACTTCCTACAGGTAGCGTTGACCCTAATTTTGGTCGTCGGGTACGCAATCGCCGCCAGTTAAATAGCTTGCAAAATACGTGGCCTTATGGTTACAGTATGCCCATCGCAGTTCGCTACACGCAGGACGCTTTTTCACGTTCTGGTTGGTTGTGGCCTGTTGATGCTAAAGGTGAGCCGCTTAAAGCTACCAGTTATATGGCTGTTGGTTTCTATGTGGCTAAATACGTTAACAAAAAGTCAGATATGGACCTTGCTGCTAAAGGTCTAGGAGCTAAAGAATGGAACAACTCACTAAAAACCAAGCTGTCGCTACTTCCCAAGAAGCTGTTCAGAATCAGAATGAGCCGCAACTTCGGGATGAAAATGCTCACAATGACAAATCTGTCCACGGAGTGCTTA
>CAJEYI010000038.1 GCA_903994795.1 uncultured bacterium
AATCATATTTGCTATAGGAATGAACTTCTATAGCTATTGGTTTTCGGATAAGCAGGTCCTTTCCATGACCAATGCACGTCCAGCTACACGTGAGGAATTCTTTGACTTCTATACGGTCACAGAAAATCTCGCAATAACTGCAGGAATTCAGATGCCAAAGCTGTATGTAATTACTGACCCATCTCCCAATGCCTTTGCAACAGGTCGTGATGAAAAGCATGCGGTCGTATGTGCGACGACCGGATTGCTCTCAATAATGACCCGCCCAGAGCTTGAAGGTGTGATTTCTCACGAGCTCTCGCACATTCGCAATCGGGACATCTTGCTCATGACGGTTGCTGTGGTGCTTGCAGGATTCGTCGCAATTATTGCCGACATCTTTCTCCGGGTTTCATTCTGGGGAGGTGGCCGAGATAATCGAGACGGAGGCAATGTCCTACTAGTCATTGCAAGTATAGTCGCGATTATTCTCGCTCCAATAGCTGCAAAACTCATCGAGCTCGCAATTTCTCGAAGACGTGAATATCTCGCAGATGCTTCAGGCGCGTTACTCACGAGATACCCAGAAGGTCTCGCCTCAGCACTTCAAAAGATTGGCGCTTCGCAACCAATGCGTAGTCCAAGTCATGCAACTGCACACTTATTTATAGGAGATCCATATGGTCCCAAACCAACTGATTGGATTGATCGAGTATTTTCAACGCATCCGCCGATTCCACTTAGGATTCAAGCTTTGCTTGGTCAAAAATAGGTATCCAGTGTCGAGCTTGTTCGACCGCCGATTGCAGATCGAGTGAAGGCACTTCTTGGTACGCAAGCTTCTTAATAGAAGTAGGGAATTGTGCTATAAACGAATGTACGGAGGCGTCGGATAGCGGTTTATTCCACCACCTTGGAAAGGTGGCATATCGAAAGGTATCGAGAGTTCGAATCTCTCCGCCTCCGCCAACAGTACTTTCATAAAGATGGAAAGTGGGAATATACTATGTATATGAAAAAATTATTTGTGCATGGAGTAGGGAAAATCTATAGATTTCTGACACCCATAATCTTTCTAAGTGATTCTGAGCCAGCACATGACTTTGTGCTGGCAATGAGTCAGTTTCTTGGAAGTATCCCAGGAGTCCCAAAACTTTTACGAGTCCTACTCCGCATATCTGACCCATCACTCGAGACGACGGTCGATGGAATTCACTTTGAGAATCCTATCGGCCTCGCTGCTGGCTTTGATCACGAGGCAAGCATGCCAAGAATTGTGGGGAGTATTGGGTTTGGGTTCCAAAGTATTGGAACGGTCACAAATGGTGCGTATGAAGGGAATCCGTACCCACGAATAAAGCGCCTTGTGAAATCTCGCACGATGCTTGTGTATAAAGGATTTAAATCATCAGGAATGAATTTTGTGCTTGCAAAGATAAAAGGCCAGAAATGGACAGTCCCTATAGGTATTTCTATTGGGCGTACAAATCCGCTATCAGAATACACTCACGAAGCTGCAATTGCAGATATTGTGGAAGGATTCACAAAGGCTATTGACTCACATATGCCATTTTCCTATTTCGAGCTTAATATCAGCTGTCCAAACATGCTCCATGAGATTTCATTCTACGAGCCTGAGCATTTGAGCACACTCCTTTTTGCTATACAACAACTAGCTCTCCCAAAGCCTCTTTTTATAAAGATGCCGATAAGTCTCTCGGATGATGAAATACTGGCGATACTTGATACTGTAATGCAGTTCCAAGTAGCTGCAGTTATTTTTGGAAACTTGCAGGTGGACAGAACAAATCCTGCGTTTGATAAGGCCGAACTTGCGACGCTCGCAAAATATCCAGGAAACTGGAGCGGTATGCCGTGCCAAGAGCAGTCAGATCATTTGGTAAAGCTTGCGTATACACACACGAAAGGAAGACTTGCAGTAGTGGGTTGTGGTGGAGTCTTTACTGCACAGGATGCATACAGAAAGATACGAAATGGTGCATCGCTCATACAACTGGTGACGGCGACGGTCTTTGAGGGTCCGCAAGTGGCTGCGGAAATATGTGCTGATTTGCCAGCATTGCTTGCGCGAGATGGACTTAAAAGTGTTGCGGAAGCAGTCGGTGTGGATGTGAAGTGGGAAAGTCTTAGAGGAAATGTCAAAAACTCAGAAAAACTTTAGACCCACTTGAAGATAATTTCATAGTGAATATTCCATACTACATGTATATGAAAATATATACATTTGTTCTGCCAATAGTGGTGATTATTAGTATTTTATCAGTGTTTGTTGGAGTTGCGCCATCGCATGCGGCATATCATTTCTCAGATTTCATAGCCCATTCGCCACTCCATATATTCAGTGTTACCGGCAAAATCCCTATTGGAATTACACCCACTGAAATAAAGAAGATTTATAATCTGCCTGTAAGTGGAGGCACAGGAACGATTGCGATTATTGGTGCATACAATGACGCAGGCATTGAAAAAGATCTGGCAGACTTTGATGCTGTGTTTGGTCTGCCAGAGTGCACCACAAAGAATGGGTGCTTCACGAGACATCTGATGAGTACAGGGATGTCTGATAATGGTGCGTGGGATCTCGAGACTGCGCTCGATGTAGAGTGGGCACATGCAATTGCGCCTACTGCGAAGATTCTTCTGGTAGAGGCGAGCACTGCAAGCGGAAAAAATCTGCTCGCTGCAGTCGACTATGTGGCAAAGAAGAAAGATGTCAGAGCTGTGTCTATGAGTTGGGGAGGTGCTGAATTTCCGGAAGAGACAACGTTAGACACTCACTTTACCAGCGTATCAAAGGCATCCTTCTTTGCTTCGTCTGGAGATAGTGGATCGGGTGTATCGTGGCCGGCATCCTCTCCAAAAGTCATTGCTGTGGGAGGTACATCAATTGCTTTAAGTGCTCAAAGAAAGTTTATCAAAGAGACTGCGTGGTTAGGCAGTGGGGGAGGTGTTAGTGCGTATGAGAAGGAGCCTGGTTTCCAATCACTGTATAAAATTCCAAAGGCAAACGGCATGCGTGCGGTGCCCGATGTCGCATACAACGCAGACCCTGTTTCCGGGTTCCCAATAGTGCATGGTGGTGTCTGGCGAACTGCCGGAGGTACATCGGCAGGTGCGCCGCAGTGGGCAGCGATTGCGGTTCTCGGAAAGGGTGCAAGCAACTGGAACTTCTACACAGATAAGTCCTCGACTAAAAACGGCATGTACTTCCGGGATGTCACCAGCGGCACAAATGGCAGTTGCGGATTTTATTGTGACGCGAGAGCAAGGTATGATTATGTGACAGGACTTGGAACGCCTCAAACTATTGTATTCTAGGTAACATACATCAAACTTACATAACATGTTTCATCTAAAACACATCGGTATTTATATAGGACTTATCTGCATTGCGACAGCAGGAGCATGTCTTTTATGGGCAATAAATCAATCCAATGCAGTGTCCTATAGAAAAAATAGTGCTCAAATGGCATCGCCAGCAGCTATTCCAAATGTCCTTATAAATACTGCTTCTAGTAGCTTAAGTTTGCCTGTGTCGACTGGTGATATCCACTTCGAAGTTGTAAAGGATACTGTTGCTCAAGAAAAAGGCTTGGGCGGAAGAAAAAATATTCCCGATAACTACGGCATGCTTTTTGTGTTCCCTAAGGATGCTTCATATGGATTCTGGATGAAGGACATGTTAACGCCTATTGATATGATTTGGGTTACGGACACCGGTACAATAATTGGTATTGCTTCAGATGTCTTACCATCTACGTACCCAAATCTCTTTTATCCACCCGGACCTGTACGCTTTGTTATTGAGACTAAGGTCGGTCTTGCTGCAGAAAAGAAGTGGACAGTTGGGATTAGGTTAGCCCTTCCTGCCAGCGCTCTCTTGCCAGACTGAAAATTGCTTTCGAAGTGATTTCTATCCACAACTCGCGCATCGAGCAGGGCGCGGTACAATAAATTTACGTCGGACACATGCACTCTCAGGGTTCATCTCATACTCTCGACGCCTATTACAAATCATTAATTCTGTATGGCTAAATCTTCAAAATCATCAGTGCTCACACGTGCAAAAAAGTCGACCACAAAGACCTCGGCATCAAAAGTTGTCAGTTCGTCTATTGAGAAAAAAGCAGAGCGCGTGCCAGAGAGCAAAGAGACAAAACACTATCGAGACATTATTGCTCAGATTGAAAAACGAGACGGACGAATTGCACCGTTTTCTTTTGAAAAGATTGTGTCAGCCATACAGAAAGCAATGATCGCAGCAGGTGAAGGAACGCATGAAGACGCTTCTTTAGTTGCGCATCAGGTTGCAGGTGAGCTCGCGAGATTTGCAAAAAAGTACAAAAACTTTCTTCCTACAGTCGAAGGTATTCAGGACTCAATTGAGAAGCAGCTTATGCTAAATGACTTCACAGAAACTGCTAAGTCTTTCATTTTGTATCGTGATAAACGAAATCAGCTTCGTGCATCAGAAGTTGAAATTCCACAGGAGGTTCGTGATCTTGCTGAAGAAAGCAAGAAGTATTTTAACGGAAACTCACTTGGAGAATTTGTATACCTCCGAACGTATGCAAAATGGAATCCAGAAGCAGGTCGTCGAGAGACATGGATTGAGACTGTAGACCGCTACATGAATTTCATGCACGAAAATCTTGGAAACAAGTTAACCGAGAAAGAATATGCAGAAGTGCGTGAGGCGATTCTTAAACAAGAAATCATGCCATCTATGCGACTTATGCAGTTTGCTGGAGACGCTGCTCGTCGATCAAATGTGACTGCGTACAATTGTTCATACATTGCTCCTTCAAAGATTGAAGACTTTGCGGAAATTATGTATATCTCAATGTGTGGTACAGGTGCAGGATATTCAGTTGAGAGTGCAAACATTC
>CAJEYI010000039.1 GCA_903994795.1 uncultured bacterium
TTTGGGCGAATATCAAGTTGAGATTGACCAAAGGCAGCGATTAGGAAAATCATGATTCACGCCGTCGTTGAACCAGTTTTCGGATACAGGTGACGCGAATACAGGTGACGGATACAGGTAGGTGACGGATACAAGGTGACGGATACAGGTGACGCCTTACCCTGTCACCGTTTCCGACGCTGAAGGTGACGCAACTCACTTACGACAGCGCCAATCGCCTGCTCTGTTCGGCCCTGCGCACCAACGCCGGGTCCTTCGGGGCTCTCCCGACCTCCGCCTGCACCGCGGGCACCCCGGCATCCAGCGGCCCCGACCAGATCACCTCGACCACCTACGACGCGGTCAACCGCCCTCTGGTCGTCACCCGCGGCTACGGAACTTCGGCGTGGGCCCCGTACGCCACCTTCGTCTACACCGCGGACGGCCTGACGCAGAGCGTCAAGGACGCCAACGGCAACCTGACCACCACCACCTACGACGGCTTCAACCGCGCCACCCTGGTCAACTTCCCCTCGATCACCACCGGTTCGGGCACGTCGGATCCCGCCAACTACGAGGCCTACGCCTACGACAACAACGGCAATGTCACCTCGCGGCGCCTGCGCAGCGGCGAGACGCTCAGTTTCACCTACGACGCCCTCAACCGGGTGACGCTGAAGTCCTATTCCAGCAACGCGGTGAACCAGGATGTCTACCTCGGCTACGATCTGCTGAACCGCGCCCTCTACGCCCGTTTCACCAGCGCCAGCGGCTCCGGAGTGACCAGCGCCTATGACGCGCTCGGCCGGGTGACCAGTACCACCGACTCCAACGGCCGCGCCCTGCAATACGCCTACGACGCGGCCGGCGACCGCACCCAGCTGACCTATGCCGATGGCGGCGCCAACGCCCTTGCGGTTCAGTACGGCTATGACAATCTCCAGCGGGTGACCAGCATCACCGAGAACGGGAGCCAAGCCCTGGCCGGTTTCGCCTACGACAGCCTGGGCCGGCGCACCGCCATCAGCCGCGGGTCCGGCGGAAGCCTGGCGGGCACGGCCTATGCCTACGACGGCGTGGACCGCCTGAGCCAGCTCTCCCAGAGTTTCGCCAGTTCCGGCAACAATCTCACGCTCGGCATCGCCCGCTCGCCGAGCGACCAGCTGACCGGCAAGTCGATCTCCAACTATGCCTATGTCCACACTCCGGCGGCGGCCACCCCGAGCTACAGCGCCAATGGTCTCAACCAGTACAGCGCCGTCTCGGGGACCAGCTACGGCTACGACGGCCGGGGCAATCTGACGTCTGACGGGACGCGGGCCTTCACCTACGACCTCGACAACCATCTGCTGACCACCTCGGCGCCGACGCCGGTGAGCCTGGCCTACGATCCGCTCGGGCGGCTTCAGACCACCACCGCCGGCGGGGCGACCACCAACTTCCTCTACGACGGCGACGCGCTGATCGCCGAGTACGACAACGCAGGGACCATCCTGCGCCGCTATGTGCCGGGGCCAGGCCAGGACGAGCCGCTGGTGTGGTACGAGGGCGGCGGAACCTCGGGCCGCCGCTGGTTGCACGCCGACGACACCGGCTCGATCATCGCCTGGAGCGACAGCACGGGCAATCCCCAGGCGGTGTACGGCTACGGCCCCTACGGCGAACCGGGCGCCTGGAGCGGCTCGCGCTACAGCTACACCGGCCAGCTGATGATCCCCGAGGCGCGGCTCTATAACTACAAGGCGCGGGTCTATGATCCGGGGATCGGGAGGTTCTTGCAGACCGATCCTAGTGGGTACGCAAGCAATCTGAATTCTTACGCCTACGCGACGAACGATCCGATAAACGGACGCGATCCGTCGGGGCTCAATATTTTTGACGATGTGGGGAACTTGTTCTCCAAAATATTTGGCGGTCCTACGAGTTTTCTTTCAGACGCAGGTTCTTTTTTAACTGGTGGGCCGAATGGTAGCGCACCAATACCATTTGTAGATGGGGCCTTTATCGGACAAGTCTACAAGGTTTCTTATTCGAGCGGTGGATCAAATTTCACGCCGCCCGGGGGCGCTGGCGGTAGCGTTGGAGTGGGGGGCGGAGGCGGGTCGCCTCCGGCGCCAGGGCCGCAAAGTAATTTCAAGATTGTCCACGGCACGCCACCGGGGGCGATAAAGTGTTCCGCCTACGGGATGACTTTCTTGGCGCCTCCGGGCTTCAACCTCGGGAACATTGTTGCCGCTGGTAAGGCCGGAGGGCTGAGCCTCAGCGCCATGAACGGAGCCGTTGGCCAATACGGGAGCTTTGATTTCCAACGGTCAAGAAGTGGCGGAAGCACGACTTATTATCCAGCATACCAAGTTGCATCGAACGTCGCAGTGGGTGCGTATTTGAATGGGACAGGCATTCCGGAAATATTGTCTAATGCAATTGAAGACACGTTTGCCTTTTTCAAATCCTCAAACGCTGGGAACGGCGACCAAATCATGGGGCAGGAAATTGGGTTTGATGCCGCCGCTGGTAACGCATCACTTTCATGCGGGTCGGGTCGGTGAAGAAGATTATTCCTTGGGCCTTGTTGGCGGCAAACCTTATCGGAATATTCTTCTATCTCAAGAACGCGTCCTTGGCCTGGGCCATCCCAGAAGAAGCGGGATTAAATCCCGCAACGGCGGGAGTGGCAATGGTTTGGGGGTTGGGCGCGCTTCCCATACTGGTGCTTTTTCTGATCGTTGATTTGATTTGGTGGTCGGTAATATTTCCTCGCCACCTCAAGAAGTGGCCCGCATCGGCAGCATCACTTCTATGGGTGTTGGCCGTAGCTATTGATTTTTGGCATCACTGATATTTACCGGCTGCGTCGCGCCATCCCGGCGGTAGGAACTGCTAGACGGCGGCGGAAAGATGGGCCTGTTCGTGGCGGATCGTTGCGCGGGTGCGGGCTGGGGCGTGAGGCCAGATAAAAGGCCGCACGTTGCGGCGCGGTCGGACGATTGTTTTTACGGGGCTTTTTAGACGATCGGGCAAGGTGCGGCTCCGAGGCGCAAGGTGCGCTCGCGGGCCAATACCTTATCCGCCTTGGCCTTCCGCATATTGCGGGCGCAGGCGTCGTCCGAATCGTTGCTCAGCTTCCCGACTCAGGCGCCTGATCCGGCGCGTCTGGGTGTGTTCCCCAACCCTTGAAGCGTGGCCCAGTCGGCGAGGTCCGGCGTCCAGCTTGGCGGCAGTTGTGGACAAGGGCGCATATACGGATCGCGTGGGCTACACCCACACGACCCTTGGGGTTACGGTGACACTGTATGAAATAGATCATCCTGAAAACCATCCGCTCGGGCCTTGGGCTTGGGGCCCCGCTTCTCCGGCGCCAGGGTGCGGTTCGTGTCGGCCTCCAGCCGTTCGACCCACGCCGCCGCCCCGACCGGCCGGCCCGTCGATTTGGCCAGACGCAGGGCGTCGATGGCCGGCTGATCCGGGTCCTCGTCCAGAAAAGCGGAGAAATCGCCGACGCGGTCCAGCACCGGCGCCACGGTCACGACGCCATCGTCCCGTCCGGCCAGGTGGGCGTGAACGCTCGACCACGGCCAATCGGCGGCTCTGGCGGTCAGCCCCGCGCGCACGGGGTTCATCGACACATAGCGGGCGGCGGCGAACAGATGTCGCTCGTCCATCACCACGCTGCCGAACCGCCCCTGCCAGAGATGTCCGGTCTGCTGGAAGCGGGCGTTGATCCGCCCGGTGTAACGACGGTGCGCCTCGGCGAAGGTCTGGCGCAGCCCGTCCTCGACCGAAGGGGTCATGATGAAATGAACGTGGTTGGGCATCAGACAGTACGCCCAAATCTCGGTTCCCGACGCGCGGGCCGCCGCCGAGATCAACGCCAGATAGGCGCGATAGTCGTCGTCCTCGAAGAACACCCGTTCCCGGCGATTGCCGCGCTGGGTCACGTGATGCGGAAGGCCGGGAACCACGAGACGGGCGAGGCGGGCCATGGGGCGGTCCGATGGGCGGGGATGGAGAGACACCAGTAGCAGGTCGTGAGAGTTTCGCACAGTGTCACCGTAACTCGCAGGCGCGTTCCGGCGCGCGCGGGCGGCGGCGTCGAATCTTAGAAAATTGTTTTT
>CAJEYI010000040.1 GCA_903994795.1 uncultured bacterium
CGCGGCCGGCCTTTTCGGCATTGGCGGCGGTTTTGTTGTGGTGCCGGCCCTGCTCGTGGTCCTGCCCTTGCTGCACGGTTCGAAATCCGAATACGCCCACGTGGCGATCGGCACCTCCGCGGCCACGATCATCGTCACCTCGATCCGCTCGGTGACAGCGCACGCCAAGCGCGGCGCCGTGGACTTCCAGATCCTCAAGGACTGGGCGCCCTGGCTCGTCGCCGGCTGCGCCCTGGGCGTGGTCCTGGCCGGACACATCGACGGCCGGATTCTAACGGCCATTTTCGGCACGGGCGTTCTGCTGATGTCCATCAACTTCCTGGTGCCGAAACTCGGCAACAAGGTGCTGACCGACAAGATGCCATCCGGGCCTCTGCTGGCCGGCATCGCCGGCGGCCTGGGCGTGTTCTCCTCCCTGCTCGGCATCGGCGGCGGCACGATCGCCATCATGGTGATGACCTTTTGCGGTCGGACCATTCACCGCGCCATCGCCACCGCCTCCGGAATGGGAACGCTGATCGCCGTCCCGACCACCATCGGCTTTGCGATCATCGGTTTCGGCCATCACGGTCTGCCCTGGGGATCGCTCGGCTACATCAACCTGCCGGCTGCCCTGGTCGTGGCGTCGATGTCGGTTCTCACCGCGCCCATGGGCGTGGCGGTCGCGCACAAGTTGCCATCGGGCCCCCTCAAGCGCATCTTCGGATTGTATCTGATTTTCATTGGCGCCTTGATGATCCAAAAGGCCTTCAAGGCCTAGGCTCGCAGCCCCTGTTCCGCCCGGGCGATCGGGCGACCGCACTCAAAAGGAGACTCCCATGGCCAGCCTTCCCGTCAATCCGGAAACCCAGGACGACCTGCTCAGCCGCGGCTACTCCCGCCGCCAGCTCGCCAGGATCGTCGGCGTGTTCGGCCTCGGCGCCGCCGCCGCGGCGACGATGGGCCGGCCGGCCTGGGCCTCGGCAGGCACCCCTGACGCCGCTCCGAACGCCAAGGTCCGGATCGGCGCCAACGAATGCTGGACCGGACCCTTGGCTCCCGGTCAGGCCGCCGCCGCCGCCATCATCGCGTCGGGCAACCGTTACTCGCCTCATGATGAACGCGGCGACTTCATCAAGGCGGTGATGCAGGTCGAGGGCGTGCCCTATAGCCACGTCGCCCCCTGGCCGGGCTCAAGCGACCCCTTGTCCCGATCGGTGGTCACCTTCTGCTCGCCGACGCGCGGCCTGGTTACCGCCAACCCGACCTTCGAACTGGCCGGCCGCACGGCGCAATGGCTCGGCGCGCCTCTCAAGCAAGTCCCGCTCAAGGCGGACTACTCTCATGACGTCAGGGCGATGCTGGCCGCCGATCCGAACGCCGGGCTCTATTATATCTGCACGCCCAACAACCCCACCGGCACGATCACGCCGCTGGCCGATATCGAGTGGCTGATCGCCAACAAGCCGGCCGGCTCGATGGTGCTGGTCGACGAGGCCTACACTCACTTCGCCGGCGTGCCGACAGCGTCCTACCTGGCCGCCGCCGACAAGGACGTGATCGTCATGCGCACCTTCTCGAAGATCTTCGGCATGGCGGGAATGCGCATGGGCTACATCATGGCCCGGCCGGACCTCATCGCCAAGATGATGCGGTACGACGGCGGCATGCAGTCGGGCGCCCTGCCCCTGCCGTCCCTCGCCTGCGCCACCGCCAGCCTGACCGCCGCCGATCTGATCGCCGGTCGTCGCAAGGAGATGCAGGAAGCCCGCGGCCTCGCGCTCGAACACCTGAAGAAGCGCGGCCTGGACGTCCATCCGACCAACGCCAACATGTTCATGATCGACTGGAAATCCAAGCCCGCCAGTCAGATGCAGGCGGCCTTCCGCACCCAGAGCATCGAGATTGGCCGGTCGTGGCCGATCTGGCCGACCGTGTCCCGGGTGACGGTCGGTTCGATGGACGAAATGAAGCTGTTCTGCGAGGCGCTCGACAAGGTCTGGGCCGCCTGAGAGCCTTCGATCCGACGACTTCGGGCTCTCCAACAGTTTAGGAGAGGCCGAAGTCGGCTAGGCGTCAGTTGCGGACAGGAACCTCTGCGCGAAACCCCGTGGCCGTGTTACCATGTGCCATGAGCGACGACGCCCCCCCCGCCCCGGACAAGAAGTCCGCCACGGAAATTCTCGCGGCCCTGGTGGCTCAACGGAAGGCGGGTGGCGCGTCGCCAGGATCCCGCGGGGGCGGACAGAGGGATTCCGAGCGCGTCGCCGCGGCCCGATCGGCCGCCAAGTCAAAGCCCGCGCTGCGGAAGTAACCCACCGGGCGCCGCCCGAACCTGAGCTCCCATGCCCCTCTTCGCCGCCGCTGACGCCGATCTCGAAACCATCGCCGCCCTGGTGAATCGCGCCTATCGCGGAACGGAAGGCTGGACCCACGAGGGCGAGCACCTCGGTGGGCCGCGGACCGAGGCGGACACCTTGCGTCGGGACCTGGCGGCGGCGCCGGACGCCCGGGTGATGACCCTGCGGGATTCGCCGGACAGCGAGATTCTCGGCGTGGTGTGGCTTGAGCCGGCCACGCCCCCCATCTGGTATCTGGGCATGCTGGCTGTCCGTCCAGACATCCAGGATCGCCAACTGGGCCGCGCCCTGCTCACCGCCGCCGAGACCCTGGTGGCGCAAAGGGGCGCCGGACGCGTGCGCATGACCGTGCTGAACGTCCGGGACACGCTGGTCGCCTGGTACGAACGCCGGGGATACGTCCGGACCGGCGAAATCCAGCCCTTCCCCTACGAGGACGGGAGCTTGGGCGTCCCGAAGCGGGACGATCTCGGCTTCGTCATTCTCGAAAAGGTTCTGGCCGAACCGACGTGAGCGACACGCAACTTCAGCCCGCTGGCCCCGAACGACGCGAAGGCCCCAACCGGGAACCTGTCTCGCCGACGCGATGGCTTATCGTCATCATCGGATTCATGATCGTCGTGGTGGCGGCGTCCACCACGGCCTACATGGCGGCGGGTTGGAGCTTCGGCGACGCGCTCTATATGGTTCTGCTGACGGTCTACACCGTCGGTTACCGGGAAGTCAGGCCGGTTGACACCACCTACCTGCACACGGTGACGATCGCCACGATCGTCCTGGGCTGCACGGGCATGATCATGGTCACCGGCTTCCTGGTGCAGGCCCTGACCTTCTCCCAAGTTCAACGCTTGCTGGGCGGAAATCGCGTGAAGAGCAATATCGAGAAGCTTCGGGACCATGTGATCATCTGCGGCTTCGGGCGGATCGGCACGATGCTGTCGCGCGACCTGTCCCAGGGCGGCGCGCCCTTCGTCATCCTCGATCACGACGAGGCGCGGCTGGCCGAGGCGCGGTCGATGGGCTACCTCTGCTGGGCTGGCGACGCCACCGACGAGGATATCCTGAGGGCGGCAGGCATTGAACGGGCCCGGGTCCTCGCGACGGTGCTGCCGTCCGACGCCGCCAACGTTTTCATCACGCTCAGTGCGCGCAGCCTCAATCCCAACCTGCAGATCATTGCCCGTGGCGAGGCGCCGTCAACCGAAAGCAAGCTGTTGCAGGCGGGCGCCAATCAGGTCGTGTTGCCCGCCCACATCGGCGCCGAACGGATCGCCGAGATGGTGCTCTTCCCCGAGACGACCCGGTTCATCCGGGGATCGCAACGGATGCGCGAGTTGGAAAGCACTCTTCGCGACCTCGGACTTGAGGTGGATGTGGTCACGGTCGCCGACGGAACCGCCATAGTCGGGCGGACGATCGAGGAGGTGGAGGCGCGTGGCAAGGGCGCGTTCTTCGTCATCCAGGTCAACCGCGCAAACGGAGAGGCCGTGACCCGCCCGCCGAGCGATTTTCGCCTCGACGCTGGGGACGGCCTAGTGGTCGTCGGACGAAACGGCGGCCCGATCCACGCCATCTTCTCGGCTCCGGCGGAAAGGCCGCGCGCCGGGCGAACGGTCTATTAGGCAAGCGGCGGCGTATTCCCCACGGACCAGGCAAGGCCCTCATCGTTGCGGAAAAGGCCGGCCGCA
>CAJEYI010000041.1 GCA_903994795.1 uncultured bacterium
GGTGGTTGCGCGAGCAGATGATACGGAAGCAACTCTTGTTCGAAAGGCGCGTCTCGCAACTGTGCTCGGAACGTATCAGTCTACGCTCGTAAATCTTGGATACCTTTCAAAGGAATGGACTGATAATTGTAAGGCAGAGCGTTTGCTAGGAGTTTCTATTACAGGTCAATGGGATTCAAAGGCAGTTCGAAATGCAGATGTGCTTGAAGCAATGCGAAAGGAAACAATTAAGACAAATAAGAAATATGCTGAACGATTCGGAATCAATGCATCAACAGCAATTACTTGTGTAAAGCCTTCTGGAACAGTTTCTCAGACTCTTGGTGTCTCATCTGGCATGCACCCTCGTCACTCGCCATACTACATTCGCCGTATCCGCATCAGTGCCACAGACTCACTGTTTAAGATGCTTAAGGATCAGGGAGTACCATATCATCCAGAGGTAGGGCAGACAGAAGACGATGCAAGTACGTTTGTACTGGAATTCCCGGTGAAGTCTCCAGATGGTGCTATTAACAAAGACGATCTAACAGCACTCGATCAGCTCGAGCACTGGAAACTTGTAAAAGAGCACTACACGGAGCACAATCCGTCAGTAACAATCTCAGTAGGGGATGATGAATGGATTAAGGTTGCAAACTGGGTATATGAGAATTGGGATATTGTCGGAGGACTTTCATTCCTTCCTCGCTCAAATCACGTGTACAGACTTGCTCCATACGAAGAAATCTCAAAAGAGCAGTATGAGGAAATGAAAAAGCGTTTCGAGCATGTGGACTATGGAAAACTCTATGCGTATGAGCGAACTGACGAAACAGAGCTCAAAAAAGAACTGGCGTGCGTCTCAGGTACGTGCGAAATCTAAAAACTAGTGTAAAAGAAAGTCACAGTAGTAGTTGGCGAGCTTGAATTGGGCCTCGAGCCAACTACTACTGTGACTTTCTTAATGCTATGTGCTATTTCTGTTTGTCGTGGTATAATAATACCGGACTAATTCAGACGATCGCTCCTACTTGTTGAAACGAGAAATCACGAAATGAGCAGGGGAGGAAAGTCCGAACACTGGCCAAATGCCTCGGCATGTGAGCAGAAAGGTAGCGGGTAATACCCGTCCGCCGTGAGGCGCGAGGTGCGAGCAGAGACGTCCTGTGGCGAAAGCTAAGGACATCTGAGAGAGTTTCGACTTCCCCAGATGAGTTCTTACGGTGACGTAGGAGTTGAAACGGCTAAATCCTTACCCCAGTGCAAGGTCGTGTCGCCAGCAAATTTCGTAAGAAAAACTGCATAGCGAAGTCCCGCTTGAAGCGTTTGGTAACAAACGCCCTAGATAAATGATCGTCAGTGAAGCTTGCTTCATGACAGAATTCGGCTTATCGAATTAGTCCAAAATACGTGCACAAACCCGGCCGAAAGTCCGGGTTTGTGCCTTTTATAAACAATTCTAGTTCCCTCTTCACTATCCACGCTTTGCAAACTTTTATCATGTTGGTATGGGTTATACTAGATATATTATTAGGGACTTGTTAGACCATATTATTTACATGAACCAATCACAATCAGTAGTGTCTCGTGCAACGTCACAGCGCTTTACGTTTGATAGCGCCTCGATTTGGGTGCTTACAGCGTCAGTCGCATTAGCAGCTGTTGCATTTATTATTCCTGCAACATCAATACCACTTATATACGCCAAGATATCTATTCTTGCCTTGGGTGGACTGATTTCGCTCGCATTCTACATACTTGCTCGACTTACACGTGGAAATGTAATTATTCCACCGATTCATTTGCTGGGAGCATTGTGGCTTGTCCCTGTCGCCTATGGTCTCTCAACTCTTTTTTCTGGAGCTGGTTTCGCAACCTCCTTCTTTGGTTCTGAGTTAGAGTCCGATACGTTTGGTTTCGTGTTACTTCTTGCGTTATTTGCATCTCTTACCGCATTGGTTTTCCGAAGGGTCACACAGTACAAGACGTTTTTCAATGTATTTTCGGTTGTCGCGGCAGTTGTAATGGTTGCGCAAGTACTCTTTGTAATTCTTGGACAGATAATTCCTAACTCAGTTTCAGCAACAACAAACCTTCTTGGGTCATTTATCGATCTCGGCATGTTTGTTGGACTTGCGCTTGTGCTCGGACTTTTAGCTACGCGATTCCTTTCATTTTCTGGATGGAAGCAAATTGCTCTTTGGGTTGGTATTGGTGTAAGTCTCGTGCTTCTTGCACTAGTTAATTCAACGCTCGTCTGGGTACTTGTTGGACTAGGTGCGCTAGGGTTATTTATCGAAGCAATACTCCGTCGTCGAGTATCTGTAGATGACAGCGATCTTGAAGGAGTTGAAACACTTACAGAGTCAGAACCAGCACAAGTATCTCAGGAATTAGGCGAGTCAAATGCAACTCTTGCAATTCCTCTCATTACGCTTGTTGTAGCAATCTTCTTTATTATCGGTGGTTCCAATATCGGAAACGCCCTCACTTCAACATTCCACACAAACGTTCTCGATGTTCGACCATCATGGCAGGCAACATTCGGTATTGGTAGTCACACCTACGCTTCGTCACCAATATTTGGCTCAGGTCCTAACACCTTTGGACAGCAATGGCTTAAGTTTCGCGACCGTTCACTCAATAGCACGATCTTCTGGAATGTTAATTTCACTTCAGGTATCGGACTTATTCCAACATCATTTGTAACAGAAGGGCTTCTAGGTGCGCTCGCATGGATTGTCTTCCTTGGTTTGTTTATTGTATTTGGACTTCGTGCGCTTCTGTTCAGAACGCCAACTGAACCATATGCACGTTTCGTATCTATCGCGTCATTTTCTGGAGCTCTCTATATATTCGTGTTGATGGTGTTCGGAGTGCCAGGGCCAATAGTTCTTATTGCAGGATTTCTTCTTGCAGGACTCTTTGTTTCTTCGCTTCGCTACTCGGGCTCACGACAAGAGTGGGGAGTTATCTTTGCAAAGAATCCTCGCGTCGGTTTCCTTATTGTCTTTGCGCTCACAATTCTTTTGCTCGCATCAGTTGTTGCCGCCTACGTAGTAGTTGAACGATACCTTGCAGATTCTTCGTATACAAAGGCAGCATCAGCTCTCTCATCTGGAAATCTTTCCGTTGCAGACGCAAGTGTTCGACAAGCAATTCTGTTTGCACCAAATGACCGATCATACCAGCTAGCTGCACTTATTGGAATTGCTCATATGAATCACATTGCAAGCGATACAACACTTGCACCTGCGCAAGCTCAGCAGCAGTTCCAGGCAGCTCTCTCACAAAGCGTTCAGTCAGCACTGCAGGCAACCAAACTTGCTCCAGGAAATTATCAGAACTGGGAAGTGCTCGCTTCTGTATACCAGACTGTCGTACCTCTAAATATTGATGGAGCATACCAAAATGCAAAAGATGCGTACACACATGCTGTTGCACTAGATCCCACAGATCCAACTCTTCAGTATTCACTTGCACAGCTTGAGATTGCACACAAGAATAATGCAGAGGCAGAGGCTGCGCTTGATCAAGCAATTTCGCTTAAGCCGGACTACACACAGGCAATCTTCCTACTCTCACAGCTAAAGGTTCAGGAAGGTCAGGCAAAGGAGGCACTTCAGGCAGCAGAAGCAGCAGCGTACTTTGCGCCAAACGACCCAACAGTTCTCTTCCAAGTTGGTATACTTCGATCGGCAAATGGGGATACTGCAGGAGCACAGCAGGCACTAGCACAGGCGGTACAAATTAATCCGTCTTATGCTAACGCTCGATTCTTCTTGGCGGTAATGTTCGCGCTTCAGAATCAATTCCCACAGGCAATTGCACAGCTCCAAGCAGTCGCAGCGCTTTCAAATGATAATTCCCAAGCAGTAGCAAGCGACATCGCACAGCTTCAGGCAGGAAAGAATCCATTCCCCGCATCACAGCTT
>CAJEYI010000042.1 GCA_903994795.1 uncultured bacterium
GCGGCTTTCTGGTCTGCTTTAAGGCGTGTGAAATGCTGACTCAAAAGGTCGTCCGGCTTCATATCACCAAGTATACGCTTTCTGATATAATAGGGATATGACTACATATACGAAACATTTTATTCTGGTACTTGCATGTGTGCTTTTAATTATTCCTACTGTATCTCACGCAGAAGTGCTTACTCAGCAACAGAAAGTACAAAACATAAGCCAACAGCTCACGGATCTACAGTCACTCCTCGTCGCACAAGCTGCGATAAGTACTGCAAGTTTCGACCTCTCTCCAGGAGGCACTATTCACGGTGCAACTACCACCATATCAAATGGGCTCCTGACTATTTCTCTCCCGCGGTTTCTTCACACAAATCCTGACACAACAATACCTGCAATTGCTCAGGCACCAATTACTAAGCTCGCCCAGCTCACACTTGAATTTGATCCCTGTGTAGCAGCAAGCCCTACTGTGTGTGTAACCCAGTCATCGTCTTCGTATCCGATTATGACCTCCATACTTTCAACGGGACAACAAACTGGTTATCTACAGTACCTAATTGCGCTGAATACACTAAGCTCAACTACTGCAAATTTCACTATCGTAGACACGACGTTCTTGAAAGATATTCAAAACCAATTGAATACAATGACGGCAGAAGTGCACTCGTTACTCAATTAACAAATAATCACTATGCCTAAATCTCCAGCAAAGAAAAGTACAGTCCGTACGCCAAAGGAAGTTTTAGTTGCGTTTAAGAAAGTTGGAGCACGTATCGAAACAAAAGGGAGGGTGAAATTAAAGACAAAAGAAGACTTCGCGCTCTTTTATACGCCTGGAGTTGGTGTGGTTTCGACGCACTTGGCCGCGCATCCGGAGGACGCGCGGGCTTATTCAGTAAAGAAGAATAGCGTTGCAGTTATTTCTGATGGGTCGGCAGTACTTGGTCTCGGAAATATTGGTCCGTATGGCGCACTTCCCGTAATGGAAGGAAAGGCACTTATTTTCAAAGAGCTTGCAGGTATTGATGCGTGGCCAATTGTACTAAATACCCAAGATACAGAGGCAATTGTAAATACAATTCTCGCAATCGCTCCAGGATGGGGAGGTATTAATCTCGAAGACTTTTCAGCGCCTCGCTGTTTTGAAATTGAGCGACGGCTTGTCGAAGCGCTCGATATTCCAGTTATGCATGATGATCAGCACGGAACTGCAATAGTCGTTCTTGCTGGTCTTACTAATGCAGCAAAAGTTGTGAAGAAGAATTTTAAGAAATTAAAAGTCGTCGTATCTGGCGCAGGCGCAGCAGGTGTGGCAATTACAAAACTCCTCAAACTCGCAGGGATCGAAGACATTATTGTTCTTGATCGTACGGGCATTATAAATAAAGGCCGTACAGACCTCACTGATGTAAAACATGAACTCGCAGAACTCACAAATCCTCGCGCAGTTTCTGGAGATATTATGGATGCAATGATTGATGCGGATGTGTTTGTTGGGGTATCTGGTCCAGGAACAATCAATCGAGATCATGTGAAAGTGATGGCAAAAGGTGCAATCGTATTCGCGCTTGCAAACCCAATTCCTGAAATACTACCTGACGAAGCCCGTGCCGGAGGCGCGGCAGTCATTGCGACGGGTCGTTCTGATTTCCCAAATCAACTCAATAACTCACTCGTCTTTCCAGGAGTATTCCGTGGTGCTCTCGATAAGGGTGTACGAAAAATTACCGAAGAAACAAAACTTCGTGCGGCAAAGGCAATTGCTGCACTCGTGCCAAATCCGACCGCTACAAAAATTATCCCTGATAATTTAGATAAACGAGTTGTGCCTGCTGTCGCAAGATCAGTGAGGTAAGTGCGTTTTTTAGACCTCAGCCTCGTTCCACAACCCTTCCCATAGTAACTTCATCATCTCTGAAAACTCTTTGCTGTGTACGGTAAAGGCAATTTTTTCTTTCCCTCCGGAGGCAAAAAGACATTTGTTCCCATAGATCCAAAAGCTCATCTTACAATCCACGCCCTTGGGAAGATACTTAACTGAGACAAGGTTATTTTTCGGATCATTTTGAAGCCATTCATGGTCTTTATCTCCTTGGATCTTTCGATCAGCATATTTTTCTACAGCATAAATAAATACATTGTGTTTGAATCGTTGTGCGCCATGCCATTTAAAAAATGCTTCATCAATATCAATCATGTCCTGTGTTGGCCAGAGCATATAAGCTTCGGTAAGATTTTTCTGCCAAGGAATGTCACGAAACGCTTGTTTGATTCCCAGTATTCCTGAATAGAATTTAACCTTTGGTTTTGCGACATCGCCGCTTTCCGGACGTTCTTTGACCATTGCAACAAGTGAGTCATGCGCCTTTTGAAGAGTCTCGATTTCAAGTGTATGTGCTCGGGTAAGCTGCTCAACATCAGATAGTCCATATATCTTTCCGTGTTCACCGCTGTATTCATTTACCAGACTCTTATCTAGTAGGGGAGTGACACTGTCGTAAATAGTGGACTTTGGAGTGTTTAGTCGCAAAGAGATGTCGGCAACAGATGAGTCACCATTATGAAGAATATCCATAAGAATTTTCTTGGATATTTCAGAAAGTCCAAAAATATCAAGAAAATCAGCATTATTCGCTTTTCGCCGAATCATGTACAAATAATACTCTGTGCACTACTATAATTGCAAGCTCAAATCGAGCGCATATTCTAAACTTAAAACTCTATGAACAAAAAAGTCATCTGGTCGGGGATTGCTGTACTAATTCTTATAGCAATTGCTGGTGCGTATCACTTCGCCTCAGTTCCAAAGTCAACCGCAAGCCCGATTAAAATTGGGGCAGTGCTATCACTTACCGGTTTTGCCGCGCCGTGGGGTGAGTACGCAAAAAACGGTATCGATCTAGCAGTACAGCAGATTAACGCGTCTGGTGGTATTAAGGGTCGTATGGTGCAGGTAACTATCGAAGACGATGGTACCGATGGAAAAAATGGAGTATCTGCGTGGAATAAGCTCGTCACAATAGATGGTGCACAAGGAATTATTGGTGGAGTCTTTGATTTCACAGCACAACCACTTATGCCGCTCGCAAAAAATAGCAAGATTCCATTTATTTCACCTTCGAATTTCCAGATCACTGGCGGGTTTGATTTAAATGAACAGAGCTTTGTGATGCTTACTGACTTCAACAAGACAATATTGAAATTACAGCCGTATCTTGCAGCAAGCTCAATACACAAGCTTGCTGTGGTTCATTACCAGTCCACATTCGGAAATGAAATTGCAAAGACACTAAATGGAATGACAATAGCACTTGGTCGTGGACCGATTATCGACACTCCATATCCACAGATTGGGAATAATGATTGGAAGACAACAATTCTTAAATTGAAGGGAGAGGGAGCTGACGGCGTGTTTATTGATATGGTTGGGAATGATCCGGCAGTATTTCTAAAGCAAGCGAAGGAGCTTGGCTATGCTCCTACAATCATTACGTATAATGGCGTATCAGATGCCTTCGCAAATCAAACAGATAAAAGTTTGTTGAACGGTGTCGTGCTTTTGAATTGGGAAATCATAACGCCAGAGTTCGCAAGTCTATATCAGAGTAAGTATGGAGTACCTCCAACTAAGTCAGCTGATAAATACTTTACAGCTGTGTATGTTATGGCCAGTGCTCTAGCGAACTCAACTGATGCTTCACGAGTAGCTTCATATATTGCAGGGAATTCATTCAGTACACCAAATGGCAACAAGATCGGAAGAGCGTCGTGTAGGGAAAGAGTGTGCACGGACGTGTAGAT
>CAJEYI010000043.1 GCA_903994795.1 uncultured bacterium
AAACCGGCCAGCAATCCCGCGGCGAGCATGGCGACAAGCGGCGCCAGCCACGGGTAGGATGCAAATATAGCCATTCAACCTCTCGCTTCGGCCGGTGCGGCTCGGCGAAATCAAGCCGAGGTCCTGGACCCTAACCGTCAACTTAAAAACCGTGGAGTTCGAACTCCAGATCGCCGCGCCATCCCCGCGTTCCGGCCTCGCCCCTGGTAGGCTTGTCCTCGACTCGGTTCCACGCAACAGCGTTCCCACTCTGGTAAATCGGAGCGACCGCCTAAGGAACAGGCGGCGCGCCGTCATTTTGCACAGACCGGCTCTCGACGAGCAGAATTATCGATAAAATCAATTTATAAGTACGAACGGATGAAATTTTCCGATCGTGACGTGGTGGGGCTCGGCGGTCGGTCAGGTCGACGCCGTCAGGGCCCGGGCCGCGCTCTCGATCGCGGTCCGGCGTTCGGCTTCGCCCGAGGCCATGGTCGCTCTGACTCTGGCCAGAACCCTCGGAGACGCCAGTTCCGGCCGACC
Source organism: uncultured bacterium (assembly GCA_903994795.1). GTDB lineage: Bacteria > Patescibacteriota > Minisyncoccia > Phycocordibacterales > Phycocordibacteraceae > C7867-001. The sequence goes on from CAJEYI010000043.1 coordinate 526, forward strand.
GCTGTCGAATGGGGGGGCGGGCGCGTATTCGATGGCCAGCTGGATGGCCTCGGCGACGTCGCGCCCGGCGATTTCGGCGGCAAGGGTCAGGGCGAAGTCGATCCCCGCCGTCACCCCGCCGCCCGTGAAAATGTCGCCGTCCCGCACCACCCGGGCAGCGTCCGGGATCGCGCCGAAATCGCTCAGCATGTGTCGCCAGGCCCAGTGGCAGGCCGCCCGTCGGCCACGCAGCAGGCCGGCCGCGCCGAGGATGAGCGATCCGGTGCAAACCGATGTGATGTAGCGGGCGCCGCCGGCCAGCCTGCGGATCGCTTCCAGATAGGCCGGGTCACCCATCGCGGCGGCGCAACCATAGCCGCCGGGGACGCACAGCACGTCACAGGTGTCGACGTCGGCCAGACGCGCCAGGTTTCCGAACGTCAGGCCATCCGCCTCGATCGAGCCGCCCTGGGCGCTCGCCGCGATCGCGCGCGCGCCCGGCAGGCGGCTGAGGACCTGATGCGGACCGGTGAAATCCAGGTGAGTCACGCCGGGATAGAGCGGGAAGACGATGGTGAGCGTATCGGCCATGTTGGAACTGCCTTGAACGGGTGGAGGAACAAACACAGGGTGCGCCGGATCGCCTCTGGCGGAAATGACAAGGTTCCCCTATTTTCAGCCATGCTTCGCCAGATCGCCTTCGTCATCTTCCCCGATTTCCAGATCATCGACGCCGCCGGTCCAATCGGCGCCTTCGAGATCGCCGGGCGTTTGCAGCCGGAATCCTACGCCTTGAGCGTTCGCGCGACGCAGCCGGGAGAGGTCGCCAGTTCGTCGGGCGCGCGGATGACCGCGGTCGGACTGGGCGACCCGGCCTCGGTCGACACGCTTGTGGTCGCCGGCGGGAATGGCTCCCGCCAGGCCATGTCCGACCCGGTCCTGCTGGATTTCGTCCGGCGGGCCGGCCTTGGCGCGCGTCGCGTCGCCAGCGTCTGTTCCGGCGCCTATGTTCTGGCGGCGGCGGGGCTGCTGGATGGCCTGCGCGCCACCACGCACTGGTCGAGGATTGAGGATTTCGGCCGTCGGTTTCCAAACGTGAGACTCGAGCCCGACCGGATCTGGACCCGGGATGGCGAGGTCTGGACCTCCGCCGGCATCACCGCCGGCATCGACCTGGCCCTGGCGATGATTGGCGCGGATCTGGGCGAGGCCGTCGCCAAGCGGACGGCTCAGCAGTTGGTCGTCTATCACCGCCGGCCCAGCGGCCAGTCGCAGTTCTCCGCCCTGCTCGACCTGGACAGCGGCGGAGAGCGGTTCGGCCCGTTGCTGGCCTGGATGCGCGAGCACCTCGCCGAGTCGCTGACGATCGACCGCCTGGCCAGTCGGGCGGCGATGAGCGAGCGCAACTTCGCCCGCGCCTTTGCCGCCGAAACCGGCATGACGCCGGCCAAGGTGGTGCAGAGGCTGCGGCTGGAGGCCGCCCGCGCGGCGGTGGAGACCAGCGGCCGCCAGATCGACCGGATCGCCCAGGACACCGGCTTCGGCGATCCCGAGCGCATGCGGCGGGCCTTCGTGGCCGCCTTCGGTCAGCCGCCCCAGGCGCTGCGGCGTGCGGCGAGATCGGCCGCCTGACGCCAGCCGTGCAGGGCTCCGAACTCGGGTGACCCTTCAATGAGAGAAGAATGGATCTTGAGGCGCCCGTTTGGCGCCCGTTTGGCAGACTGGCGCATGGCGTGGTCTGGAGCGACTTCGAACCGCAAGTTCGACAGAGACTGTCCGAGGCCGTCACACGACGCTCATCGTCCGGCAAACCCGGGATGGTTCGACATGATAACCATGGTTGACAATTTCGAATTGTCATCTAGGGTTGACACATGATCGAGCTGATCAAAACCTCGGCCTTTGACGCATGGTTGCGTGGCCTGCGTGATCGGCGCGCCATCGCGCGGATCGCAGCGAGGATCGACCGGCTCGCATCAGGGAACCCTGGCGACGTGAAGCCTGTTGGTGGCGGCCTGTCCGAAATGCGGATCGACCATGGACCCGGATACCGAGTCTATTTCATGCGGCGTGGTTCCATCGTCATCGTCCTGCTGTGCGGCGGCGACAAGACCATGCAGCAGCGGGACTTCGAGCAGGCAAGGGCGCTGGCCGCCGAATGGAAGGATTGACCGACTATGACCGAAGCCAAATTCAGCCGGTATGATTCCGCCGACTACCTCGAAACCCAAGACGACGTTGCCGCCTATCTGGACGCCGTGATGGCGGAGGGGGGAGACGACCCCGCCTATGTCACCCGCGCTCTGGGGGTCGTGGCGCGCGCCCGAAACATCAGCAAGCTGGCCCGCGACACCGGCATGAGCCGAGAGGGGATTTACAAAGCCCTGTCCGAAGATGGTAATCCCAGCTTTGCGACCGTCGCGAAGATTGCTGGCGCGCTGGGATTACGTATCACATTCGAAGCCATGCGCCCAGCGAGCTGACACCCAGCCACATTATCGATGACAAATAGCGCTCTCGCGACCATATCCCGCAAGTTTGCTCTCCAAATCTGCAATTCGCATCATGCCACCGAAATCGCCAGTGACAGCCATCCTGTATCCGTCACCTGTATCCGAAAACTGGTTCAACGACGGCGTGACTCATGATTTTCCTAATCGCTGCCTTTGGTCAATCTCAACTTGATATTCGCCCAAAATCGCGACAGGCCACCGCAGTCTCCGCCATACTCAAACCTGTAGGAACGGTAAATGCAGATCGTAACAACAGCAGCCCACACGGACATAGAAAATCCCAGCATGTGTCTGACCAAGGGCACCCGAATTGCGTCCGGGACTCGTTCTGGAACCAACAAAGATGTTAACGCTATAGTTAATAATAGAAATGCTAGTGGCACCAGCCTTACAGCAGGCCAGAAAGCCCTATTTTTCCATTTTGTTTCATTCCACATCAAAAACGCACCCGGACAGACTGACAGTCCAAGTATTATGTCTCGCTCGATCAAACCCGTTGATGTAAACACTAATTGTCCATTTTTACTATCAATCGTCCGTCCGAAGGGCCGCGCTAATGAACTTCACGAATTTGAACTCCTAGCCAGTCGTGCTCAGGCATACGCAAAATGATGGATATCCAGTGACA
>CAJEYI010000044.1 GCA_903994795.1 uncultured bacterium
CGATGCGCACATAGATGGCTTCTGGTTCTTTGGCGCGAGCAGCGAGAATCCACTGGAATGCCTTAGCTCGCACTTTATTTACATCGCTTCCATGAAAGAGATACAGCATGAGAATAGTGTACCAGAAACAACAGCGGCGCGTCGGACCAGATTGTCCGCGCGCGCCTTTGTGCTTTTTAGAAAAGTTGAATATGAACATGCTGCACCACCCAACTCCCGCCCAAAATCGCCGCAAGCCAAAATAAGGCGACCCAGGACAGCATAACCTGGACCACATGATCAGCATCTGACTTTGTTAAGTCCTTACCTTTTCCATTCTGCATGATTACCTCCCAAGTTTTGATGTTGTACACACTCGCGTCCCTAGCGAGTTTAGAATATGCTACACCCATCCCTAGAAATGGGCTATATTTCCCAGATGCGTATTCCGGCGAAAACGGCTTTAACCTCGTCTTGGAGCGTCTGACGTACGGCAACCAGAGTGAAAGCCGCGAAAGTCGCACAGCAGACAATCACACAAACAATGCAGACAGCGAACACTGCGCCCCACCAGAAGGCTTCTTTGACGCAACTTAGAAGACTTTTCATGTCTTTCTCCCGACTCTTAATGAGCTCAGAAAAACTATATCTCGTTTTTAAAAATGCGCCATGTCTCCCCAGTGCGGACCTTTCTTTGGTTCGGCAATTATTGGCACTCCGTGAGCTTCCTTTCCTTCGATCACTGATTCCATAATCTTCCGGATTTGTGGGGCGAATTCTTCCACGCGTGGTGTACGAACTTCAAAAATCAATTCATCGTGCACTTGCAGGAGCAAGTGCACGTCTTCTGCTGTGCTTGGACTGGCATCCTTCGAAAGCATTTCGTCTATCTGCACCATTGCGAGCTTTATAATATCTGCCTCACTTCCCTGAATAGGAGCATTGATTGCCATACGCTCTGCTTGTGCTCGCACAAATGGTAGCGGCGAGCGCATGCCTGGGAATTCGCGCCTGCGCCCAAACATCGTCTCTGTGTATCCGTATTTTCGAGCGTATCCTCGTACTTCTTCGAGATATTCCGCAAGTCGTGTGAATGTGTTGAAGTAGTCATCATAGAACTGATGCGCTTCGCTTGTAGAGGTGCCGAGCTGAGCCTTGAGAGCATTTACGCCCATACCGTACAAAATCCCGAAGTTAATAATCTTTGCACGTCTTCGCATTTCCCTATCAACACCTTCTGCCTCCACACCGAAAACTCGCGCCGCAACTTCCGTATGAACATCTCTTCCGCTTCTGAAGATTTCACAGAGAATTTCATCTCCTGAAAGAATTGCTGCGAGTCGGAGCTCAATTTGAGAATAATCGAAACCAAGAAGTGTGTAGCCGGGTCGTGCGATAAATGCGTCTCGAATAGCACGTCCACGATCACTTCGCACTGGAATGTTCTGCAGGTTTGGATTTTGTGACGACATGCGCCCAGTCGTAGTTCCTGCCTGAAGAAATTCAGCGTGAAGTCTGTCGCCCACATCAAGAAGTGGCGGAAGTGCTTCAATGTATGTCGAGAGAAGTTTCTGGACTTGGCGGTATTCGAGAATCACATTCACTATTGGATGAACGTCTCGAATTTTCTCAAGTTCCGATTCACGTGTTGAGCGCTGCCCTGTAGCAGTCTTTTTCTGTGTGCCGCCGCCCTTAGGTGGCTTAAGTCCGAGGTCGTCAAAAAGCACGTCACCAAGCTGTTTAGGTGAGCTTATAAGGAATTCCTTTCCTGCGAGTTTATATATTTCTTTTTCAAATGATTCAAGTTCTGTGCGGTACCGTTCTCGTAACACTTCGAGTGCCTTCCTATCAATCATCACGCCACACACCTCCATCTTTCGAAGTATTGGCATGAGTGGTTTCTCAATCAAGCCGAAGACCTTCTGAAGATCACCCGTGGTGCCAATTTTCTCAATCAAAATCGCCTGTGCTTCAGTAAATGTATTAGCTTTTGTGTATGCGAGAATGTCGTCGAGAGTTGGGTTTGTGAAATCAGATGCCAGAAGCCAGAGCATTATCTTTGCTTCTCCAAGTTCTTGCACGGGGATGTTTTCTTCGGTCTTTTCGGTATCAGAATCTGCGAACTCACTCGCAAGCGGATCTGCCGCACCCTCGTCGCCTGCTCCAAACACGGCACGTGCTCGTCCACGAATCGACCTAAAGCCAAGCTCGTCAAAGAGTGCAAGCACTTTCGGAAGCGATTCACTGTCCGCACGTGCCGTCTCCTGCAAATCAAACCTTATTGGTGCGTCTGTACGAATTGTTGCGAGCATCTTTGAGAAGATTGCATCTTCCTCATGCTCTTTGAGTAGCCCAATCATACGAGCCTTAATTCCCTTCTCGAGAAATACTGCTTCGTCTTTTTTCAATGTCTTATAAATCTTTTCAAGAGAGCCGAAGTTCGCAATAAGGTCAGTCGCGGTCTTTTCTCCTACTCCTGGAATACCGATTATATTATCCGACGGATCACCTCGAAGACCTTTGTAGTCAGGAATGTGCTCAGGCATAAATCCGTACCGTTCTTTCACGGCTTTTTCGTCATACATTATTGTGTCGTTGATTCCTTTCTTGAGGGTATACACCTGCACACGCTTTCCTTCGATGAGCTGCATGGTGTCCATGTCTCCAGACGCAATGACGATTTCAATCGATGAGTCACCTTTCAAAAGTTCAACTATGGTGCCTAAAATATCATCTGCCTCGAATCCTTCTTTCTCATATATTGGTATTGAAAATGCCTCAAAGACTTTTCGTGAGGTGATTAGCTGAGCAATAAGTGCAGGATCAGATTTTGTACGCGTAGCTTTATAGTCTGCGTATGCCTCGTGACGCATTGTTGGTTTTGGGAGATCGTAGCAGGCAGCAATGTAGTCGGGCTTCAGGTCTGCGATAATTCGCAGGAGCATGGAAGAAAGGCCGTACAGTGCACCAGACGGCTCGCCTGTGGGAGTCGTGAAGTCAGGGAGTGCATGGTACGCACGATGAATAATTGCATGCGCATCGAGCAGCACGATTCGTTTTGGTTTAACCTTGCCAATCTTGGTTACTGTTTTTGTTTCGGTTTTAGGCATAGGTAATCTGGCGAGAGTTGTCTGGTAGAAGCTCGAGTGAAATTCGAACGGTGGCTTGATCAACTATACCTGGAACTTTTTCTGGCCACTCAAGTAGCACGAGCGTTTCTGGGTGTCTCATGATTTCGTCGAATCCGAGCATACCAAGGTCGTCTGCACTCTCGAGTCGGTATGCATCTACGTGCACGAGCCGTGTAAATTTATTAGTTGCCTGCCCATAACTCGCCGCATCAACGCTATCATTTCCGGTGCCACTGTCATTTTGTGGAATTTCATAAATCTTCTCTAGCACGAACGTTGGACTATTCACCACACCTTCAACACCAAGCTCTTTCGCAACAAACTGTGTAAATGTGGTCTTCCCCGCTCCCAGATTTCCCGACAACGTAACCAGTGTCGCCATGTCGCTTCGTGTCTTTAGGGCTTGTAGCTCGTGCACAAAATGGACTGCTTCAGTTTCCATTTCCTTAAGAGTAGTGAGTATCTGGGTACGCGGATTCATTTCAATCATT
>CAJEYI010000045.1 GCA_903994795.1 uncultured bacterium
ACTATTCAGGCCGCATTGGCGATATAAGTAATAAATACTTAGCGTATGAGTACAGACTTACAGCCGAGTAACTTGTTGAATATATTCCGACAAATATTTTAATTTATTTATGATTTCAAAATCCTTACATCGCTCCCTAAGTGCAAACCAAACGAAAAATACGACAACAACACGATCACCGCATAAAATGTAATCTCGTCTATACGAGACATAATACTTTTTATATAAAGGCTATTTTATAACCATTTTTCCCATTAAGATACCAAATCGGCTAGTTATATTTGGATAATTTGAAAAATATGACTCTAGAATACCTGATCCGATAGCAGTAGTAATTATTGCAATTACGGCAATCATGATAAGGAGTACTTTTGGAAGTATGGAGGATTTTTTTCTCCGTATAACCTTCCTCTCACGGATAATTACACCCTCTTGGCTAGTGTCGTTATTTTGATAACTGGTCCTAAACGATTCTCTATTTTCTGATTGCCTTGAATCCATTTGAACATCACGATAGGTTCTCTTTATTGGCACGGTTTCTTCATTTTGATCCATTTTCTCTACTGCCTCAGAAACTTTTTCAAGCGAAACCGGCTCCGAGCCGCTTTCTAATGAATTTTCTTGATAAGAATTACCCTCACCTGATAAATACGTAGAATCATGCTCTTCTAGAAGAGTCTCCTTGGAAACCGCCAGCTCATTTGTGCGAGTAAACCAGTCATGCCATGCAGACTGCATTTCATTCACTACACTTGAATTTATTGAGATAACCTTAGGCTTTTGTTGCTCAAAGACACTATTTTCAGCGGGAATTCGTTGTGGCGTCAGATTGTTTTCAGGAATAACATGACTTAACGCAGGTAGTAATTCTGGCGCAGGGTCTGTGGAGTAATTTGCTGCCTGCCACGAGCTACCATTTTCAACTTTAGGAGTTTCTGTTTCCTGTTCCTGACCTTTCAACTCAACCACCTCAGACACTTCTTCCTGAGGGGTTTCGAGCTCCTTCACTTCTGGAATACCGAATCGATGCTCACGAACTGAGGTCTCAAGTACGTACCAATTTCTTCCCACCAGTCGTGCTATTACTCGACCTTCACGACAAAGCTGACCAACATAATCCTTAGCATACCCAGTGATTTGGGCGGCTCGTTTCGATGATACATATATCTGGCCATCAAAAGTTAGTTCATCCATTCAACAAGTATAGCGTATCTTGTCTCGTATTGAAAAGTTCCGTTAAAAAACTGTTAGTAACTACTTCCCGATCTCCTGTACTAGAAGCTCCTGAAGCATTGTCGGATTACCAGAACCCTTGGTTGCCTTCATTGCCTGACCGACGAGGAACTTGAGCAATATCTCTTTACCTCCCTTGTACTCTTCCACAACTGACTGATTCGCCTCTATAACCTCTTTAATTGTTCCTCTAAGGGCCTCTGGATCACTTACCTGCAACAATCCTCGTTCAGATGCAATTTGCTTAGGAGAACCTCCTTTTTCAGCCATTACAGCGAGCACGTCTTTTGCACCACGTGAAGAAAGCTCATTTCCTTCTACCATACGCATAAGTTCTGCGAAGTCAGAAGGCATAACGTGCTCAAATTCAACTCCATCTGACTTTGCATAGTATCCGCCTAAGTCTGAGACAATATAGTTTGCTGAAAGAGTTGCTAGCGTTGCAGAGCCACCAAGTTCAGCAAGAACCGCATCAAAGAACTTATTTCGTTCTAGAGTGCTGCCAAGATAGACAGCGTCAGTTTCCTTGAGCCCAAGCGCAACATATCGAGCTCTTCGCTCCCACGGAAGCTCTGGCAGTTCGGAAACAATCTTCTCACGAGAAAATGCAGGATCTGCAGTTAATTGAAGCTTTGGAAGATCTGGCTCAGGGAAATAGCGATAGTCTGCAGAGCCCTCCTTGAGTCTCTGACTAAATGTAAGCTGTTTGCCCTCATCCCAACCACGCGTTTCTTGGACCACCTTTCCGCCTGAATCAAGCAGTTTTGCTTGTCGTTCGACTTCATATGCAATAGCTCGCTCAACTGAGCGGAAAGAATTTAGATTCTTTACTTCGACTTTTGTACCGAGTTCGTCGGTCTTAGATATTGAAATATTTGCCTCTACACGCATTTCACCTTTCTCGAGGTTTGCATGCGATGCTCCGAGCGTACGAAGAAGTAGCTGTAATTCTCGAGCAAACTCCCCTGCAGTCTTCGCATCGTGAATATCTGGCTCTGTAACAAGCTCCATAAGTGGCACTCCAGCACGGTTAAAGTCCACGAGACTCTTGCTGTTGTTTGCGTCTCCAGCATCCATTGCTTCGCCAGTTGTGGTGTTTGCGTGGTGTGATGAACGCGCCGTATCCTCCTCAAGGTGAATACGTGTCACGGCAACCCCAACTAGAGAACCTCCTGAAATAAGCGGGTGCTCGAACTGACTGATTTGGTACCCTTTCGGGATATCAGGATAAAAATAACTCTTACGATCAAATTCCGTATAGTCAGCAAATTTTCCATCGATTGCAGCACCCACACGTAGTACGTGCTCCACAGCTTTACGATTTATCGTGGGAAGTGTTCCTGGGTGCGCTAGGCACACAGGGCAGATATTTGAGTTAGGCTTTGCTGCTTGAGGATCATTGGCAGAATTACAAAACATCTTGGTGTCTGTATTGAGCTCTGCATGGATCTCAAGACCCACAGTGAGTCGATATTCTGAAGCAGGTGCAGTAATGGTTGCTGAGTTCTCTTCGGTCATAAGAAGAGCTTATAGCATCTTCTAGTCTTTGAGAAGTATCGCGAGTCTATCAGAGATGCGCTTTATCGATTCATCGTCGAGAATTGAAATTGAAATTACTTCCTTTCCGGAAACTTTTTTCAAAGTCTCAATAGCAGTTTTTTCTTGCTCAGGTGTGAGTAAATCAGTTTTTGAGAGAACGACTAGCTCTTGCTTGTCAGCGAGTCCTGAACCAAATGCCTCAAGCTCCTTTCGTATGTTTAAATAAGCCTCTTCAAGGCTTTCTTGTTCAGCCGAGACGAGATGTACAATGAATCTCGTACGTTCTACGTGTCGTAAAAACTTAGAACCAAGACCTCGTCCAGTTGAAGCTCCTTCAATAAGTCCTGGAATATCCGCCACAAGGTATCCGTAAAGATCACCGAGGTGCGGTGAAAGTGTAGTAAATGGATATGCGCCAACCTTTGATG
>CAJEYI010000046.1 GCA_903994795.1 uncultured bacterium
TTTTGCAGACGAACCAACAGGTAACTTGGACTCAGTGTCAGGTGCACAGGTGATGGAAATTCTTGAGACATTAAATAAAGAAGGTCACACGGTTATACTCGTCACTCACGAAACAAAGACTGCGGAGTTTGCCGACAGAATTTTAAAAATAATGGACGGCCAACTTGAGAGCGACACGCCGGTCAAGCACAAACGAACAACGAAAGAAGAATTCATAAAATAACTATGCGCATACGAGACTCATTCAAAACCGCAGTAACCAGCCTCAATCACGCGAGGTCTCGTTCGATTCTCACCATGCTCGGTATTGTGATCGGCATTGCCTCAGTGATTGTGCTTATGTCGATTGGAAATTCTGCACAGGCACTTATCATTGGACAAGTCGAAAGCGTCGGATCAAATTTAATCTTTGTCTTGCCAGGCGGAAGCAATGGTTCCAAATTTAGTTCTCCCGCTGCGTCACAAGGAATTATCATTAAAACTCTTACACAGACTGACGTAAATGCCTTTCTTCGAGAGCCCTCAATAGCGCGCGCGACAGGAGTCGCGCGCGGAAGTGCCGCCGCGGTATATGGAGCCAACAACAAAAACGTGAGCTACGAAGGTGGTTCCGCAGACATCTTCCCTATTGGAAATCTCAACGTCGCTCAAGGACACACATTCACAAAGGCAGATGTCGACGGATACAATCACGTGGCTGTTATTGGTAGCAAGTTAGCAGCCACGCTTTTCGGCCAACACAATCCTGTTGGAAAACTAATGCGTCTAGGAAATATTTCTGTACAAATAGTTGGCGTACTTGGAAACGCAGGTACCGGTGCATTTGGAGTTGATCAAGATAATCTCGTCATCATCCCAATTACCGTAGCGCAAGCGCAAATGCTTGGCATAAATTATTTAAATACGGTTGAAATCCAGGCTGACTCTCAGTACGACATTGCCTTTGTTAAATCTCGACTCGTCTCAATTCTTCGTCAAAACCACAGCATTACAGATCCAAACAAAGATGACTTCACAATCCAAACTCAGGCAGACATTGCCTCACTCCTCGGAAACATCACTTCAATCCTCACGCTCTTCCTTGCAGCCATCGCATCAATCTCTCTCGTCGTAGGTGGTATCGGTATCATGAACATTATGCTCGTGTCTGTGGTTGAAAGAACCCGCGAAATCGGTTTGAGAAAAGCGGTCGGTGCAACTGAAGGTGACATCCTACAACAATTTCTCTTTGAGTCCGTCCTACTCACCTTTATTGGCGGACTCGTTGGTATTGCATTTGGTGCACTTCTCACCGCAGGAGTATGGCTTGGTGTAACTCACCTCTCAACACTTGCATGGACATTTCAACTGCCTTTATCTTCAATTCTCATTGCAGTTGCAGTATCGACCATATCAGGACTGGTCTTTGGTATCTATCCCGCACGACAAGCCGCAAAGAAAAGCCCTATCGACTCACTCAGATACGAGTAACAAGGTTTGGAAGAAATTTCGTCTTGAGCACTATAACCACACTGCTCCAACAGCAACCACAATTCCGATAAGTACTGAGTATGCAATTATCTGTATAGCCTTCTTTTTATCTGCAGCGCGAAATTCCTTTTGCGAAACACTTTCAGTCTTCCCTGCAGGATTCGTAACATTGAAAAGTCCTTCCATGCCAAACGCTACACAGAAATGAAACGCTCCCTGCAGAAACCCTAGTGCGCCAATTGTCGCAGGAAAGAAAAGCACGAGTCGTGTCCACGGTGATACTGGTAGATAAAACAGAATTGCACCAACTACCACAGTCGCTACAATACCAAACCATCCCGCCGTCATTCGCATTTTAATTTCATCTGGACCAATATTGCAGGTGCCTGGAACATATGTAGCTTTTGATGATTGTATTGGTGTTTGTGTTGTCATGCATCTATTCTACCAAACTTCAGGTATACTCAATACATGCCCGCACCCTACTCTAAGCGCCCTTCTGGAAGAACACCTCGTCGTACTGATAACCCAATCTCTTCCTCACGCACGGCGCGCACATCACCTTTTTCACGCACACGTACACAACGCACAGACGTAGCACCACGAACAAGTCGATCCGGACGAGCACTGCCACCTGAATCAATTTCAACCAAGAAACCAACTCGCGCAGTTCGTCATGCGGCCAGTGCTGCAAAGGCAAAGCTCGAGCAAGAAAACAACGCAAACCCTGAGTACCCAATGCGCATAAATAAGTATCTGACACAAAAAGGATACGCGACACGCAAGGCCGCAGACACACTCATTGATAGACGCCGAGTATTCATAAACAACAAGCGTGCAGTACTTGGAGACAAAGTATCAGAGTCGGACGTCGTTGAAGTACGACTCGATAAGCGAGATCCCGCTCAAAAGCTTGTCTACTTTGCATACAACAAACCTCGAGGAGTCATCACGCATTCACCGCAAGGAGATGAGGAATCAGACATACGAGAAAATATTCCTGAAGTAGTTGGACAATTCAATGTCTTCCCCGTAGGACGACTCGACAAAGACTCACATGGACTTATCATTCTCACAAATGACGGGCGTGTTACAGACAGGCTCCTCAGCCCGACCCGTGAGCATGAGAAAGAGTACATCGTACGAACAAAATCAAAACTTCGAGATAGCTTCAAAACAAACATGGAGGCAGGAGTATTTATCGAGGGGTACCAAACAAAGCCAGCAAAGGTTAACTTGATAAACGACACAATGTTCAGCATCAGACTTACCGAGGGGAAAAAGCACCAGATCCGACGCATGGTTGTAGCACTCTTTAACGAAGTCTCCGATCTTCAGCGCACGCGAGTACTCAACATCGAACTGGGAAAACTAAAGACCGGTGAGTATCGAGCGATTGAAGGAGATGAGCTTCAGGTATTCCTGAAATCACTCGGACTCTAAATATATAAACGCTGTGGCCACCCTTTTCGGAGTGACCACAATACTGGTGAATCTTTTCAGATAGCGAATGCGCTACGAGGGTATGAGTTGTCCGGATCATGTTCCAGAACATACATATCTCCTTGGCACTTTTTGAGGACACGGGTCACCTCTCCCGTGGCTACCATTGTGACGGACTGCATCTCGTACGCCGGAATCGATTTTCGCGATTGCCGCGGCACAACATGTTAGTTCAACAAGTAATTGCACCACTCCGCTAATATAGCGGATATGGCAC
>CAJEYI010000047.1:0-2310 GCA_903994795.1 uncultured bacterium
CCGCCTCAGTTCCACCATCTGACACTACACCTCCAACAGTGTCCCTTACGTCCCCGCTCTCCGGCGCAACTGTCTCAGGTTCCTCAGTCTCGCTCGCCGCGACCGCCTCCGACAACATCGCAGTCCAAGGAGTCCAATTCTTTGTAGATGGTTCACAATTCGGCTCACTCGACATTTCTTCTCCGTACTCAACAGTGTGGGATTCAACTGGTGTAGTAAACGGTTCGCATACGTTAGAAGCAGCCGCAGAAGATACTTCAGGGAACTATGCAACGTCAACAATAAGCGTGACTGTTTCCAACATTGTTACCCCATCCGCACCCATCATCTCTTCAATCTCTAATACTCCCGCACAAACCACAGCAACCATCACCTGGACCACAGACACCTCATCTGACTCAGTAGTCGATTTCGGTGCAGACACAAACTATGGTACCGCATCTACATCTGCCGCACTCACCACATCTCACTCAATCACACTCATTAATCTAACTGCTGCGACCACCTACCACTTCAGAGTATCAAGCACTGATGGATCGAGTCAGACCACAAGCTCTGTTGACCAAACTTTCACCACAGCGTCGGTCCCACCTCCATCTGATACGACACCACCAGTGGAATCAGCTGGAAGTCCTTCAGGAATACTGCCATCAGGTACTACATCGACCACATTGTCATTAACAACTGATGAGAACGCGACTTGTAGGTACGATACTTCGCCTGGAACAGCATTCGATTCGATGACAGCATTCGGCACTACTGGGGGAACTGATCATTCGGTAGATGTTCCTGGATTGTCTGATGGAGGTTCATATACGTATTACGTGAAGTGTCAGGATGGATCAGGAAATACTAACACTAGTGATTATCCAATTTCATTTAGTGTGGACGTTGTTCCTGGTCCAGGACCTGACACTACTCCTCCAACTGTCTCAATGACAGCACCGGCAGATACTGCAACAGTCTCTGGCGCATCAGTTGCTTTATCTGCAACTGCTTCAGACGACACTGCAGTCCAAGGAGTTCAGTTCTTCGTCGACGGCTCACAATTTGGTACGCAAATCACTAGTGCACCATATGACAGCTCGTGGGACTCCACAAGTGTTGCAGACGGCTCTCATACACTTGAAGCAGTTGCAGAAGACACCTCAGGAAACTTTGCGACCTCAACAATCTCTGTCACCGTTGCTAATTCACAAGGCGGTGGAGGCGGAGGTGGAGGGAACCCTCCCCCATCCGCACCCATCATCTCTTCAATCTCTAATACTCCCGCACAAACCACAGCAACCATCACCTGGACCACAGACACCTCATCTGACTCAGTAGTCGATTTCGGTGCAGACACAAACTATGGTACCGCATCTACATCTGCCGCACTCACCACATCTCACTCGATCACACTCACTAACTTAACCGCTGCAACCACCTACCACTTCAGGGTGTCTAGCACTGATGGATCGAGTCAGACGACTTCGTCTGCGGATCAGACGTTTGTGACGGCGTCGGTCCCAGTCCCAGCAGATACAACTTCTCCACTTGTTGAGCTTACTGCTCCAACACTGAGTGCGGTCGTATCAGGAGCAAGTGTCACCCTTTCTGCATCATCATCTGACGATGTTGCTGTCGCTGGGGTTACCTTTTATATAAATGGAATAAAGATTGGATCTGAACTAACGAGCTCAAGCACGATTTTCAGTACATCCTGGGACAGCACTGCAACTAGTTCCTTCGGCACATATTCAATCATTGCTATTGCCCGTGATACATCAAACAACTTTGCAACCTCCTCCCCTATTTCATTCACAGTCTCAAATGATCAAGGCACGTGGGGCGCACAAACAAGTTCTGGTCAGCAATCTTGGACTGGAATCACATCATCTGCAGATGGTCACCATCTAGCAGCTGTTGCCACCAACACAAATGTATACACTTCAGCAAACAGTGGTACCACATGGACAGCTCAAGCAGCTTCTGGTACTCGCAATTGGGTCGGTGTAACTTCGTCATCAAATGGTGCAAATATTGCTGCAATCGAAGCCAATGGAAACATCTATGTCTCAACTGACTACGGTGCTTCATGGACATCTGAAACTTCAGCAGGAACACATGATTGGAAAAGTATTTCCTCATCAGCTGACGGCTCACACCTTGTCGCGGCTGCAAATGGTGACTACATGTACACCTCAGCTGACTACGGAGTTACATGGATTGTTCAGAATGGCTCAGGTATTAAAAACTGGTACTCAGTTGCTTCCTCAGCTGACGGCTCACACCTTGTCGCGGCTGCAAATGGTGACTACATGTACACCT
>CAJEYI010000047.1:2410-3036 GCA_903994795.1 uncultured bacterium
CAGCTGACTACGGAGTTACATGGATACAGCGAGCGTCTTCAGGAAGTAGGAACTGGTATTCCGTAGCATCTTCTGCAAATGGTGTGTATCTCGCTGCTGTCGTGAAGAACGGTGATATCTACACTTCTCAAGATTCAGGAGTCACATGGATCGATCAGGTAGCTGCGGGGTCACGAAACTGGTCAAGCATTGTTTCATCTGCAGATGGTTCCCACTTAGCTGCAGATGGTGGAGTATACACATCCGCAGGCTACGGTACGGACTGGACAGTACAGGCTGCAACCGGTTCACTTAATGCTCAAGCAATTGCGATGTCAGCAGATGGTTCTCACTTGGCAATTGTAGTTCCGGGTGACTATGTCTATGGTGGTGCATTACCTGCAGACACTGTCGCACCGGTCGTCACGCTTACTTCTCCAACACAAGGTGCCACTTTCACAACTGGTTCTGCAGTGTCGCTTGTAGCACATGCATCAGATAATGTTGCAGTCGGTGGAGTTACATTTTATGCAAACGGAACACAGATTGGCTCAGAGGTATTCTCCAATTCAGCTACATTTACGAATACCTGGACTCCATCAAGTGCAGGAACCTACACACTGACTGCTGTCGCAAGAGATACTGCG
>CAJEYI010000048.1 GCA_903994795.1 uncultured bacterium
TAGGAGTAATTCCACCCGCACAGCCTTAACTTCTCTTTTTCAAAAAGCTTTTTATGGAAGTAGGTGTTGAAGTGAAGCACCAAGGCCATTTATCCAAATAATGAATGAATCCCACGCGGAAGCCATAAGCTGGCTAGCGAAGTGGAAGTTGTCTTGTGCAGCTGGAGAAAGCACCAGCGTACGAAGCGAAATACCAAAAAATGAGAGGGCTAGGATCCCGATAACTATCCAGATAATAAGTTTAATCATGCAGTAAGTATAGCGTATACTTATAGAAACAAGCTACATAATTCACTGAATACCCATGTTTTTCACTCGCAAACAAATCACAGATGAGATTACTGAAATCGAAGAAACTGTTCAAAAAGACGAGGTAAAGGCCTGGAAAACTATTAAATTCTTTGGACCAGGACTCACAACTGGTGCGGCTGACGACGATCCTTCAGGAATAGCGACATACTCACAGACAGGCGCTCAATTTGGCTATGGACAGCTCTGGACTGTCGTATACATGCTTCCACTCATGATTGCTGTGCAGGAGGCCTCAGCGCGCATTGGAGCGGTCACAGGCAGGGGTATTTCGTCCATAGTGAGGTCGCACTATGGTAAGTGGGTGCTCTATCCAATGGTACTTTTAATTGTTGTCGCAAATACCGTAAATCTTGGAGCTGACATTGGTGCAATGGCAGCTGCAGCTGAATTAATTCTTCCTGTAGGGTTCGTTATCTACACACTGCTCTTTACGGCGCTCATTCTCATTCTCGAGATATTTACATCATACAAAGTCTACTCAAAAATCTTAAAGTGGCTCGCTATCACGCTTCTCGCGTACCCAATTACGCTCTTCATTGTGCACTTGCCACTCCTTACAGTGCTCGAAGCAACATTCATTCCTCACATACAGCTAAACTTCCAATTCCTCTTTATAATTACCGCCGTTCTTGGTACCACAATCTCTCCATATATGTTTTTTTGGGAAGCTTCACAGGAGGTAGAGGAGGAGAAAGAAAAAGGACTGATTGATCGTAAAGGTAACGCGCATGTGACGAAGTCATATATCCAAAATATGCGTGCAGACAACGCTGTCGGAATGATTATCTCTGAAGTTGCCACATGGAGCATTATTGTGGTGTGTGCTGCTGCACTTAATTCACACGGAATTGTCGACATTAAGACTTCTGCAGACGCTGCTCGTGCGTTAGAGCCGCTTGTGCAGACATTCCCACATGCAGGATATCTCGCGAAGGTCATATTCTCTATCGGAATTATTGGCCTCGGGCTTGTCTCAGTGCCCGTGCTTTCTGGGTCGGCTTCATATGCGGTGTCTGAAGCGTTTGGATGGAAGTCTGGTCTTAATTTGAAGTTGAAAAAAGCACATGGCTTTTATGGGGTGATTACCATCGCGACTCTCATAGGTCTTATGATTAATTTTATCGGAATTGATCCTATTCAAGCACTTGTCGTGACCGCTGTAATAAATGGCGTGATTGCCGTTCCACTTGTATTCCTTGTTGCGAAGATTGCGGGCAGCGAAAAGATTATGGGAAAGTATAAAAGCGGTTGGCTTTCCAATACTCTTTTGTGGGTTACATTTGCCGCAATGGCAGTAGCAGCCATAGCAATGTTCGCTACACTACGTTTCTAATTACGAGATTACAGATACGAGAGAGGGTTGAGGTATGCGTTAACTGGTGCCACTGGCATTGCGGCTGTTGAGCACGGTGTTTTTGTGCCATGGAATTGTCCAAGTGTGAGGTACTGCACGCCCGCCGTTGCATATACTCCGAAGTGAAGGTGTGGACCTGTCGCATAGCCAGTCATGCCAGAGTATCCAAGGAGTCCTCCTGTGGCGACTGCCTGTCCTTTTGTTGCACTGATAACTGAAAGGTGTGCGTACATAGTATTTAAACCATTTGCGTGTTGCACCATAACCCATTTCCCAAATGAGTAACACTGATGGCCTGCAGAATCGTGTGAGAGATCAGTGTTGCCGGTGCCGGACACAACTCCTGAAAGTGCTGCCTGTATTGGTGTGCCCACAGGTAGGCCAATATCTATGCCATCGTGTCCCATGCCGCTGTATACAGCAGCATTTGCTGTAGCAAATGCTGTATTTCCGAAGTACTGCGTAATACAGAATGGGTTTCCTAATGCAGACTTAATTCCAACGCAGTGTTGTGCTGTTGCTCCAGAGTATGGCCATGCGAGGATGCCAGAGCCAGTCTTTGGAACATCTGCAGAGCCCACGCTTTTCAAACTGTTCTGCAAACTAGCGAGTTCGCTTTCGAATTCTTTCTGCTGCGCTTTCTTTTGTGCAATGAGTGTTTGGTATGTGGATTGCTGAGATTTAGTCTGTTGCAATAACTCAGTCTTTGCTTGAGCCGTAGCATCAAGGGCACCCTTCTGTGTCACAAGGCTTTGGTTGAATGTTGAGAGCTGATTTTTTGTTGAGTCCACTTGTGCTTGTTGGTCCGCTAGTTGTGCTGTTACGTGTGTGAGATTGTGCATGTGCGATTGCAATGCTTCACCAAGCTGCATCTGCGTATCTATTTCTCTCCATGCGTCGACGAAATTATCTGATGCAAACAGTGTTGGGATTACGAGTAACTGATCTGAGTTCGCAATTTGCCGTATCGACTGCGCTAGTGCTTGTTTGTCGAGACTAATTTCTGATTGCTTCGCAACGATTTGACCCCCAAGTGCTTTGAGTGCAAGTGTCGCTGATGCGATTTGATTTTGAATCACGGCAATCTGTGCAGCCGTCTTCTTTCTGTTTACATCAATAGATGTGAGTGAAGTCTGAAGCGACTGCTTTTGAGAGCCGAGCTGTGTGAGTTGGGCTTGATATGCCGCTATTTCGTTTTGTATGGATGTGATTTGTTGGTTGTGCGCGTCTATCTGTGATTGAATTACCGCGTCTGATGCAGAGTCTGCATGCGCTGTACTATAAATAGTTCCGAAGAAAACTATCCCTAGGAAAATAAGT
>CAJEYI010000049.1 GCA_903994795.1 uncultured bacterium
CCTTGACACGGTGGCCCGCCGACAATGACATCAATTATTCTTTTTCCTATAAGCTTCTGAATATCTTTGCCCGTAATCTTTGAAACATCTGCTTCAAGCACTTTTGAATTTGGATGGTTCTGCGCAAAAGTTTTTAGTGATTCACCCCAATTATCAATACCGATAGCAACTTCAAAACCCACCTTCTCCAACCCGTATGAGAGACCACCACAACCAGAAAATAAGTCAACAACAATGGGTTTTTTCAATTCATTCATTTGTAGAAGTCTATCAAGCTTACGTGCATTTCCAAAATTGAATGACAAAACCGATAGACGGCCGAGTGAGGTCTGCTATTATTCCATTACAACTGAATAGATAGGCCTAAACCAGCAGCGCAAGCTCTGGCATGGCCGACAAGTCCAATCACGACCAGAAAACCCATCATATGGGGTGTCGTGATTGGCCGTATCGGGAAACCGGTATGGGAGGCGCAAGCTTCCACCCATGTGGTGGGTTTTCTGTACCTATCGCTTGGGTTTACCACTAGCACAAAACTATGGCTGAACCGAAAGCAAAGAAAGTTAAGGACAGATGTCCCTCGTGTGGCAGGATTGAAGTAGTTAGTTTTCGTAGCTGGTTAAGGATGTTCGCAATCTTCTTCTTTTTCATTTGTTTTATCTTTATCATCACAATTCCGTTCGGAATACTTGGAGCGCCAGCACTCTTCATTGCCTCGTTCTTCTTCTCTAAGGACAAGTTGATTTGTAGCAAGTGTATGCACATGTACAAGAACCAAACAGAGCTAGAGCAGTACGCAAACGCCTGACAAATTAGCGTAGATTTCAAGTCAAAATTTACAGATACATAGTCACATGACCATTTATTCCAAAGCAGATTTTAAAAAATCGGCAGCTTTTAGTGCTTGAAAACATTTGAAAAAGACGGGTGACAAAAAATGGCCACGCTTACTAATTTGCTCTTGAACTTAGGCTATTTTCTCTTTCTTAGTCCTCTAATTGGCACTCGGAAACAGACATAAACTTCCGTCATTATCCGTCATATTTGGAATACCTACCAAGTAGAAAATGTGCGAAACTGAGAGTATGGATACGCAGCCTGGGGAACCTGCTTTAGACCCAACTAATGACCCAAAGCAGTTTGACTTGATGTTCAAAACACGCGCAGCTCTTAACAAAGAGGCTGTTCTATTTCTGCAACAAGATGACAGGTTTTTGAAGGACATTAAGTACTGGCAAGAAATACTGCACACGGAAGGGCTGGACTATCAAAGTGACCATATTGAAGACGTTGAAGGTTCAAGCAGACATTATTCTCGCTTTGAGCAAGCGCTCGACGAGCTTACTTACAGATATTTGGATTTGTTTATTTTTGGTATTCTTGTTGATTACGACTTGCCTTTTTTATTTTACAGACTGGATAAAACATTTGATTTTCTATAGAGAAGCTTTGCCGACAGCCAGCACGACTACTTATAAATTTTATATGCAGTACAGGTCTCTGCCATCAGAAACCTTAATTGCACCACTTACCACCGCAGAGAAGAGATTTCTCAATAGATGTATTCGAGCGAACTTTGGAGGAAAGCAAGGCAGAACGCCTAAAGCGGCGGCAGGTGGTGTTATTAAGACATACACAGACATAATTAATAAGAGCAAAAATACCAAGCGGCGTTCACGCACGCTGACCCAAGCCAACGAGGTCTTGAAATTGAAAACTGAGAAAATCACATTCAAAGAGCGCGTGAATCAATCCGAGGAGAAATCTGAACATAAAACATACTTAGATGCCGTTGCAGAGATATACCCCGACGACGACGGGAGCAATGACCGCAAGACTGCTCAAAAATTGAAGAAACAAGTAGAACGATTTAAGAAGCGCAAACTCTCCTCAAAGAAAAGTCTGAAATTAATGTCACGCTCGGCTGACTAATATTTCATATCCTTTCCTTAGCTCAATAAAGGCTAGGGAGAAGCCGTTTCTGCTCGACAGGTCGCATCTCCCTTGCCTCCTATTGAGCAGAGACGGCTTTTCTTTATGCAACTCAAACAAAAGGATATTGAACGATTCCAGACACTTCACGAGAAGCGTTTTGGAGTACGCCTAAGCAAAGACGCTGCTCAGGAACAAGCCACAAAATTGCTTAGGGTCATGCAACTGACTTATAGGCCTATGACTTTTGTAGACTCAGCTCGATTAAAAGAACGACAAAATTTATTGGTATCAGCACTTAAGTCCTTCGATTCAGAGGATTTAAGCCCTGACATCAGTTAGGGAGCGTTCGTCACATCTTGTAGATAGGAGGTTGTTAGCAAGTCCTCACAAATCAAACTGGCTAAATGCGTTGGTGTGCAGATATTAATTCCCAGCAACGGTTGCACACTTGCCGACTGGGGACTCCATTTGCACAGCAACGGACAGATGAAGAGCTTTTAGCAGACAAGAATTTAGGGAGATGAGGAACTCTAACTGCTTGAAAGGCTTTCATTTTCTACAAGCTATTACTCATTCAAGCCCTTCAACGAAAGCCAATGGAGGAAATAAAAGTGTACTTAAAATATGTCTACAAAATTTACAATTGAACAATTAGATAGAGCTTACGAAACAGCCCGTAAATACCGGTTAGTTGGATTTGGCAAAAGTCGTCGAGTTACCAAACAAGTACGGATAAGCACTCAACTTGCAGAGTCAGTAAAACACCAAGCCAAAGAGCAAGGAGTAACTATGTCGAAGTTCCTTGACCGAATTATTAAAGAAGCTTTAAGGACTGGCAAATAATGCTAGTCTTTTAGTAAGAAGGAACTACCGCTATGAAAACTGAACCCATTAAACATTTCATGTATGTGAGGAAATCCTCCGAGGGAGAAGACCGGCAGGTGCAGTCAATCCCCGACCAAATTAGATTGCTCACAAAACGTGCAGAGGATTTGGGTATTCGCGTCATAGAAATCATCGAAGAATCAAAA
>CAJEYI010000050.1 GCA_903994795.1 uncultured bacterium
GATCTACACGTCCGTGCACACTCTTTCCCTACACGACGCTCTTCCGATCTTCCTCCAGGCAGCGGAATCGACTCGTCATCAACTATTTCCCCTGCCTGGAGGAACAGGGCCAGAGATGGCAGTAGCATAGCCACTTAAGGTCTTCTTGGTGAGGTTCGTTCTGTCGATAGCCACTGATAGTGCCTGACGAGTTGATGGATTGTTGAATATTGGATCGGATGAGTTAAAAAATACTGCAAATACATGGGAATACGGAGCTTTAATGAAATGCTTGCTCTCAATTCCGTACGCGCTATCAATTGATCCCTGCGTAAGGGCTGTGGTAAGAGTAGTCTGGTCAGTAAAGAATTTAAAGCTAAAGTTGTCTAGGTACGGCTTTCCCAAAACGTATTTAGAGTTTGCTTTTAGGTTATAAGAAGTTATTACTCCGGATGAGTTATGGCCAGAGTTTGTAGCAATGAACGGACCCGCTCCAATTGGATTCATTTCTAGAGTGGAGAAGGGGAAGTTTTCATCTGTTATATTTCTCCACACATGAGCTGGCAAAATACCAATTGTGGTTGCGTATATAAATTGTGAGTATGCTACTGGCAATGTAAATTGGACTGTATGAGGATCTAATGCAATAGCTTGTACTCCTGCCCAGTTTCCATGCTGCGGACTTTTTAGAGAAGGATCTTGAGCTTTCTGGATAGTGTACACAACATCATCTGCAGTTAACGGGCTCCCATCTGAAAAAACTAAATTCTTTTTAAGGGTAAATTGATAGGTTTTCCCATCTGGTGAAACTATATAGCTGTCTGCAAGTACCGGCACAACAGTATTGTTTGGGCCTATTCCCATAAGTCCCGCATAGGTAAGTGCTGTAAGGTCTTGATCGGTGTCTGAGAGTGCAAGAAGAGGATTTATGAAGCGGGGTGAGCCAACATCTCCTTCAGTTAACGTCCCGCCATGTGCGGGCTGGGTGATCATGATTAATGACTGGAGTTTAAGGAACCCAACAAGACTTGTTACAAAAATCAGTAGACCAAGTAGGAGAAAAATAAACTGGTCACCAGGAGTACGTGTACGTACATAATCACCAATCCCTTCAAAGAAAGGTAGTTCGTGTTTCCTAAATAGTCTTTCTTTGAAGGATGGTGCCTTAAAAGAATCTATAGGAAGTTCATATTCTTCCTCTTCCATATGTACGTAGATTGCAGGAACCTAGAGTAGGAAGCCGGCAATAGCAGTTACAACAAAGAGAACGGCAATAACAATGGTTGCGTTAAAAAGAAACTTCTCAGCACCACGACGCTTATAGAAAGTGGATGCGAAGTTGTCACCACCAAACGCTCCTCCAAGACCAGCACCTCGCTGCTGAAGCACGACTCCGACGATAAGTAGTAAAGATAATACAATTTCCAAGTAAGGAAGTGCTGTAATTAGTGTGTTCATTGTGGATAGAGAGTAGCACAGGAAAGACCGAAAAGCAACAAATTCCTAGCAAAACACTAGCTGTGAAGACGTTCTAGCACGTCGACCTTTTTGCTCATGTCTACTAACTCAGACATGTTCGAATCAAAAGTCTCTTGAGTCTTGCTCATGTCATCTTCAAGTATTTTAAGTTCCGTTTCTAGTTTATTTTCAAGTTCATGAAGTGTAACTGGGTCGACCTCGACATCCTTTAAGTCTTCATCAATTTCACGTTCTAGGACTTCAGCAAGTTGAGTAGCTAGTTCAGGGGTAATCTCAGTTGAAGATCCGATTATGTCCATAATTTCCTGCATTACTGCTTCAGAAAACAACCCGTCAGAAAACTGAGAAAGAAATTCTTGTGTTGTCATGAGTATGTATTATTATGCAGCTTTTGATAATTGCGAATCGCCTGAATCATTTGCGGGAGCAAACTTCGCATCTTCAGCTGGGGTGTTTTCATTTGCTGCGGTGAACTCCATCTTCTCTGTCGGGCCGTTATCATTTGCTGCTGTCGGCATTGCAAATGCAGTTTCGATACCTTGATCTCGAAATTCTGGAGTAGTAGTTGTTGTATTTTCAGCTGTTACATTTGGTACTTCTGCTGCAGGATCTGGCACTTCAGATAAAGTCTCAAGTATTTTTGCTTTCGTTTCAGTTGATTTTCGTTCTGAACTTACAAGGAGGTTTGGATATAGTGCTCGGAATCGTTTAAGTGCTGCATATTTTGGCTCAAGTCGAGCAATCGTCTCCTTGCCAAGTTTTGCCACTACAGGATCTTCACTTGCTGCTAGTGTCTCCGCAGCTTTAAGTTGCTGCTTTCTACGTTCATCTTTAAACATCTTCATGATAAACATGGTGGCAAGCTGGAAATACGAAAACTTTTCTGAGTATGCCTTAAAGTTACTTTCCACAGCATCACTAATATGAGTACGCGTTGCTTTGGTTGTTTCAGGGGTAACTGCTTTTGGAAATTCGATCACCTTAGCTTTTATGTTTTTGGTTGTTTCTACGGCTGCTACCGTATCATTCTCAGTTGTTTTCTTAATTTCAGATAATTGTTGCTCGGGCGAAGCTCCGAGGTTTACAAATTTGAATGAAAAATCTTTTCCTGAAGTAAGTGGAGCGAATATGCTACTTAGACCACCTTTCTCTTGCCATGATTTAAGTGCTTGAATTCTCCTTTCTCCAAATGCGTCTATTTTCTCAGTCGCTTTGCTAATCATTTTGCCAAAATTTTCGCTCATCATGGAAGGAGTCTTTCCATCGGAGATCTTGCTTAAAATTGAATTACCTTCGAACATAGAGGTACTCTGCGTTTCAGGTGTATTTGCTACCTCAGTAGGTACGCTTGGCGCTTCACCAGGAGTGCCTAGTGTCTCTGTGCCTGGTGCAGTCGGCAGGATATCTTTTTGACTCTCGATGTCTGGTAGCGCGTTGT
>CAJEYI010000051.1 GCA_903994795.1 uncultured bacterium
TTGGCACGCCTGCTGCTGTGCCAACGGATCAAAGGTCAGTTGCATATTCGGCCGAGGCCGCTGTTCTTGACTGGGCATTGAACCATCTCCCTTGCTAATGCCTTACTTTAAACTTAACACCGCCCGACTATCCATTGCTGAGTTATGCACGTACGAGGTCAACCCATGTATATGTCAGGCCGTTGAATTCGCGCTCTTCTCTGAAGGTTTCTGTATGAAATGATTCTTTGTATTCTGGGAAAAACACATCGCCTTCTTTTTCTTCGTGAATGAGTGTGAGGTATAGCTTGTCTGCGAGAGGGAGGGCTTCTTTGTATAGTTCGCCACCGCCAATTATGAAAATCTGAGAAGGTGCCTGTTGATCTTGCGACGGTTCGGCTGAAGCTCTTTCTATCGCTGACTCCAGGGACGTGCACACCTCTGCGTCACGTGCCACGTACTCTGACTGGCGCGTCACAACTATATTTAAACGTCCAGGTAGCGGTCTGAACTTCTCAGGAAGTGATTCCCACGTCTTGCGACCCATTATCACAGGATGACCGCTCGTAACTTGCTTGAAGCGCTTGAGGTCATCAGGAATTTGCCAGAGGAGTTGGTTGTCCTTTCCAAGTGCTCGATTCTTGGCACCGATAGCAGCAATGAGACTTATAGTGGGCTTATTCATGAGCCAATGGTACCACGCACACATAATCCATGGGTTCGTCCCATGATTCTCGAATGAGTGGGGTGGGGGAGAGTTGGGATTCGTAGCAGACGCCGATGCGAATCCATTCTCGTGGCACCGCACTCAGAAATCGATCGTACCAACCTGCACCTTTCCCGTGCCGAGTTCCTGTTTTATCAAACTCTCTTCCGGGTACCAATATAAATGTCTTCTTATTTCCACACGCTTCAAGCGAGGTATTAACCTGTGTCGAAATATCTAGGGACTTAATTGGGAGAATGGTGTGGACGATTTTCTCTGAAAGTTCGGGAAATAAAAGTAATGGGTCGGGCTCTAACTTCGTCGGCTTATAACTAATTCCACATTCGTATGTGCTAATTACTTCTTCAAAGCTTTTTTGTGCCATGGCTGATCCTTTTTAATGTCGCGATCTGCCCAAAGTCGGGGAAGCATCATTTCTGGCTTCCAGTCTTTCTGCAGCTGCTTAAGGTCAGAGCTTGATTGGTACTTTCCAGCTGCGGCATAGTCATTCGCAAGAATTTCTCCTGTTTCAAAGAACACTATTTGCGCGATGCGGCGTCCAACAATAAGCGGGATCAAATAGTTCTTTGAGTTATTCGTAATTTCCATCGTCCATCGGTTGATATATCCAACATCACCCCATCCTGCACACTTGCACACCTCGATAAAGTTTCGTCCTGTAGAGGAACGAGCCTTCATCATCGTTGTGATGTGATTCTTTCCGCCAATGTATTCGTTCGTGTGCGCAAGGATTGTTTCGCCGGGACGAAGTATGATGACTTTATCATCGGGCCGAATACCATCCCACTCGAAGTTGTATTTCTTAAATGCTTCCTTTGCGAGGACAGCTCGCTCGACTTTGTCCGCACCCCACACATGCTCCATGTGTTCTTTGCTCCAGATGTTGTATAGAGAATGATTGTATTTAGGTGGTTGTTCACGAAAGAACCATTCGCCGAGGGTGACGTCGTAGCTTGAGGTTGCGAGCTGATCTTTGTTAAAGGGGGAAATGACGATATCTCCGTTCTTCATTTCTTCAATTATTTTTTTATCTGAGAGTGCCATGTCTAGCTATTGTACCTGACTAGGCCTTCATGACAATGTCGTGGGTTCCGCGCTTAATATCGAAGCGGTCATCTGAATCTCCTGCGTGAAGGACGAGCCCCTCAGTGCCGAAGCGCTCGAGAAGCGCTGCACACATTTGATGAGCCCGAATGCGGAGGGTGGGATGCACTGTGCTTGAGGCTCGAATCTCTGCAAGATACACAATGCCTCGCAAGTCCCCGGTGAGGCGAATGGTAGTTCTAAAGCCCATAGCTAGATAATACTGTTGGATTTCGGGAGTCAGACTAAGTGCTTTGATTGATGATACCTGCTGTGAGATAAGTGTTTCTGCTTCAGCGCGTAAATCTTCGGGAAGTTCTGTAAGGTACCAGGGTTCGAAACCGTGGCGATCTGTGAGGAGTGGCATGCGAGTGGTAACTGCACGGTGGCGCTGGAGATCACGGAAGGAGCCGAAATCGAGAAGGAATTTGAATCGCAATGTTCCGCATTCACGTATTTCAAATGGCATCTCTGTTTTAGCGGGCCGGGTTCGTAGCGCATCTGCGTATTCTGCGAGCATGCCTCGGTCTATGGAATCGTCACTCAATTCAAATTCTGGAAAGTCATTTCCGTCGAAATACGCGTGAGATGCGCCAAGTGCGGCATTGTATCTCTCCGTTGCCTCGTACTCTTTTGCGGAAAAAGAACTTGGATGTGCTTCAAGAAGTGCTTCGCGAAGTTTAGTCGCAATGTCCCGGACTTCTGGTAGTGGGTGATGGCGCAAGATCATGAGTCGGTCACCAAACTGTCGGACATTACCATACCACGCAAGGTTTGTTGTGGCTCCAGCGGGCAAAAATGCACGCATAGTATCAAATGCACGTGCCTTAATTGCTTTGAGATATATCTTTTCGTCCTCATCATCTTTTCTTGGGTAACGAATTTGCAGTTCTGCGATCATACGATCAAGACCTTTGAGGTAGAATGTCCTCCAGGTTTCAAGGATTTCATTTCCTGTCTCGCTTTCTGCAGGATTTAAGAAAGCCTGTTTTGCAAAATCAA
>CAJEYI010000052.1 GCA_903994795.1 uncultured bacterium
CACGAAGGGAGGCATTCTTAGTTAAGTACGGTATTCGTTCTGAGGACTGTGTGTTTATAGATACTGAACACGAAGATAAAATTGTTCACGTAGGAATTTCAGATAAAGGAAAGTCAATTTCAACTGAAGCCCTGATAACTAAAGATCCAAATGTATTCCTTTACCTTCTCACAGCTGATTGCTTCCCGGTAACTTTCTATGATTCTAAAAAACAAATACTTGCCCTCGCACATATGGGCTGGAGACCAACCGACAAACTACTTGCAACGAAGGTCATTGAAGAAATGAAAAGTGTATATGATTCGAAGCCAGAAGACATTCGTGTTTTTATTGGTCCTGGAATTCATAAAGAATCATACAAATTTATAGATCCTGTTCAGAAACAAATTCCTGCATGGTCTGATTTCCTCACGGATATTCAAAGTGGTGAGACTCAAATAGATATTCTCGGATATATCCAAGAGCAGGTAATTCGTAGTGGGGTCTTGCAGGAACATGTTGAGATAAGTCCAACCGATACTGCCACTTCCGCAAAGTATTTTTCACACTACAGGTCGGTGAGGACTGGAGAGACTGAAGGAAGGTTCGCGACAATTGTCGGAATGGTTGATGAGTTGGTAGCTAAAACCGTGCGGTAGTAGGTGCAGAAAACCACTATTGACGCTGTGTGCTTACTTGCTAGACTTTCTGGTATATGAACAAGAATACCAAAATGCTCGTAGGGATTGTGCTGGCGGTGGTGGTTATTGGCGGGCTATGGTTACTTTTTACTCACAAACAAATCGCTTCCGATACTGGCCCAATAAAAATTGGATTCATTGCCCCTCTCTCAGGAGATGGTGCTACGTATGGAGAGCCTGTACAAAATGGTGTAAAGCTTGCAGTTGACGAAATAAACAAAGCCGGAGGAATTAAAGGAAGACAAATCGAGTTGATCTCTGAAGATGGAAAGTGTACAGGTCAAGGTGCGGCAAGCGCTGCTCAGAAATTAGTAAACATTGATCAGGTTAAGTACATTATCGGTGGTATATGCAGTGGTGAGTCCTTTAGTATCGTGCCAATTACATCCGCAGCGAAAGTACTTGAGATTACTCCTGGATCATCTGCACCTAAGCTATCGCAGAGTGGACCGTACTTCATGCGCAACAACCCGAACGATAATGTCCCCGGATCAGCACTTGCTGATTATGTGCAAAAGAATTATAAGTCGGCTGTAGTAATTTCTGAAAATACAGACTACGCACAAGGTATCGCGGGAGTCTTTGTGTCTGAATCACAAAAAGTTGGTTTGAATATTGCAGACAACGAAAACTACGACTCAAATACAACTGACTTTCGTTCGATTCTTGTAAAGGTAAAGGGAGCGAATCCTGATGTGATATTTATTAATGCGCAGACTCCAGCTAATTTTCTCCGTATTGCTCAGCAGGCACGCCAGGTTGGAATTAACTCGGCTTTTGTCGCCGCAGTCTTTAATGACAAGACAACAATTTCTTCAGCAGTTGCAAATGGTACGGTCTTCGCAGTGGTACCAGGACTGGCCACTGATGGTAAGGGTGCTGATTTCTCTGCTAAATATAAAGCAGTGTATGGTCAAGATTCAACATACCCATTCTATTCTGGTGCAGCATACGACGATGTGTATTTGCTCGCGCAGGCGATAACTGCTGTGGGCACTGATTCTACAAACGTAGAAGTGTATCTACATGGACTAAAGAGCTACACAGGGACCATCGGTACGTATTCGTTTGACCAGAATGGTGATATGGTCGGCATAGGCTCAATTCTTCAGAAGGTGGTGGACGGGAAATTAGTTACACTGTAACAATGGATGTCATCTCGCAAATAGTACTAAACGCTGTCATTGCGGGGTCCATCTATGCTCTCGTAGCACTTGGCTTTAATCTCATCTATAGTACGGGAAAATTCTTCGATCTTTCGTATGGAGCGATTGCAGTAGTTGGCGGATATGGAGTCTTGTATTTCTACAAGACACTCAATCTACCACTCGTGGGCTCAATCATTCTCGCAGTCGTTGTTGCTGCTCTCATAGGACTTATCATTGAGGTGCTTGTGTATCGACCTCTTCGTATACGAAAGTCTTCAAACACGGTAATGATTATTGCTTCGCTTGGTGTCCTTACTGCAATTCAGTCCGTCATAGCAATTATCTTCACGAGCCAATTCCAAACGCTTTCAAAAAATGAAGGAGTCTCAAAATCATTTTCATTTTTTGGAGGTTTTATAACTGAAACTGAGCTGACAATCCTGCTCGCTGCAGTTCTTATCACTGCAATACTTGGCGTCGCTCTAAAGTACACGACGTTTGGAAAGGCGGTGCGTGCCATAGCAGACGATGAAGAAGTTGCGAATATCGTAGGTATAAATAGTAAGCGGATTTTGTCTGTAGTATTCTTTATCGGGTACGCAATAGCAGCTATCGCAGGTATTGCGGTGGGATTCGATACTGGGCTTGAGCCGACAATGGGTCTCACTCTCTTGCTTAAAGGCGTCGTTGCCTCA
>CAJEYI010000053.1 GCA_903994795.1 uncultured bacterium
CAATAAAGTCGTCAAAAGAATTCTGCTTCTTATCTTTTATTCCATCCTTGTGCCACTTCTCTCCAAATTCCGCACCACCACGAATATTTGCTATTACATATATGCCTCCCTTTTCGATCCACGGTGCCCACCCTCGCATAAAAGCTGGCGTTACGTTGCTACCAAATCCTCCATAGCCATATAAGACAGTTGGATTCGAGCCATTCAGCTCAATCCCTTTCTTGTGCAAGATAAACATCGGGACCTTTGTGCCGTCTTTTGATGCGTACCATTCCTGACGCACCTCATAGTCATCTGGATTGAGGGGAGTTTCAGTCTTTCGATACTCAAGGTATTCTTTGGTGTTTGGATCGTATCGATAGAAGATTCTCGGAAAGAGAAACGAGTCTACACTATAAAAGAATTCCTCTTCGACTTTTCGTGATGAAATGCCTGCAAGGCTTGAGTATGGTGGTAACGGAAGCTTGCCTACCTCAACACCTTCGTAATCAAAGATGGAGACTTCTGATGACACATTCACAAGGTACTGCAGAAAAACCTTGCTATTTGTCACACTTATAGACTCCAACATAAATTCTTTCTCGGGAATAAACTCCCTCCATTCGTCAATTGGCTTATAGAGATCGTCGTACGTATTCCAAAGCACTCTAGAATTATTGGCTTTGTAGTTTGTTTCTATTAGTAGTCTGTCTTTC
Organism: uncultured bacterium; assembly: GCA_903994795.1. GTDB lineage: Bacteria > Patescibacteriota > Minisyncoccia > Phycocordibacterales > Phycocordibacteraceae > C7867-001. The sequence continues at coordinate 696 of CAJEYI010000053.1, forward strand.
AAAAACGTACATGAAAACTTTGAAGGAATGCCGACGATAAGCGGTCTCAATTCTTTAGTCTCACGATTATACACAAACACGTCATTTGCGCTCCACTCCTGTGAAGCTTGTATACATAGGTATGTTCCATCTGGAGACAAGTCAATGCTAACCATGTCATCCTTTGGACGATCAGCACCGAAGACCATCTCGTCTGTATCAGGATCATCCCCTAGCTTATGAAAATATACCTTCACGTGAAGATACTCCTCGTTTGTCGGTACAGTTCCCGGACGCGGGTTACGTGTGTAGAAAAAACCCAAATCATCAGGAAGCCATCGCACTTGAGAATATCTGCAACGAACAATTTTTTCTTCCAGCTCCTGATTCGTATCGGTGTCTTTTAGAAATAGTGTCGCCATCTCGTCACCTCCTTGCGAAATACCATACGCAATATATTTTCCTGTTGCTGACTCTTCCCAATAATCAATTGTGACGGTGTTGCCTTCGTGCTGGCCGTTTGGATTGAAAAGCGTGACAGGAGTCCCATCCAGACCATTCTTCATGTACAACACAAACTGATCTTCATCCTGTGCACGCTCGACATAAAAATACTTTCCATGTACCGGAGTGGGATTTGAGTACGTTGTGACTTTAAAGCTCTCAGCCAGCTCCTTAGAAAATACTTCAAACTCTGAACCTTTGAGTTGAGTATCTAGTTCTTCATTTTGTTTCTTAATCCAAGCTTGCACTTCAGGATCTTCGGCATCTTCAAGCCATCGGTACGGATCTGCTACACGTATGCCGTTTATTTCTTCTACAATGTCTTCTCTTTTGTTGCGAGGAGTACTCATATTGAGCAAAGTATAGCATTTCCCCGAAAGGATTCAGAAATTAACGTATGCCATGCACCTCCTATTACTTAAAGATAAATCCATTCCTACTCCAAAACCAGAGCGGAGAATGCATGTCGATTGGGTCGATTCCGCTTCCTTTTAGCAGGTCACGCCACCGACTTGAGATTTGTTCTTTAGAAAGCGTGAGGGATTCTTCCTGACTTATCACTCCTAGCCTTACCGAACACTGAGTGATGTGCGTATCTGGTGCAATATCAATTTTGTCTCTATTTTTAAGTTGTACTCCTCCGTACGTAGATAGAATGAATGACCAATAGTTGAATATCTTTGGACCAGAGAGATACGGGAAGCCTTTCTTATGCTCAATCTGAACTAGCTGCTTCAGTTGGAGAAAATCATTGTTTGTTGCGCCTATAAGATTTTCAAACGAACCCCAATTTTCATCTACAGTATTAGCAATTGTTCGCCACGTATTCACATGCTTGTTCGGCTGGAGCGCGACTCTGTATTTCATTAGTGCGGTTCTGATCTCATCTTCCGACTTTATGTTAATTGCATTTACGTCAAAAACAAACTTTGTCTCAGAATCATCAAACGTCTTAAGTGCTGCTTCCCAAAGTTTATAACTATCGCGCTGATAGTTCAAAGCCATTGGGAGGGTGAAATATGAAAGTCTTTCTTCTGCCAGATCAATTGCAAATCCAGGATTCGTATCTTCTGGCATAACCGTCTGTCCAAGCTTGCCTGACGTATAAGCATCAAGAATGCGTCTGCAGGCTTTTATGATTTCGGCGTTCTCCATGGCTTTATCTTAGCAGTATCTAGACTCGAACACGTATCGTACGCCCGGCCACGTCATTACAAACCGAATTAGAAGCTTATACTGATCTTCTTATCACTAGGATGGAATAAAAGATAAGAAGCAGAATTCTTTTGACGACTTTATTT
>CAJEYI010000054.1 GCA_903994795.1 uncultured bacterium
GTAAGCGTTTGGTTACAGTGTATAAACCGTGAGGGAGCGAACTCCCCAAACGCTTCAATAACTATATCAAAAGAAAAAATCTGATGCAAATAATTTTGGTATACTAATAGGAATGCACAAGAAGCACCATAAGAAGTTTACCTTGCGGGACTACGTAGTAGCGGGATTTCTTGGTGTCTTGCTGATATGGCTAATCTTTCTAAATGTGAGTATTGGGAAAAAGGAAGAAATTGCTCGAAAAGCAGCGCGCGATACGCAGGCACAGCTTGCAAGTCTCCATTCTCGAGAAGTAACACTCCAGAACAGTATAAACGAGCTCTCAACGCCTCGCGGACAGGAAGAAACAGTGCGTGAGACCTTTGGTGTCGCAAAGCCCGGAGAAGGCGAAATAGTGGTTCTACCGCCCAAAATTGCCTCTACAACCCCTCCCCAGACCTTCTGGCAGAAATGGTTTGGGTGGGTGAAGTTTTGGTAGAATGGGAAGGAAGCGGGTATAGTTTAGTGGTAGAATGCGACCTTCCCAAGGTTGAGATCGGAGTCCGATTCTCCGTACCCGCACAGTGACTTTTCCACTTGTGTCATGAAAAACGCGAAGTGGTATACTTAAGAACCAAGTAACCGTAATACATTTATTTATGACCGAAGAAAAAAACGTCGTTATATACAGCACACCGACTTGTCACTTTTGTGGCCTTGCAAAAGACTTCTTTAAGGAAAACGGCGTCACGTATCGTGAATTCAATGTCGCAAGTGACACAGAGAAGCGTGCAGAAATGATGCAGAAAAGTGGAGGACTTGCAGTGCCAGTTATTACAGTGGATGACGAGGTGATTGTGGGGTTTGATAAGGAGAAGCTTGTAGAGCTACTCGGAGTCGGTGCATAATAGCCGGGCAGCCAGCCCTTGTAGCTCAATGGATAGAGCATCTCACTCCTAACGAGACGATCCAGGTTCGATTCCTAGTGAGGGCACACTGACATATTTAGAAGTGGTATAATCAAAAGTATACAAATAACCCATAGCATATGATTTCGATCGTAAATCGCGTTACACGACATAGTTATAATCGCTCAGCAGGACTTCTGCTTATTCGTCTCGCACTTGGTCTTCTTTTCTTCACGCATGGACTTATGAAAGTTCAGGCGCTTTCAATGGTAGCTCAGGAGTTTGTGCATTTCGGATTCTTCCCGTGGGTAGGTTATTTCATTGCGTGGCTTGAAGTTATTGGCGGTCTTGCCTTGGTTCTTGGTGTTGCGACGCGACTCTTTGCACTACTCTTTGGTATCGAAATGCTTGTCGCGACATTTCTTATTGGCTTCGGAGGGGGAATTAGCGTGGAGCTAGTGCTGGCTGCCCGGCTATTATGCACCGACTCCGAGTAGCTCTACAAGCTTCTCCTTATCAAACCCCACAATCACCTCGTCATCCACTGTAATAACTGGCACTGCAAGTCCTCCACTTTTCTGCATCATTTCTGCACGCTTCTCTGTGTCACTTGCGACATTGAATTCACGATACGTGACGCCGTTTTCCTTAAAGAAGTCTTTTGCAAGGCCACAAAAGTGACAAGTCGGTGTGCTGTATATAACGACGTTTTTTTCTTCGGTCATAAATAAATGTATTACGGTTACTTGGTTCTTAAGTATACCACTTCGCGTTTTTCATGACACAAGTGGAAAAGTCACTGTGCGGGTACGGAGAATCGGACTCCGATCTCAACCTTGGGAAGGTCGCATTCTACCACTAAACTATACCCGCTTCCTTCCCATTCTACCAAAACTTCACCCACCCAAACCATTTCTGCCAGAAGGTCTGGGGAGGGGTTGTAGAGGCAATTTTGGGCGGTAGAACCACTATTTCGCCTTCTCCGGGCTTTGCGACACCAAAGGTCTCACGCACTGTTTCTTCCTGTCCGCGAGGCGTTGAGAGCTCGTTTATACTGTTCTGGAGTGTTACTTCTCGAGAATGGAGACTTGCAAGCTGTGCCTGCGTATCGCGCGCTGCTTTTCGAGCAATTTCTTCCTTTTTCCCAATACTCACATTTAGAAAGATTAGCCATATCAGCAAGACACCAAGAAATCCCGCTACTACGTAGTCCCGCAAGGTAAACTTCTTATGGTGCTTCTTGTGCATTCCTATTAGTATACCAAAATTATTTGCATCAGATTTTTTCTTTTGATATAGTTATTGAAGCGTTTGGGGAGTTCGCTCCCTCACGGTTTATACACTGTAACCAAACGCTTAC
>CAJEYI010000055.1 GCA_903994795.1 uncultured bacterium
AAACTTCAGGGTTCTCGAGCTCTTGCGCCGTTCGGACATATTGCAGATAGCACAAATGACTAATACTAAACCTCCCGTACACAAAATCCGTAACTTCAGCATTATTGCTCACGTGGATCATGGAAAGTCGACTCTTGCGGATCGGCTACTTGAGGCTACTCACACCATTGAGGCACGTCACATGCGTGATCAGGTCCTCGACCGAATGGATCTTGAGCGCGAGCGCGGCATCACCATAAAGATGCAGCCTGCTCGTATGATGTACACAAGCACAAACGGTTCAGAAGAATATATTTTAAATCTTATCGATACTCCCGGACACATCGACTTTGCATACGAAGTATCTCGAGCACTCTCTGCGGTGGAAGGAGTTATTCTTCTTGTTGACTCTACACAAGGTGTGCAGGCGCAAACACTAAGTGTACTTGGTATGGCAAAGAAAGCTGGCTGTACAATCATCCCAGTTGTTTCAAAGATTGATTCACCTTCAGCTCGAGTTGAAGAAGTGTCTATTGAGCTCGCCGCGCTCCTCGACGTAGACGTGTCTACAGTGCTCGCAGTGTCTGGAAGAACTGGTGCAGGAGTAACTGAGCTTCTCGAAGCAATTGTCGAGAGAGTTCCTGCTCCACGAGTGAGTCTCAGTGCTACCGAGCCTCGCGCGCTTATCTTTGACTTTTCATACTCAACGCATCGTGGTGTTGCTGTGTACGCGCGAATTTTTGATGGGGAATTGAAGAAAGGTGACACACTTGCCTTTGCTGCAACAGATAAAAAGTTTATTGCGCTAGAAACAGGAACCTTTGCGCCAGACGAAACACCCTCTGAAATGCTTTCTGCAGGGGAAATTGGCTATATTGTGACAGGAATTAAAGAGGCGGGAGTCGTTGCTGTAGGAGATACTATTGGTGCCGCGAACGGTGCACTACCTGCGCTCGAAGGATTTGAGCGACCACGTCCTGTAGTGTGGACTTCGGTGTATCCAGAGAGCCAAGACTCGCTTGCAGACCTGCGACAGGCTCTTGAACGCCTTCGACTTACTGATTCCTCGCTTTCATTTGAAGAAGAGTCATCTGGCGTGCTCGGACGAGGATTCCGTTGCGGATTCCTTGGGATGCTTCACTTGGAAATTGTGACAGAGCGTCTTAAGCGTGAATTTGATTTGGAGCTTGTTGTAACCATTCCAACCATTGCATACATCGTCACAAATAAGGCCGGAAAGCGGGAAGTGATTTATACCCCATCACGATTTCCAGAATACAGCGACGTGCAGTCAATCGAAGAACCGTGGGTGAAAGTCGTTCTCATAACTCCCCAAGAATCACTTTCTGGCATGATGCAGCTTTTGCATGATCACGAAGGAAATGTAACGAATACTGAGTCGTATTTAGACGGACGTATTGAGCTTGTATCAGAAATGCCACTACGAGAACTTATGCGCGGATTTTTTGATAGGGTAAAGAACGTATCGTCAGGGTACGCGTCACTTTCGTATGAATTTCTCGATGAGCGGCCAGCAGATGTGGTGCGACTCGACATACTTGTTGCAGAGGAAGAAGTACCTGCATTTGCACGTGTTATTAGCCGTAGACGCATAGAAAGTGAGGCAGAACGCATGGTGGATAAATTAGCCGAGATACTTCCCCGTCAAATGCAATCGACTAAGATTCAGGCACAGGCACTCGGACGGATTATTTCCTCAAAGACCTTGAGTGCTCTTCGAAAGGACGTCACTGGGTACTTGTACGGAGGTGACATCACCAGACGCATGAAGCTTCTCGAGAAACAGAAGAAAGGGAAGAAGCATCGAGCAGCGTTCGGAAAGAGAGTGGAGATTCCACAGGATGTGTTTATGAAGATGGTGCAGGAGAGTGAGAGGTAGGTAAGCGAAGACGAGTATGTTGCGCTTCGCGGGTATGCTCTCGGTGCTACTCGAATTTGGGTCCCAGTAATTTTTCTTCATATTTCAATTCTAGTATTTGTGCAAACTTCAAAAATTACTTTCCCAAATCCTGCGTTGCTCGAGAGATACCCGTCTACGCTTACATTCGGACGCAGGCACCTTCGCCGCTAACATAATTCAGGAATTTGATGTAAATAAATTCATTTTTATTTCATCTCGGTGGGGTATAGTGCTTTGTCATGATTGAATTTACCGAGGAAGAATTTGAGCTAATAAAAACAAAAGGCGAGGATTTATATCAATCTCTCG
>CAJEYI010000056.1 GCA_903994795.1 uncultured bacterium
GGAAGATTTGGATGGAATTATTTGAAATCCAGGACACTTTTTTGGGTATTATGCCGATATATCCGAGCTTATGAAATGCATCACGATCCCAATCTATCCATGGAGTGTATTCGTATGGATCCGCGGCATTAGCAACAAATAATACCTTCTTATCAACTTTTGGAATAAGGCTCTCAAGCTCACTCAACGTTTTATCAATAGATGATGCGAGGAATAGTTTCATACTGTGTAAGAGATTATACAGGCCAACACAATCTACTAAAACCACCTGGCGCATGGAAGACTGGATGCGCCAAATCTCCAGCCTGCATATCCAGATTAACCATCTCCTTTGTTATGTCATTTAATGGCATAATTCCCACTGCCGCTACAAGACCACGTGCCCGCGCTTCATCAGTAAGAGTTTCATAATTTGAGCTGTAAAATGAGCTCCATGTTGCATGACGCATTAACAAATCAGGTCTAAAACCAAAAGTCTGATTATCAAGAATGAGAGCGATATTATATTGTCCATGCTGGTTCGAAACATGATCGAACATATACGTAAGTGCTGTTAACACCTCCCGAAGTGCACCTGGCTGATTAAGATATTCTGTATCATTTTGTAATCTACGTAAGACATTTATTCTTTCCTTACCATAGTCCTCCTCAACATGGCGAAGTTCACCGTAGGTGCGAATTGCATCTATGTGCGAAAGCACTAAGTCAGGTAGTTCACCAGATACCACCCGATCTCGAAGCACGGTCTCTAATTCGGATAAATTATATCTGCCTCCTAGACCTACCAAAGTTCCGGCCAGCAAGTCTTTTGTTGCATTGTATATCGTCTCCATTTGTTCTAGAGATAATGAAGACTCATTCGCGATTTGCTCCGCAGAAACCAAATGCCTTCGTCCTAACCACAACTCATCTTCATTGGGAATTTCCAATCGCCGATCCTGCAAAAAATCAAGTATGCTGGTGCGAATAAGTGTCGTCTTTTCATTTCTATCCTTATCTTTATTAGTAGCTTCAATTTCTTTCACCACATCTAGGAGCACATGCCCTGCCCTTACCGAACGACCCGAATGCCCAACCCATTCAGTTGCATGAATTTTATGCACAAGTGTTGGAATAAAATCACTTAGTGCAACTCCTTCCGCAAGACCGTATAACACTTCCTTATCTCCACGCCCACCCATTTCTCCAGTCTCAAGCATGTGTCGGTACTCACCTATATTCACAAACCGCACAGAGAAATCTGTATACGCTGGACTAACTATTCTGGCAAGTTTTTCTTGGGCAACTTTTTCTGAATATTCTGCTTTCTCTGGACTGGGCTCCTGCTCCACATCCTTATGGACTTTCTCTTTGAAGATAAGTTTTCGTGGGTGCTCAATCATACGATAATTATGACCTTTGTTTAATACTATGCTTCACCAAGTCTCTCAAAATAAGTAACGAGTTCTAATCCTGCCTCTCGTTCAGGATTATCAATTTCTTCTTCTACTCCATACTCTAATGTCTTATTAATAAATGCAATTGCTGTTTGTCTATCATGATGTTTTGCATATGCAATTTGGAATCCATGATGATACCAAAGCCACAACGCATTATCTCTGTCACATACCTCTTGTTCTGATAACGTGGTCTCATCAAGCGCTTCAATCTCATTCTTAAGTCTATTCAATTCCAATTCTGGATTCAGATAATCCCGCTCTCTGCTTATGAAGAGTCTTTGATCTTCTTCACTAAAGCGTACGTACTGAATCCTGTCAGCTGGAGAATGTTCTGGACTTTGGGATGGCCAAGATCTCATATGCATGACTACCACTATAGCACTTGCTGACTATATAGCTTGGCACAGAAACTATGCAGTAACAGACGAATCAATCCACTCAATAAAATCCTTATTCCATACATGGATAACATTTACACTTTTTGTATGTACAAGATATTGACAGATTAAACACCGTATACTAAGGTATTATCGTCCAGGCGGTGGCCGCAAAGTTTCCGACCACATTCCGCAACTTGAGCGTTGGCACGGCAAGAAATCATCACTTACGCCCCTGCCGCCCACCACCTGGACACTTCGCTTCCGCCGCCCACCAAAAGCTGGAGCGGCGTTTTTGTATAGTTCTATTAGCCTAAATTTGGGCATAATACCCAAAAAAGTGTCCTGGATTTCAAATAATTCCATCCAAATCTTCC
>CAJEYI010000057.1 GCA_903994795.1 uncultured bacterium
CACTTTTTACTACCAATCTGAATTCTATAAGATGGTTTCCATTTCGGATTCCTGCGTGCGTCAGATGTTCTTTCGTTTAATTTATGACCAGAACCTGTTGCAGACTGCACGTGCTCTAATAATATTCTATCTGTACTTGTGAACTCGATATAATATCCTCCTCTGCTACTTAAGAGCATCGATCCGTCAGCTGCAAAATACCCAAGCACATACGCCATATCAGGAGTCCATGTTTTGAAGAAATCATGATTAAGAGTTCGATGGATTGGCATCCATTAAGCGTAGCAAAATGAACCTGAAATAATTTTCAAGTGGAGATAAAGTATTTCTGAGTTTTTGCCCCTAAGATAGGCAGATAAATGTGTCGAGGGTGGGACTCGGACCCACGACCGCAGCTTTATGAGTGCTGTGCTCTACCAGCTGAGCTACCCCGACAATTAGTCTACAGTACCTTGATTTTGCTACTTATTCAACTCGATGCCCTTGCCTCATACCCTACCTTGGTCTCATACCTTTCAATATCCTCTGGATATCCTAAAGGTGTCCACGCTACCTGCTCGACAACTCGTACTGGAAATTCATGTGCAAGCTGGTCAAGTGCCACGGGCAAGTATAATTCTCCATTCAGAGCTGGTGTGACATTGTATTTAAAGATTCTTTCGTCAAGCACCATCGTGGCTGTAGAAACTAATGGCTCTGTGTACGAGTCAGGTTTCTCTACGATGCTTTCTAAATTCCCCTCCGCGTTTCTTACCACCACCCCAAACTTCGTCGGATCCTCATGTTCTGAAACGATAAGCGCAAGAGGGTATGTAATTGCTTCTGCGAGTGCTTCAGGCCCATGCAAATCATCTGCTACTAGTACGAGAAACTTTCCAGAGATTTTATCGCGTGCAGTGAGCAACGCATCGTAGGTACCTTTCGCTTCCTCCTGCCACACGTAGCTAATTTTTATACCTTTATATGTATCTCCAAAATGATTCTGAATTGCCTCGCCCATGTATCCGACCACTAAGATGACTTCGTCTATTTCTAATGGGAGCGCATCGATAATGTGCTCGAGAATAGGCTTCCCTACAACCACCAGCAGTGGCTTTGGGGTAGTGAGCGTCAGTGGAAGCATGCGCGTCCCTTTTCCTGCTGCGAGAATTACTGCCTGCATATTTTTTTAGTATAAATCAAATACAAAAAATCGGCAGTATTCATATAAAATAATCATGTTTTACGTGGTATAGTGCATATATGAACAGTCCCTTTATCTCTACTCTCACCTCCTTTTATACATCTAGTAAATCTCGCTGGGTTAGTCTAAGTTTGCGAAACAAAATTATCATTATAGCTCTTGCTGTACTTGTAATCAGTGGTGGTACATACCTACTCTTCGGACAGAAAACAAAGACCGCTGTCCAAGTAACTGTGAAGCGCGGCACAATTGTCGAGCAAGTAACCGTTACAGGAAACACAAGTCCCATTGGAAATGTTGAGCTCTCCTTCCAAACAAGCGGCCTTGTTGCGAAAGTTTCTGCACCAGTTGCATCGACAGTTTCTGTTGGTGATGCGCTAGTCTCTCTCGACACAAGTACGCTTCGAGCACAACTTGCAGGCGCACGAGCAAACCTAGACGCAGCGCAGGCACGACTCAACTCCCTACGAGCCGGAGCAACTCCGCAAACAATTGCTGTATCTCAAGCATCCGTCGATACTGCCAACCAAACTCTTGCGAACGGCTACACTTCTGCATACAGTGCGCTCACACAGGCATATGCATCAGCTCAAGACGCGACACAAGCAAAGCTTGATTCCTATTTTCAAAACCCCCAAGGACCTTATCCTAATTTCATTTTCTCATCTGGAAATGGTGTTGACGGGCCAGCTGCACTCGCTGATAAGCCTCGTACAGTTGCAGAACTACTCATCTGGCAAAGTGAGCTTGCGACACTAAACCCAAACTCTCCGCCAAGTGCAATTGATGCAGAACTCATAAAAGCAAATACTCATTTACACATACTGCAGAAGTTTGTCTCTGAGATGTCAGGAGTTGCCTCATACGCATCAAATTTCCCTGCCGCAAGCGGTTTGAGTGTTTCTACACTTCAAGCCGCAGTCTCTGCGG
>CAJEYI010000058.1 GCA_903994795.1 uncultured bacterium
GCTGTATCGCATGTTCCTCCCATCTGAGCACAAGTCATTGTTTTCATAAGCATTTGTTATCGCACGCAAGTAATAAACTGAGTGTAGCACACATACCACTATTCACGACTTATGCGACTTATTCGCGATTCATTACAGTGACTGTCAGCTGTAGAACAGTCGCGAAACACACCCAAAGCAAGTAAGGAATATTTATAAGACTTACCCACGATATGTATGGATACACCGCAACAAGTGCCCACACGAGAGAACCAAGAACGAGTAAAATATCCACTGAGGCGAGCGCCAGATTTCGTAATGTAAATTGTAACGGTGTGAACGCAGCATTGAATACAAGATTCAACACAAATGGGACCACAACGATAAATGGGATGACGTGCGTGTAAAATCCATACACTACATACCCATACGAAATTGCTATCAAGATATACAACAAGGTCCACACAGGACTGAAGAGCCATGATGGTGGTGCCCACGTTGGTTTTTTGTAGTCTTTGTATTGTTTTTTAGTTTTCATATTATTTAGATTGTACTTCAGTTAAGATCCCATTTATAAGTTCGAAGTTTTTAGAAACCATAATAGACGGTTGGACAGTCATAGGGTCAGTGAGCTTGCGTTCAGCATATGACACCATGATTTTCCTATTTGAAATAGTAACAACCTGCGGAGCAATTCTGTCTCCGAGAAGGATTGCATTTGTTCCAACCACTCCGTGTGCAGTTTGAATTGCGACGACCACATAATAAAAGGTACCACTTCCGCCTGATGACTGCGTGATAAGAGAGGCCGCATCCCCCAATGTATCTGCATTTAAATTACCAACCACTTCATCACCAAAGAAATCAGTCACGAGTCTTGATGCTGATCCTGCCACGACTGGACTTTCTGCATGTCCATTTACCAGCGTAAATGAGTGTCCATCAATACTATACGTTGCGTTTTTGTATGCGGCTGGTGAGATAGGAGCAGCAACTGCCACGTTAGTTGAAGTAGTAGTATTACTTTTCGCACCGGTTGGAGTAACAACTGTCGTTGCGGGTGTCCTATTAAAAAACTGTGTAAACGCACTCGGGCTTTCCACCCAAAGCAAACCACCTCCGACTATTACAATTGGAATTAGCACAGCAAACACAATAACTATTAGTCGTTTCATATATAAGACTTTTCTTATTGTACCATTATCTCGATGGCGTCAGGAAATGCGTTATAACCCCTTGCTCGCATACTTGCACAATACGCTCCAGCATCATACATTCGAACTTCATCACCAATATTCGCCACCTTTAGTGTACGCACTTCAATCTCTTCTGGGTTTCCAGATGCTGTAGTAAAAATATCTCCTGACTCACAATTATGTCCTACCACTACGTATTCTTTTGTCTCGGTTGCATCATTTATAACTTCAATCTTATGACGAGCGCCGTATAGAGTTGTGCGTAAGAAATCATTCATGCCCGTATTCAATCGAATGAATGTATATCCATGCTCACCCGTGTCAACAATATCATCCACCTGTGCAACGAGCGTACCTGCATGTGCTATGAAGTACGTACCTGGCTCAATTTCAAGTTTTATCTTTCGATCAGTGTCTTTATAAAACTGCATTAGTTTTTCTGAGAAGACCTTTACGATTGCTTCGAGGTCAGCCTCTTTTTCTTCACCATAACGATGTACTTTATAGCCACCACCAATATCTAACGTCGTGACGTCCGGATATGTTGCCACAAGTGCAAGCGCACGATCCATAACCTCACCCCATATACTCGGATCAGCACCAGAACCAATATGCATATGCAAACGGTCGACAAAGACTCCATGCGAGCGTGCTTGTTCAACCATGCTTTGACCGTATTCATACCAAATACCAAAACTCGCTGAAGTGCCTCCTGTGCTCGTACGATTATTATGCCCTTGCCCGATATCAGGATTTATTCTGAGCCCTACTTTGTTTGGATGATT
>CAJEYI010000059.1 GCA_903994795.1 uncultured bacterium
AAGTCGATGAATGCTACTCTGACCTCAGCGGCAAGATCTCGGACCTCAGCGGCAAGGTCGACGACCTGGGCGGCAAGATCGATTCGCTGCAATCGTCAGCCGGCGGTTCGGACGTAAGTGACCTGAAGGCGGCCTTGGCCAAGGCGCAGTCCGACATCCAGTCACTCAGCGACACCGTGGCCGCGCTGAAGGCGGCCGCGGATAGCGCCAAATCGACCGACGACCAGCAGTCCCAAGGCGTGTTCGACCGCCTCAAGGCGATCGAGGCGGCCAATGCGGCGTCGCAGAAGGCGGCGCAGGATCAGGCGGGCCTGCTGGGCAAGCTGGCCGCCCAGGCCGACGACGCCGGCAAGATGATCGCCAACTTCGGCGACACCACCAACGCTATCGTCAAGAAGGCCTGGGATGACGGCAAGAAGGAGATCCTCAATGTCTGGGAGGACAGCAAGAAGGACATCATGAACTCGATCAGCAATATCACCACGGGGCTGATCAAGGACGCCAAGGCCGGGATCAAGTCCGAGATCCAGGACGATCTGAAGTCGCTGGTGTTCGACGACGTCAAGAGCGTCGAGGCGGACGCCAAAAGCGGTCAGCCCGACCTGTCTGACGCCGCCATCGAGGACAAGATCCGCAAGATCCTGAAGGAAGTGCAGGCGGGCGGCTGACGTCCCGGCGCCGGACGCCGTCGTTCAGACGTCGAAGGTCGCAGCCGAGGCCCGCCGCCAGCTGTCGCCGTAGAGCCCGGTCGTCAGGCTCCCGTCCAGCAGTTGGCCCGGTTTCAGGAGGGTATGGAGCTGGCTGAACTGGGCGATCTGGGTCGCGCTGACCCGGCGCGCCAGATGATCGGGTTTCAACTGGTCGGGGTGATCGAGACCGGCGGCGGCCAGCATCTCGGCCAGAGCCTTCAGCGTCAGCCGGTGGAAGTTGTAGACCCGCTGGGCCTTGTCCGGAACGATCAGCGCGGCCTGGCGCCGCGGGTCCTGGGTGGCGACTCCGGTGGGGCAGCGGTTGGTGTGACAGCTGAGCGACTGCACGCAGCCGACGGCGAACATGAATCCCCGGGCGGCGTTGGTCCAGTCCGCGCCGATCGCCAGCAGCGAAGCGATGTCGAAGGCGCTGACCACCTTGCCGGCGGCGCCGATCTTGATCCGGTCGCGCAGGCCGGCGCCGACCAGGGTGTTGTGGACGAACAGCAGGCCCTCGCGCATCGGGGCGCCGACATGGTCGCTGAACTCGGTGGGCGCCGCGCCAGTGCCGCCCTCGCCGCCGTCGACCACCACGAAATCCGGCGTCACCCCGGTCTGAAGCATCGCCTTGACGATGGCCATGAATTCCCACGGGTGGCCGAGGCACAGCTTGAAGCCGACAGGCTTGCCGCCCGACAGGGCCCGCAGGCGGGTGATGAAGTCCATCATCTCCAGCGGCGTCGAGAAGGCCGAATGGCTGGACGGCGAGATGCAGTCCTGCCCCATCGGCACGCCGCGCGTGGCGGCGATCTCCGGGGTGACCTTGGCCGCCGGCAGCACGCCGCCGTGGCCCGGCTTCGCACCCTGGCTGAGCTTGATCTCGATCATCTTGACCGACGCCAGCGACGCCTGCTCGGCGAACCGTTCGGGATCGAAATGGCCGTCGGCGGTGCGGCAGCCGAAATAGCCGCTGCCCAGCTCCCAGACGACATCGCCGCCGCATTCCTTATGGTAGGGCGACAGGCCGCCCTCGCCGGTATCGTGGCTGAAGCCGCCCATCTTCGCCCCGGTGTTCAGGGCGCGGATGGCGTTGGCGCTGAGGGCGCCGAAGCTCATGGCCGAGATGTTGAACACCGAGGCGCTGTAGGGCCTCTGGCAGTCGGGGCCGCCGATGACGATGCGGAACGTCGCCGGGTCGGCCAGCGGCTTGGGC
>CAJEYI010000060.1 GCA_903994795.1 uncultured bacterium
TGGGCTTGAGCCGACAATGGGTCTCACTCTCTTGCTTAAAGGCGTCGTTGCCTCAATCATTGGTGGTATTGGAAGTATATATGGTGGTGTTACAGGAGCGTATCTACTTTCAGGTATTGAAAATATTGGCGCATGGCAATTTGCGGGAGAGTGGAAGGACGCGATCGCATTTGTTGTGCTTATTGTGTTTTTGCTTTTCCGTCCGCAAGGCATCTTAGGAAAAAAATAATATGGAATATCTCATTCACATCGCAATACTCGTTACCTTATATGGGATGCTCGGCCTCTCGCTTAATCTCGTTGTTGGAGAAACAGGTCTGCTGTCGCTCGCTCAAGCAGTGTTTTATGGAATTGGGGCATATAGCACTGCGTTGCTTATGGTAAACGAGCACACTAACTTCTTCGTGGCGGTTGGAGCTGGAATCCTTATCTCAGGAATCGTTGCGCTCATTATCGGCCTCGTGTTCTCTCGTTTTAAAGGCGAGTACTATGCATTGGGTACGCTTGGTTTTGGAGTAATTGTGTATAGCATCTTTCTAAATTGGAAAACACTTACGAATGGTCCTTTGGGTATACCAGGCATACCTCGTCCCGAACTCGTAGGAGTTTCATTCTTTGATAATTTCCTTTTCCTATTGCTATCATTATGTGGTTTAGCTCTCGTATACGGCATTTGCATATTTATCAACCGATCTTCTTTCGGAAGGGTCTTAAAGGCGATTCGAGAAGATGAGGAAGTGGCTGAAGTCTTTGGGTATAAGACGTTGTATTTCAAGTTACTGATTTTTGTAATCTCCGCAACGCTGGCCTCTATTGCTGGTGCGTTATTTGGTTCGTATCTTTTCTATATCGATCCCACGAGCTTTTCTGTCGACGAGTCAATATTTATTCTGAGTGTTGTAATCCTTGGCGGGTTAGGTTCTACGCGAGGAGTGATGCTCGGTGCGCTTCTATTGATAGTACTTCCTGAAGCACTTCGCTTCGTTGGATTCCCTTCAGATATCGCAGCGCAAATGCGACAATTAGTGTATGGTGTCGCACTTATCTCGCTCATGCTTTTCCGTCCGCAGGGATTGCTTGGCAACTACCGATTATGAAAACAGATTCTAAGACAACGGATGTAACTCTTGAAACGAGAAAGCTCGTAAAGAAGTTTGGTGGAGTGTCTGCGGTAGATCATGTTGATGTGTCATTTGGAGCAGGAAAGATTACTGCACTTGTTGGACCGAATGGTTCAGGAAAGACAACGCTGATCAATACGATTACGGGTATTTTCCCAGTAGATGGGGGAACGATTCATCTGCAAAATGGTATCTCACTAAAGAAAGTTAGGCCGTCAGATATTGTGACATACGGCATGACACGAACTTTTCAAAGTGTGAGATTAATTCCACAGTTAAGCGTTCTTGATAATATTCTTCTAGTGCTTACTGAACGAAATGTGTGGGGAGCACTCTTTGAGCGGCATACGGCATTTCACTTGCAGTCTGCAGAGGAAGTTCTAAAAAAGGTGGGTCTATGGGAAAAACGAGATGACCTCGCAGAAAATCTTTCATACGGACAGCGAAAACTACTTGAAGTCGCACGAGCAATTTCAATACGTGCTGAGATATATTTCTTTGACGAGCCGTTCGCGGGACTCTTCTCTGAGATGGTCAAGATTGTATCGTCAATTCTGCGAGAAGTTTCTGAAGGTGGAGCTGCAGTCGTGCTTGTGGAGCATAATATGACGCTTGTGCGACAGCTCGCTGACTACTGTTACGTACTCAATAGCGGGAAGGTGATTGCCGAAGGTGCTCCAGACAAAGTTCTGCA
>CAJEYI010000061.1 GCA_903994795.1 uncultured bacterium
CCTGATAGATCTGATACTAGTATTCAATCTAAGATATATAATACTCTAAACAACTTATGGGTTCTAACAGATCCAGATAAAGATATAAATGATCGTTTCCATAAGATAACAAATCCAGCTGCGCAGGTCACTAATCTTAAAAATTTTATTAAGGAATTTAAGGAGGAAAATCCAGGAAATGTTGTAGGCATGCACCAAGATGGGAAATACCCAGATAGAGTAATTTTCCAGCAATCAGTTGAAAATGCACTTAAAAATCAACCTGAAGATAGAGTTACGCAAGTTCGAGAGATAATGCGACATGTACTTGCGGGTACGCAGATGGAGATTAGTGGGGAAGATAAGTTCGGAATGCAGATAGAGAATCACCTCCATGCAGCATATGACTACATCAATGCTCGTCCTGGTCTGAGTAATGAAGAAAAAGCAGAACAGGTCGAAGGAATGTTACAGGTAGTCCTCACATCTGAAAGGTTTGCTGATGCAAAAGCTGAACATAGTGAAAACTATGCTGTCCCAACTGCTGGTAAGCCTAAAACAGATGGTCAAGTTCTTTCAACAAGTTAGGTGCTAGTGTGTCCGCAGTGAAATTTTCTGCGCTATACTATACCTAATGAACTTCAGTGA
Organism: uncultured bacterium; assembly: GCA_903994795.1. Classification (GTDB taxonomy): domain Bacteria; phylum Patescibacteriota; class Minisyncoccia; order Phycocordibacterales; family Phycocordibacteraceae; genus C7867-001. The sequence goes on from CAJEYI010000061.1 coordinate 628, forward strand.
TCCGAAAACCAACATCCTTCAGATGAGTCTGCGAGATGGAATGAAAGTAGCAGATCTTGGTGCTGGCAGCGGGCACTATTCACTTGCTGCATCAGCATACGTCGGGCTCACAGGTAAAGTCTATGCTGTCGATGTGCAGGAAGACGTGCTTCGTCATCTCGTAGATTCTGGACATCGAGCAGGAAAGAGAAACATAGAAACTATTTGGGGAAATATTGAGAAGATTGGCGGGACTAAACTGCGTGATAAATCTGTAGACGCAGTCATAATTTCAAATACTCTTTTTCAGCTTGAAAGTATAGAGAAGGCAGTTGAGGAAGCAAAGCGAATTCTTAAAAGCGACGGAAAACTCATGGTGATTGATTGGGCAGGTGCATATGGTGGTATGGGTCCAGCGCCTCATCATGTGGTGACTGAGCACAAGGCCGAGGAATACTTTATAGGCGGTGGTTTTTACAAAGTGAAAGACTTCCGTGCTGGCCCTCATCATTACGGTATACTATTTACAGCACCATAATATGGACTCCCTACAAAAACTACACCCATTTCAGATAGTATTAATGCTCATCTTCGGTTTGTTTGCACTTATTGGTTTAGTATTTTTTGCAAACTCGAAAGGTTTAAGTAATAGCGCATCGAAAGTCGGTTCAGTTGTAATATGGGGGACACTTCCATCTGAAGCCATGACTAAGGAAGTGCAGGCTCTAAATACTGCAGATAAGTCATACACAAAGGTCACGTACGTACAACAGCAGCCTGCGTCATTTGATTCCGCGCTCGCAAACGCAATTGCTTCAGGTGTTGGTCCAGATTTAATTATTATCAACCAAGAGCAGATTTTAAGTGAAAGCAGTAAGCTAAACGTCATACCGTTTTCCTCTATTTCTCAAAGAGCATTTACAAGTACTTACCTACCAGAGGACCAATTGTTTCTCACGAGCACTGGCACATACGGTATTCCTTTCGTGCTTGATCCATTAGTCTTGTATTTCAACCAAAACACACTTACTCAGGCAGGTATTCCCACGCCACCTACAACTTGGGAAGCAGTCACTGGCATGGTTCCTGTGCTTACACATAACACATTAAATCCTGCACATCTCGAAGTGCTGTTGCCTTTGGTACGTACAACAATAGATCGGAAGAGCACACGTCTGAACTCCAGTCACGGAGCGTCATCTCGTAT
>CAJEYI010000062.1 GCA_903994795.1 uncultured bacterium
TCCTAGATCACCCCACTTCTTCTGTTCGTGTGGAAGAGGTACGCCATTTTCGTGGTCGAGTTTCAAGTCACCTGTAGCGATGATGTTTCCATACGGAGTATCGATAGAGATACCCATTGAGTCTGGAATTGAGTGCGTCACAGGGAAGAAGTGTACCTTTGTCTTTCCAATAGTGTGTGTGCTTCCTGGCTCAACCACAATTAGGTTTGGTTCAGGCATGTCAGGATATTCTTCCTGGCGTTTCTTGATCATTACGGCTGAAAGGTTTCGTGTGTAAATCGGTGGATTTCCAAAACGATTCATAATGAACGGAATAGCTCCGATGTGGTCAAGGTGTCCGTGTGTGATAAAGACAGCTTTCACGCGGTCAGCATTTTGTTCAAGAAACTTGGTGTTTGGAAGAAGGTAGTCAACTCCTGGAGCTGATTCTTCAGAAACGAACTGGAATCCAGCGTCAAATACGAAGATTTCTCCTCGTGTTTCAACGGCGATCATGTTTCGTCCCACTTCTTCGACGCCACCAAGCGGTACGATGCGCACGACGTTGTCGGGTGCCATTTCTGGGAAATAGTCAGTTGTGCGCTTTGCAGCTGTTGGGGCTGGTCCACGACGTAGAGTGCGCTGTATTTGACGACTCACGCGGCCTGGACGGCCTCCTGGCGTGCTACTGCGTGACTGCTCGCCACCACTTGTTGTGTGTGGTCGTGGAGCATGCGGAGTCATTGTGCGAGGTCCACGATTGTCTGTATGTGGACGTGCTCCATGAGGGCCAGGTCCTTGAGGACGGGGACGATTTCCATACGATGGTCGAGCATGTGCTGGGCCAGTTCCGGATGTTGATCGGTGAGGTGAATTAGTAATTGGACGACCCGATCCATCACCAGATGAACGAGAGTTACTTGGTGCAGGAGCAGGGGCTGGTGCAGAATTCATATTTAGATTTGTTTAAGAGAAAACTAGTAATGCACATTGAATTATAAGAGTGCGGCTTATTTTGCTTTACTTGCTGCCGGTTATTTTAAGTCTGGACGAGCCATTCTTTAATTACTTTCCTTGTTTAGCAAGAAAAGGCCAAACAGACTCAGTGCGCCGGTACCACGATGCAACGGATGCAAAGCGATCGGACGGAGCGGTTATCTGTGACAGTATAACCCCTTTTAAGTCATTTGGCACGGAGTACAAAAAGTCTGGGGATTCAATGAATGCAGCAGGAAAATCAGCAGCAACTAACTGGTTAATTTGAGTGAGTTCAGATGCTCTAGCACCCGGATCTGTTTCTGTTCGGTATTTTGAAAGTAGGTTGTCTACTTTGCTATTTGAGTATCCAGTAATGTTTAGTCCAGGCGCAGAGCGTTCTTTGGAGCTCCAAAAGTCATACAAATCAGAACCTTTACCAATCACCGTTCCGAAAAGCAGTGCCTGATATGCACGAGGTCGAATGACACTCTGTGTTAGGTCGCCCGGTTCGTACACTTTAAGGGTTGTATGAATACCGTATTGTTCCCAGTCAGCTTGAATTGCTTGTGCAAGAACTTTTAGTTCTGGAACATTCGAGGTCGTAAGTGTAATTGATAATGGTGTACTAGAACCACTTGTCCAAGAATTTGAGGTAGGGTCTTGTTTCCATTTCGCAGCAGTGAGTAGCTGGGTTACTACCGATGATTGGGCAGGGGAAATAGTTGATGACGAGTCGATTCCGCTGCCTGGAGGAACCACCTTCGTAGCTCACGTTTTTGTTGTTGGCTCCATATACCGCGGAGATCGGAAGAGCGTCGTGTAGGGAAAGAGTGTGCACGGACGTGTAGATCT
>CAJEYI010000063.1 GCA_903994795.1 uncultured bacterium
AAGCGACATCGCACAGCTTCAGGCAGGAAAGAATCCATTCCCCGCATCACAGCTTGGTGCACTTGGCATTCCACAGCCAGGCGCAGCAAATCAAGCTGTGGGGACTTCAAAGACTGTTACGGCTCCGGTTTCAACAACAGCTTCAAGTACTCCAGGGAAGTAAACGGGTATGGTTCGGGAATTCATAAGCAAGATCACATCACCGGTAAGCGGCCTGCATCAGGCCGCTTACTTGCTTGCCGCGCTCACATTTGTGTCACAAGCTCTCGCGCTGTTGCGTGACCACACATTCGCACACAGTTTTGGAGCAGGTGAAATTCTCGATATGTACTACGCTGCATTCAATATTCCGAATGTTGTGTTTGCGATGGTTGCATCGCTCGTGTCAGCGTACGTACTTATTCCAAAGATTGCTGATCTTGGAAAGGCCGATGCTCGTGTGCTTATATCTCAGACAACAACATTCTTGCTTGTGGGTGGAGGAGTCATCTGTATTATTCTTGCGATATTCGCCCCGTCACTTCTCTTCTTGTTGTATCCAAAGTTTGCGAACTCCGCTCATGCCGCAAGTTTTGTGTTGCTTGAACGCATTCTCCTCATTCAGCCAATCCTTCTTGGGCTTTCAGGTATCATCACGAGTGTTACACAGCTGCACAGACGCTTCATGCTTTTTGCCTTGTCGCCAGTGTTGTACAACGTAGGGATTATTTTTGGGACGATTGTTCTCTATCCGATTATGGGATTACCAGGCATTGGTGTGGGTGTTGTTCTTGGAGCTCTGGCTCATGTCTCAATTCATCTACCCGTTATTGCTGAGGCAGGACTATTTCCGCGTCTTGCTGTCCCATCGCCAAAAATTATTTGGTCAGTGGTAAAGGACTCGGTGCCACGATCTATGGCGCTAGGAATTAGTTCAGCTACCACGCTCGCGCTTATTGCAGTTGCGAGCAGAATTGGTACGGGTAGCATTTCGATCTTTACACTTGCGAATAATCTTGAGTCAGTCCCGCTAAACCTCGTAGCGGCATCATATGCCACGGCAGCATTTCCGGTGATGGCTGAGCATGTAAGCAAGAAGCGCTTTGCAGAATATTCTTCAACGATTACTGCTGCGATGCGGCATATCATTTTCTGGTCCTCAATTATTACTGTCCTCACTATCGTGCTTCGTGCGCATATCGTGCGCATAGTGCTTGGTTCGGGAGCATTTAATTGGGATGATACTCGTATAACTGCAGCGGTCCTGGCATTGCTTATAGTCGGACTTCTTGCACAAGGAGTAATTCTTATAGCATCACGAGCATTCTATGCAGCGCACCGTTCATGGAATCCACTCTTTGTGCAACTTGGTGATGCAGGAGTGTCTGTCGGCGTTGCGATTGCAACGTTGTCGTATGCTCAAACACACGTTTTCTTCAGGTATTTCGTAGAGGCACTCTTTCGTGTGTCAGACGTTCCTGGTAAGGGAGTGCTCTTTATTGCAATCGGTGCAACTGTTGGCCAGATTGTTATGTGTATCGTTGCACTCCTTACATTGCGAGTGGTTGCGCCTGGTGTAGCTCGAGGATTGTCGCGACCGATGTTTGAAGGCTTCGGTGCTGCAATGCTTGGAGGGCTTGCATCGTATGCCGCGCTCGCGCTTATGGGAAACCTCGCACCTCTCACATCTTTGGTCGCGGTCTTCACGCAATCGGCTGTAGCTGGTATCGTGGGTATAGCGGTCTCTGCCACGGTGTTGATACTTCTCGAAAACCAGGAATATAAGGAGTTATATGCTTCTTTG
>CAJEYI010000064.1 GCA_903994795.1 uncultured bacterium
GCCGGTCGACGGCTTCAACCCGACCGTTGGCCTGCCGGCCCTGCACGCCGGCGATCCCGCCATCCGCCGCGAGATGGGCTTCGCCCTGGTCGACGGCATCGCCGCCCTCGGCCGGGTCGACCACGTGGCCGCGGGCCTGGGCGATTTCGGCCGCGTCGACGGCTTCCTGGAGCGCCAGGTCGGGCGGTGGCAGAAGCAGCTGGCCTCCTACGCCGAATACGAGGGTTGGGCCGGTCCCGGCGAGATCGACGGCGTCGACCGCGTCGCCGCCTGGCTCGACGCCCACCGGCCTGAGACGTTCAAGCCGGGGATCATCCACGGCGACTACCACCTGGCCAATGTCCTCTACCGGTTCGACGGGCCCAAGTTGGCGGCGATCGTCGACTGGGAGCTGACCACCATCGGCGATCCCCTGCTCGACCTGGGCTGGATTCTGGCCACATGGCCGCTGGAGGGCGTGCGGACCACCTCGACCTCGGTCACCCCCTGGGACGGCTTCCCCAAGGCCTCCGAACTGGTAGAGCGCTACGCCGGCCAGACCACTCGCGATATGGCCGCGATGAACTGGTACGCCGTGCTGGCCTGCTACAAGCTCGGCATCATTCTCGAAGGCACCCATGCACGCGCCGCCGCCGGCAAGGCGGAGAAGGCCACCGGCGACGCCCTGCACGCCCAGACCCTCAGCCTGTTCCAGCGCGCCCTGATGTGGATCGACGCATGAACGACGCCCCCCTGAACACCGTGCTGATCGTTGGCGCCAGCGGGGTGATCGGCGCCTCGGCGGTCGCCCATTTCGCCGGCCTGCCGGGCTGGACGGTCATCGGCCTGTCGCGCCGCGCGCCCGACGTCGACGCAGGCGTGGCCTTCGAACATCTCGCCCTCGATTTGAACGACGCCGCCGCCTGCGAGGCCGCCGTCCCCGGCCTCGGGGCCGTCACCCACGTCGTCTACGCCGCCCTGTTCGAAAAACCCGGCCTGGTCGCCGGTTGGTACGAGCAGGACCAGATGCAGACCAACCTGGCGATGATGCGGAACCTGATGACCCTGCTGCTGCGAGTCGCAACGGGCCTGCGCCACGTCAGCGTGCTTCAGGGCACCAAGGCCTATGGCGCCCACGTCCACCGCATGGCCGTGCCGGCGCGGGAGAACCGGCCGCGCGATCCTCACGACAACTTCTACTGGCTACAGGAGGACTACATCCGCGGCGTCCAGGCCGGCGCGACCTGGACCTTCACCATCTGGCGGCCGCAGGTGGTGTTCGGCGGCGCCCTGGGCGTGGCGATGAATCTGATCCCGGTGATCGGCGCCTACGCCGCCATCTGCCGCGAGCTCGGCCTGCCCTTCGCCTGCCCGGGCGACGAGGACAACATCATCGAGGCGGTCGACGCTGACCTGATCGCCCGCGCCCTGGCCTGGGCCGCCGAGTCTCCCGCCGCCAAGGGCGAGACCTTCAACATCACCAATGGCGACGTGATGGTGTGGAAGAATGTCTGGCCGGCCATCGCCGACGCCGTCGGCCTCGCCCCCGCCTTCGGCGCGCCGGTGTCGCTGGCGGCGTTCCTGCCCGCTTA
>CAJEYI010000065.1 GCA_903994795.1 uncultured bacterium
CCTGGTGCAGTCGGCAGGATATCTTTTTGACTCTCGATGTCTGGTAGCGCGTTGTGGTATCCAAAAGTATTAAATCGTTCAGTCATAGGTAATTCAAATGTGAGTAAATTGCTTCACTATGAAGTGTAGCCCGGTAGATGCTTGACCCAATTTCTTAGAGTTCTATACTGTGGATAACTCCAGCGTGAGCTGGACGTCGTAATGACGTGGCACCTGTCAATTCAGGTCAATTTTATAAACTAAGTACATTTTACCTATGCCTAAAGCAGAAACTCTTTCGAGTGCTCAGACAAATTCACCAAAACTTCAACCTCTCGGTGATCGCGTAATTGTGAAGCCGGTAAGCAAGGAGGAAAAGACTACGAGTTTTGGCATTATTATCCCTGAAAGCGCAGATAAGGAGCGTCCAGCAAAGGGAACTGTGGTTGCTGTGGGTCCTGGAAAAACTGAGGACGGGAAATTGCTCACAATGAACGTAAAAGTCGGACAGGAGGTACTCTTTTCAAAGTACGGTTATGACGAAGTAAAAGTTGATGGTCAGGAATACTACATCCTTTCTGAGTCTAGTGTTCTCGCGATTATTACAAAATAAGCACATTTAATTATTCCCACACTATGGCAAAACAAATTCTATTTGGAGAAGATGCACGAAAAGCACTTCAGGAAGGTGTTCGCAAGTCAGCACGAGCTGTAAAGGTCACGCTTGGCCCACGAGGAAGAAATGTTGTCCTTGACCGTTCGTACGGAGGTCCCAGAATCACAAATGACGGCGTATCTATTGCAAAAGAGATTTCTTTTAAGGACAAGTTCGAAAACATGGGCGCAGATATTGTGAAGGAAGTTGCAAACAAAGCAAACGATAATGCTGGCGACGGAACAACTACCGCGGTCGTGCTCCTTGAGGCACTTATGGAAGAAGGTCTCTCACGTGTCACTAAGGGTGGCAACGCTATGGCGGTTCGTACAGGTATGGAAAAAGCTCGTGATGCAGCTGTTGTAGAGCTCAAGAAAATGGCAAAGCCGGTAAACGGCAAGGCAGATGTGAAGCAGGTGGCTTCTATTTCAGCTGAGTCCGAAGAGCTTGGTGCAATTATTGCAGAGACTGTAGATAAAGTTGGCAAGAATGGTGTCGTCACCGTGGAGGAGTCTCAAGGAATGGAGCTTTCGTATGAAGTTGTTGAGGGTCTTCAGATTGATAAGGGATACGTATCTGCATATATGGTCACAAATGCAGAACGCATGGAAGCTGAGATGAAAGATGCAACAATACTTATCACAGACAAGAAGATTGGAAGCGTTCAGGAAATTCTCCCATTGCTTGAGAAGGTTGCGCAGTCTGGCAAGAAAGAGCTTGTAATTATTGCTGATGATGTCGAAGGTGATGCACTCTCTACATTTATCGTGAACCGTCTTCGCGGAACCTTCAGCGTGATTGCTGTTAAAGCTCCTGGGTATGGAGACCGGAAGAAGGAAATGCTTGCAGATATTGCAGCTGTGGTTGGTGCTGAGGTGATTTCCGCTGACACCGGTGCAACATTTGAGAATGCAAC
>CAJEYI010000066.1 GCA_903994795.1 uncultured bacterium
AGTTGTTTAGAGTATTATATATCTTAGATTGAATACTAGTATCAGATCTATCAGGAATGTTTCTACGAGCTATCACGTCATCAACAATTGATTTTAATAATTCTATAGGATTATTTTCATCACTTGGTTTTAAAAAGTCACTGACATACTCGTTAAACATAGATCTGTGTACATCTTCCACCTTTTCTTTTAAAGGAAAATTATCATTCGCTGCTTTAAATCCTTCGATACTCATAAGCTCTATAGCGCAACCATCGAGGCAATTGTATCTCCTTCGCGCATCTTCATTATGCGTACCCCTTGTGTAGCTCGAGAAAGTGAAGGAATCTCATTGGCAGATACACGAATCACTTGTCCCTTCTTCGAGATCACCACAATCTCTTCTTCTTTCATTTCTTCTCCCACTAGAATCTTTGCTCCGATGATTTCTCCTGTCTTTGGAGTAACTTCAGCTGTCTTGATACCTGAACCTCCACGACCTTGGATCTTGTACTCGTCCATTGTGGTCTGCTTGCCGTATCCGTTGCTCATGATGATGAGAAGCGAAGCGTGCTTTGCATCAGCAGATACAACCTCTGAAGACACCACCCGGTCTCCTTTCTTAACTGTCATTCCTCGAACGCCTGCAGCTGCACGGCCCATTGCGCGGCTTTCTGACTCGTCGAAGCGTATTGATTGACCTTTTGCCGTAACAATTGAGATACTGTCTCCTTCTGCGGCGAGATGCGCAGCGACGAGCTTGTCGTCACCCTTGAGACTAATTGCGATAATTCCGGAGCGGCGCACATCTGCGAAGCTCTTTGCTTCAACTTTTTTCACAACTCCTTCGAGAGTTACAAAGAATACTGAAAGAGCGTCACGTGCTGCGCCCTTTGGTACTGGCAATACACTTGTAACTTTTTCATCATTGGCGAGTGGAAGGAAGTTCATAATTGACTTGCCTTTCGTTGCACGACGTCCCTCTGGAAGTTCGTACATCTTCATTTGGTATGCCTTTCCATAGTCGGTGAAGAAGAGAAGCTCTGAGTGTGCAGATGCTTTGAGGAAGTGCGTCACAACATCTTCTTCTTTTGTAGACATGTCGATTACTCCAACGCCTCCACGCTTCTGAATTTTGTATTCATCAGGGTTTGTACGCTTCACATATCCACCCGCTGTGAGTACAAGCACAGACTCTTCGTCTGGCACCAAGTCCTCTACAGAAATATTCTTCACTCCACCCTTCACGATCTTCGTGCGACGATCATCCCCGAACTTCTCACCTACCGCGACGAGCTCCTCACGCACCACTTTGAGGATACTCTTATCACTGGCAAGGATTTTCTTGAGTGCTGCAATGATCTTCTGAATTTCTGCAAGCTCGTCTTCAATCTTCTGTCGTTCAAGACCAGCAAGTGTTTGAAGGCGCATTGCGAGAATTGCAGCTGTTTGAATAGGTGTGAAAGAAAACTTCTTGATGAGCGCTGCGCTTGCTGTTGGCACGTCCTTAGATGCGCGAATGATTTTAATCACTTCGTCGATATGATCAAGTGCCT